>JAJTFN010000171.1 GCA_021298285.1 Verrucomicrobium sp.
GGACAGCGTTCGGGCGGGGCTTCCGTTGGTTTCCCGCCGCACAGCCACCCTGGGTTCGGATCGGACGCCCGGTCGGGTCATCCGATGGCCGCGGCCCGGGATCCTCAACGCGGTGTTCCTGAAGCGTGGCCCCAGCGTGTCGTCCCGGTGTGTCGTCGCGGTTGCGGGATCCGCACCGTCGGTCCAGCCTTGTCGGGATCTCACGGACGGATGCGCCCCGCCCGGATTTTCGTGAATTACCAACGAGTCCCATCATGCCCGACGCCATGAGCCTCCGATCGAGCCTGTCCCTTGCCGCCCTCGTCGCCGCCGGTCTCGCGGCCTCTTCCGCATCCGCCGAGGTGCCCCGCCACCCGAAGTTCGGCTTTCCGGTCTACACCAACGCGCCCTCCGGCCGTCAGTTGACCGGCCAGCACAAGCCGGCCGACAACCCAGCCTACAGCCCCGAAGAGGCGCGCAAGCGCTTCACCCTGCTGCCCGGCTTCGAGGCTCGGCTCTTCGCCTCCGAGCCCGAGGTGGTGAACCCCGTGGCCATGACTTGGGATGACCGGGGTCGGTTGTGGGTGGTGGAACTCTACGAATACCCGCTGGGTACGAAACCGGGCGAGAAGGGTCGCGACCGCATCAAGGTGCTGGAGGACACCGACGGCGACGGCCGGGCCGATTCGGTGAAGGTGTTCGCCGACGGCTTCACGCTGGCCACCGGTCTCCTGCTGGCCAACGGCGGGGTCTACGTGGGCGCCGCACCCAACCTCTACTTCCTCAAGGACACCGATGGCGACCTGGTTGCCGACGAGCGGACCATTGTCCAGACGGGCTTCGGCCTGGAGGACCGGCACGAGTTGCTCAACGGCTTCACCTGGGGCCCGGACGGGCAGATGTACATGACCCACGGGGTCTTCACCCGGACCCAGGCCGTGGATCCGTCCAAGCCCGGGGAACCGGTGTTGCTGACCGCCGGCGTGGCGCGGTTCCAGCCCAAGACCCGCCGCCTGGAGGTCTTCGCCGAGGGCACCTCCAACCCGTGGGGCGTGGATTTCGACGCCCGGGGCAATGCCTTCGTCAGCGCCTGCGTCATCGATCACTTCTTCCACCTGGCCCCCGGCGGGCTGTATCAGCGCCAGGCCGGGCAACCGCCCTATCCCTACGCCTACGACCTGCTCCCCAGCATCGTCGACCACAAGCACCACATGGCGGCCTACGCGGGCGTGGCCATCTACCAGGGCGACCAGTACCCGGCCGAGTTCCGCGGCATGGCCCTGCAGGGGAACATCCATGACAACGCCATCCACCGGGACCGGCTGACCGCCAAAGGCAGCACCTTCCTGGCCTCGGCCGACGGGGATTTCCTGCGGGCCAACGACGGCTGGTTCATGCCGGTGAGCACCCAGGTGGGCCCGGATGGCGCGGTGTGGGTCATGGACTGGTACGACAAGTACCCCTGCTGCCAGAACGCCGGTGCCGACCCCGAGGGCGTGGACCGTGAGCGTGGCCGCATCTGGCGCATCGTCTGGACCGGCGACCAGCCCGGCCGGCCCGTGCCGCCCAGGCCCGCGGGTCTGGCCCTGGCCGAACGGAGCACCGCCGAACTGGTGGGGAAGGCACTGGCGCACTCCAACGTCTGGCACCGGCGCATGGCCCAGCGGATCCTTTCGGAACGCGCCGACATCGCCTCGCAGAAGGCCGTGCTCTTCGCCCGCATGAAGACGCAGGGGCCGGAGGACGCCCGCCTGGCCGCCCTGTGGACGCTCTTCAGCGCCGGGTTGGCCGACGACACCGTGCTCGACGAGGCGGCTGACGCCTCGCTGCCCTCGCTGCGCATGTGGGCCGCGCGGTTCACCGGCGAGAACAACCGCCTCACCGAGCGGGTCCAGAAGCGCCTGGAACTCCTGGCCACCGACGAGCACCCGACGGTGTTGGCCGCGGTCGCCACGGCGCTGCGCCAGTTCTCGGGCGGATCGCTGACCGTCAACACGCCCCCGGGCCATGACATCGCCGTGCTTGGGCCGCTGGTCACGACCGTCGCCGAGAAGCTGCTCGGCACCGCCAAGGCCTCGACCGACCGGGACCTGCCCTTCCTGCTGTGGATGGCCCTCGAGCCCAACCTGCTGTACGACCCCAACATCACGGCCGCCTGGTTCCAGGAGAAGGGCGAGCGCTTCCTCCCGCTGTCCGGCAAGCTGGCCTACAAGACGGTCCGCCGCTTCTGTGATGCGCGGAAGGACTGGTTGGTGGACAAGACCCTCGAGATCGTGGCCTCGCTGGACTCGGCCTCGCCCATGATCCCGCACCTGCTCGACGGACTCATCGACGGGCAGCGGGGCAAGGCCTTGGCGCCCACGCAGCCCACCGAGGCGTTGCTGCGCAAGCTGCAGGCCAGCTCGAACCCTGCCACCGTGGCCAAGGCCCGGCAGCTTGGGGCCATGTGGGGCGATGTCGGGGCGCTCCGGGCCCTGCTGGCCCGCGTTGGCGACGCCGCGCTGCCGGAGGCCGAGCGCCTCGAGGCCGTCCAGGGCCTGAGGAACCAGCGCGGCGAGGATGCCCGGAAGGCCCTGCTGGCCCTGGCCGGTTCGGAGGCTTCCGAGACCCTGCGCGTGGCCGCCATCCGCGTGCTGGCCGAGACGGGCAACGACGAGACCGGCCGCGAGCTGGCCGGGCGATGGAAGAGCCTGCCGCCGGCGGTGCGCGCGGCCGCCGCCCCGTTGTTCGCCACCCGAGGCGCCTGGAAATGGGCACTCTACAACGCCATCGACCGCGGCGAGATCGCCCGGTCCGACGTGCCGGCGGCGACCGTGCGGGCGCTGCTCGGCTCGCAGAATCCCGATGAACGGGACAAGGCCGTCCGTCTGTTCGGCCGGTTCCAGGCCTCGGGCCCGGAGATCCTCCAGCGCATCGCGGCCAAGCGGAAGGTCGTGATCGACGGCCCGGTGGACCTGAAGGCCGGCGAGGAACTCGCCCGCAGGACCTGCCTCGTCTGCCATCAGTTGCATGGCGAGGGTGCGGCCGTCGGACCGGACCTCACGGGCGTGGGCCGCAGTTCGCTCGACGCCCTGCTGCACAATGTCATCAATCCCAACGAGATCATCGGCCAGGGCTACGAGAACGTGGAGGTCGAGACCACCGACGGTCAGACCCACAGTGGCCGGATGGTCGAGAACACCGACAACCGCGTGCGGCTGCTCCTGCCCGGGGCGAGCGAGGTGGTGGTCGACCGCTCGCAGGTGAAGGCCCTGCGGGTCACCGCCAATTCGGCCATGCCCGAGGGCCTCGACCAGATGCCCGATGCCGACTTCCGCAACCTCATCTGGTACCTGCTGGCCCCGCCCAAGGATGGCAAGCCGCTCACCCCGCAGCGCCGCAAGGAACTCATCGGCGAGACCTCGGCCCTGATCCCGGGCTCAACGGGTTCGCCCACCGACGGCGAATCCATCGCGCTCTGGGCCCCGGGTTGGCAGGTCGACTGCCCCGAGTTCGAGGGTGCGCCCGCCAAGCACCCCGAGTGGACCGGGCGGCGCAACGTGCTGATGACTCACCCCATCGACGCCCGTCATCCGGCCGCGCTGGTCCGGGCCATCAACCTGCCGCGCGAGGGTCCGTTGGCCTTGAAGTTCGCCGTCGCCGCGCACGATCAGGGTGATTGGGAACTGCGCGTGGCGGTCGATGGCGAGGTGATCCATCGCCAGACGGTCGACCACGAGGCCCCGCGCTGGAAGGACGTCTCGGTGGACCTGACCCGCCATGCCGGTCGCCGCGTGGTGATCCGGCTGGAGAACGCCGCCACCGACTGGGCCTGGGAGTTCGGCTACTGGGCCGACCTGCGGCTGGAGACGGCCAGTGATCCGAAGCTCCAGGCCCGCGCCGGGGGCCGGTAAACCCGATCTTCAACGCCCCGTCGATCCGGGGGCTGACCGGGCCATCCGGGGCCATTCGCGAACGCGGTGACGGTTCATTCGACCACCGGCCGTCAACCGTCGGCCTTCGATTCGCCGGCCTGGAAGGCGTCCCACCCCGTACCGAACTGGCTCAGGAAGTGCAGCGGGTAGACCCGGTAGAAGACGTAGAGCGGCAGGAGGATGACCACGTTCACGAAGGGCACCAGCAGCAGGCAGCAGGCACAGCAGGTGAGCACGGCAAACACGACCACGGCCAGGCCGGTGACGATGGCCAAGGGGATCTGAAGCAGCCCGTAAAGCAGGAAGGAGGTGGGGAAGCGCACCATCTGCCCCAGCAGAACGCCCCAGGCCTTGCGGCACCCGCATCGGCGCAGGAACTGGATGGGCACCACGAACTCCGTGGTCAGCCACCCGACCAGCCAGAAGGCCGTCGCCAGCAGGATCACCGGGACCAGCAGCAAGGCGATCCACGGGAGCGAAATTCTTGAGTCGGAGCCAGAAAGCGACACCACCAGCCACTCGAGGCCCACCAGGGCGAGCAGGAGGATCGGTCCGAGGACGTCGAGGACCAACCGGAAGCGGAACAGGCTGTTGGCCTCCCGGGAAAATTCGTGCCAGGGCTCCGGAAGGTTGGTTTGCCGGCGGGTGACACCGGCCACGAAGAGCAGGTCGCCACGGCTGTTGAGCCAGATCAGCGCCACCCAGACGGTCAGCACCACGATCGCGAGGAAGGCGATCAGCGGCACCATCCAGATCCAGTGTTCCTGGACCGTCTCAAGTCCGCGGCGGACGGCCGACCGGGCTTCCCACAGGATGTCGGAGGCGTTCCAGGCCGTCGGGGGCGATGAGTTGGACCGGTTGGCCTGGGTGTTCAGCCCTGTGGGGCCGATGCTCGTCAACTGGCTCAGCCATGCCAGGAACCCAAGGACCAGCCACCGGTGGAGATCGAAGGGCTGGAACAACAGTCGCCGCGTCGTGGCGAAGGCCGACTCGAGCGGCCAGATCGGGTCGATCCACCGGTGGGCGGGTGGGACTGCGGAGGGATGGGAGGGGGTCATCCGGGCGGTGGGTGGGTGGTTAGAATGGTCCCGAGCCGTCCGGAGATCAACGCTCGGCCCGCAGTGTCGTCGCCAGGTCGCGGGCGAAGTAGGTGAGGATCCAGTCGGCTCCGGCCCGTTTGATGGCCAGGAGGCTTTCATGGCGGGTGGCCTCCAAGTCCAGCCATCCGGCCCGGGCCGCGGCATGGATCTGGGCGTATTCGCCGCTGACCTGGAAGGCGGCCAGGGGCAGCCGCGTCTGCCGCCGCAATTCGGCGAGGATGTCGAGGTAGGGCCCGGCCGGCTTGACCATCAGCGCATCGGCTCCCTCCTGCTCGTCGAGCAGGGCGTCCTTGAGGGCCTCTCGGGGATTGGCCGGGCTCAGTTGGTAGGTGCGCTTGTCGAGCGAGCGGGTGCCTGCGGCCTGGGCGCTGCCGACCGCCTCGCGGAAGGGGCCGTAATAGGCCGAGGCGAACTTGGCGCTGTAGGCCAGGATGCCCGTGTCGCCATGGCCCTCCGCATCGAGCGCATGGCGGATGGCCCGCACCCGGCCGTCCATCATGTCGCTGGGGGCCACGAAGTCGGTGCCCGCCGCCGCGTGCAGGGCGGCCATCTCTCCGAGCACGGTGACCGTGGCGTCGTTGTCCACGTCGCGGCCATCGGCGGTCAGCAGGCCGTCATGGCCGTGGCTGGTGTACGGATCGAGGGCGATGTCGGTGAACAGCACCAACCCGGGCACCGCCGCCTTGATCGCCCGCACCGCCCGCAGCACCAGGCAGTCGGGGTTCAACGCCTCGCGGCCGTCGGGGGTC
>JAJTFN010000172.1 GCA_021298285.1 Verrucomicrobium sp.
CGAACGGACCCCCTCCAAGTCAACGAGGCCACCAACCCGATCTGCCCATCCACCGGAACCACCGCGCGATCTTCGTCATCGCCGCCCAGCGCCACCTCCAGCACCCGGGGTGCCTCCACGACCGACGCCTGGAACTGAAGGTCCGCCGGTTCAACGCCGGTTTCACGGAAGACGACATCCGGGAACTCCACCGTGGGGCGGTTCCGATCCACGGTCGCGACCCGTTCTGAGGCCTACCCCTGGTACCCCAGCAGGTGGCGCTGCTTGATGAGGGCGGCGACTTCGTTGGGCACCATGGGTTCCCATCCGGGTTCGTTGTCCTGCAGCATCTTGAGCACGTTCCTGCTCATCACGGTGAGGTTCGCCTCGTTGACGTCGCGCAGGCCCTGGATGAAGAAGTTCTCCATCAAGAAGAGGTAGAGATGCCGCAGGTGCGGGGCGACACGCAGGTTGCCCGCCGTGATGATCGCGCCACTCTGGGGGTCCTTGAAGGGATAGACGAAGAGCTTCAGGTCGTTTTTGAACATGCGCCCAAAGCTCTCGAGGATGCCGCCGGAAAGCCCCGTGTAGTAACGCTCCTCGAAGAGTTCCTTGAGGGTCGGGATGCCCATCACGAAGCCCACGGGATTCTTGGTGAAGCGGTGGAGGTAGGTGGCCAGGCGGTGGAACTCGCCATAGTTGGAGATGAGCACCGGGTGGCCGAGGGTCGCGAGCATGTCCACCCGGTCGAGGAAGTCCTGGTGGTCGATGCGGCCCTCGGCGCTGAGGTTCTTGAGGGTCATCTCCATCAGCACGACAAGGTTCTTGCCGTCGACATTCGGCTCCTGGATGAACTGGGCCTGGGCGCCGCGCAGCATGTCCACCGTGACGTGGGTGACCGGCCGGAACGAGCCGCGCTCGACCAGGATGCTCTTCTTGTAGAGGGCGTCGGCCGGTTGGACGATGCGGCCGTCGGGCATGAACATCGCCGCATTGGTCAGGCCCTTCTCGACCAACTGCAGGGCCAGGAGGCGGTTGTCGACCCCGGCGAACTCCTTGCCCCGGAACTCGATCATGTCGACCTCGATGCGGTCGATGGACAGGCTGTCGAGCAGGGCGTTGACGATGGCCTGGGGATTCGAGATCAGGTACATCGCCGCGTGGATCAGGTTCACGCCCAGGATGCCGATGGCCTCGGCCTGCTGGAGGCTGTCGCGATCCCACATCGCCACGTGCAGCAGGATGTCGCTGGGCTCGGAACCCGGCTCGCTCTGGAAACGGATGCCCATCCAGCCGTGGGTCTCGTCCTTCCGCTGGAAGCTCTTGGCGGCGACCGTGGTCGCGAAGGCGAAGAAACGCGTCGTGGAGCCGCGCTGCTCCTTGAGGCGCTCGACCAGCAGCGGGTACTCGTGGTCGAGCATGGCGATCAGGCGCTTGCGGCTGACATACCGGTCGCTCTGGCCATAGATGGCGTCGCTGACCGTCATGTCGTAGGCCGAGATGGTCTTGGCGATGGTGCCGCTGGCACCGCCGACGCGGAAGAACCAGCGGGCGACCTCCTGGCCGGCCCCGATCTCGGCAAAGACCCCGTACTTGGTCGGGTCGAGGTTGATCTGCAGGGCCTTCTGGTGGGTGTCGAGTTGCTCGCTCATTCCTTGAGTCGTATGGAAAACCGGATTTGCCTGGCATGCAACCCCGGGACTCAACACCTCCTCCGCTGGGGATGCCGGACGATGCCGGATCGGAAAACCCTCCAGCCCGATGCCGCAATCCATGCCGGGAGCGTCTCGACTCTTCCGGCCGCCCGCCGCTTCTGCCAACTTGGCGTCACGAACCCGCATGGCCCGCCCCGCCCTCAGCATCGTCATCCGAACCCTGGACGCCGCCGACACCCTCGGGGAGGTCCTCGGGCAACTGCGACGTGACCCGGCCGACCAGTTGATCGTGGTGGACTCGGGCTCGACCGACCGGACCGTGACCCTGGCCCGCGATGCGGGCGCGGAGATCGTCCCGATCCGCCGGGACGAATTCACCTACGGGCGGGCCCTCAACCGCGGTTTCGCCGCCGCGCGCCACGCCTGGATCCTGAGCCTCAGTGCGCACACGGTGCCGGCGGATCCGGGCTTCCTCGACGCCTACCGACGGGCCATCGGGCGGTTCCCGGGCTCGGTCACCGCCGCGGTGGGCCCGATCCTTGGCGAGTTCGATGCGGCACTCAGCGGGGGCCTGACCCTGTTCGAGGGTGACGATCTCCGGAAGGGCTTCGGCTTCGGGGCAGGCAATCCCAACAGCCTCTACCAGGCCGAGGCCTGGCGGCGGCGCCCCTTCGATGAGGAGATCGGCGGCGGAGAGGACCTCCAATGGTACTTCGACGCGCTGGCGGCCGGGGAGACCATCGCCGCGGTCCACGCCGCCGCGGTGCATTACCGCAACCGCCGGTCGATGCGCGCGTTCTACCGGAAGGGCCGGGTCGACTACCGGGCGATGGCCCGCTTCATCGAGCCGCATCGGCCGAGCCTGGCCGGCATCGTCATCCGGGCAGCCAAGCTGGCGCTGTATGTGCCGCTGGGCCGCGTCGACTGGGCGGGGGCCAAGGGAAGCCTCGCCCACTGCCTGGGAACCTACGTCGAGGCGCGCGCCCTGGCGAAACGTCCGGCGGTGACCCCGGGTGGCCCCCGGGATTGATTCCGCGGACCGGAGCGGCTAAACCCTCCCCAACCACCTCGGTCCACACCCCATGAGCCCGTCCACCCGCCTCCCGATCCGTTCCGTCCTTTCCTGTCTCGCCGCCTCCCTGCTGGCCGCGGTCCATCCGGCCCACGCGGCCAGGCCCGACCTGGCGGCCGCCCAGCTCAAGCCGGCCAAGCCCGCCCCGAGATACGCGACCACGGGCCGCGTCGAACGGCTCACCCCGGAGTTCGACGCGCTGGTGGCGCCCGGCGCCGAGCTGGAGCTGCTGGCCGAGGGCTTCGACTGGTCGGAGGGCCCGGTCTGGGTCCGCAAGAACCAGGAACTCCTCTTCTCCGATGTGCCGGTCAACAAGGTCTACCGCTGGTCCGAGCGGGACGGCCTGAGCCTCTTCCTCAACCCCAGCGGCTACACCGGCCGGGCGTTGAAGTTCCGCGAGCAGGGCTCCAACGGGCTGACCACCGACCGTGGTGATCGCCTGATCCTCTGCCAGCACGGCAACCGCCAGATTGCCCGCCTGGAAGCCGACGGATCGTTCACGCCCTTGGCCGAGTTCTTCCAGGGCCGGCGCTTCAACTCGCCCAACGACCTCTGCCTGGCCTCCAACGGCAACCTCTACTTCACCGACCCTCCCTACGGCCTCGAAGGAATGGACAAGAGCCCCCTCAAGGAGCTCATGTTCAACGGGGTGTACCTCCGACGCCCTTCCGGCCAGGTCGTGCTGCTCTCGCGCCAGCTCGCCTTCCCCAACGGCATCGCCCTGTCGCCGGACGAGAAGACCCTCTACGTGAACCAATCCGACCCGAAGGCGGCGACCATCACGGCGTTCCCGGTGTTGCCGGATGGCACGGTCGGCCAGGGTCGGCTCTTCTACGATGCGACCCCGAGGGTGGCGGGCAACAAGGGCCTGCCCGATGGGCTGAAGGTCGATGAGAACGGCAATCTATGGACCAGCGGTCCAGGCGGCATCTTGGCCATCTCGCCGGAGGGCAGGCTGCTGGGGGTGCTCAACACCGGCGAGGCCACGGCCAACTGCGCCTGGGGCGGCGATGGGCGCACGCTCTACATCACGGCCGACAGCAAGCTGCTGCGGATCCGCACGCGGACGCGCGGGGCCCATTGGACGCGCTGAGGATCCGGCCGCTCCCGGAGGCTTCGCCCCTTGTCGGCCCACGGCGTCCATCGCCACGATGACGCGGTGGACCCCGACGAGACCGGGCGACCAACGCCCCCGAGGTCCACCCAGCCCATCCCAGGCGGTCCATGCCCAAGGCACCGAAACGCGCTTTTCAGTCCCTCCGGGGCCACTTCCTGCTGGATGGCGGCACCCTCGGTGGATCGTGCTTCCACCGGTCGGTCGTGCTCGTCTGTGAGCATACCCCGGAGGGAGCCCTCGGACTGGTGTTGACCCGGCCGGGGTCGCTGCGCCTCGAGGATTCCCTGGCTGCAGAGGTCCCCCAGGGGTTCCGGGGCACGCGGCTGTTCGACGGCGGACCGGTCCAACCGACCGCGCTGAGCTACCTGCACAGCGCCCCGTCGCACCTGCTGGGCAACGTGCTCCCCGGGCTGAGCATCGGCCACCAGATCGAGGAACTGCAGGACCTCATGGCCTCGGGCCTGCCGATGCTCCGCCTGAAGGTCTTCTCGGGCTACGCCGGATGGTCGCCGGGCCAACTCGACAAGGAGTTGCGCCGGGGCAGCTGGCTGACCGCCCCGGCCGAGGTGTCGATGGTCTTCGACCTCCCGCCGGAAGCCCTCTGGAAGCACCTGATCCGGCGGCGCGACTCCTGGCAGGAACGCCTCCTGGCCGACGCGCCCGAGGACCTCTCCTCCAATTGACGATGGATCCGACCCTCATCGCCTTCGCGATGCCCCAGGAGGCCGAGGCGTTCCTGCAACTGGCCCGCCGCCTCGACCTGGACCTGCCTCCCGCCGCGCTGCCGCTGCAGGCCCCGGCCGCCCGGCGATACCGGGGCCGGTCGCTCGAGGTCTGGGTCACCGGCATCGGCATGGCCAACGCCGGGCGCGTCGGTCGCGCGGCGCTCGAGTCGGTCCGGCCGGCCCGGCTGGTGACCTGCGGGGTCGCCGGGGCCCTGGATCCCGGGGCATCGGTCGGCCGGGTGTACCACGACCATGACGATGGGTTCCCCGGGGCCGAGCGCCTGCGGGCCGCGGGCTCGCTCCCGGGCCGGATGGTCACGCGGGACCAGGTGGTCGTCACCCGCGCCGAGAAGGCCGGCCTGCATGCGGAGACCGGCGCGCACCTCGTGGACATGGAATCCGAGGTGCTTCGGGATCTGGCCCGGTCGGCCGGCATCCCCTCGGCGACGGTACGCTCGGTCTCCGACACGGCGCACCACGACCTGCCGCTCGACTTCAACCGGGTCTACGGACCCGAAAAATCGCTGCTGGCGGGCCGACTGGCCCTGGAGATCGCCAAGGCTCCCTGGAAGATCCCGGCGCTGGTCCGCTTCGGGCGCGACGCCCGGGTTGCCTCGGTCCGCCTGGCCGAGGTCTTGGGCGCAGCCTTCACATCCCCAGCTGCTTGAGCAGGTCCGGCGCCAGGCGCCGGATGGTCTCCTGGTTCCGGACAATCACCCCGAGCAGCACGAAGGTGCTGGCATCGAAGAACCCATGTGCCACGACCGCGGCCCAAAGCGAGCGGTGGCCGATCATCACCATCGCCAGGATGAATCCCACGACGCCGGTGAGCACCACCCCGCCCGGACCCTGGGGCAGGTGGCCAAGACCGAAGATGACGGCGGCCAGCAGGGCGACCAGGACGGTGGGCCCCCATCGGCGCGACTGCCAGGCGAACCAGCCCTCCGAAGAACCACGCGGCCTCGGGACCCACCAGGACGCGGGCAACAGGTCGCGCATGGCGGCCATGAATCCGGCCCGCCACAGTTCCTCGCGCAGGCCGGCCGTCACAAAACTCAACAGGGTGACGGCCAGCAGCAGGT
>JAJTFN010000173.1 GCA_021298285.1 Verrucomicrobium sp.
GGGGGAGGCGCCATTCCCGATGGCATCCGCCGGACTCATCACGACAAGCGTCGGACGGTGTCCCCGCCGAACCGAAAGTTCCTGGGGTGCCCTGCCGCGTCGATTCCGGTCGATCCTCCTCCCCTGACCTCGGGTCGCGATGGACCGGTCCCAACCCGGACGGATTCCAACCAATCCCCCGCGACCCACCGATGCCAATCGTTGGCGATCACCCGGGTGGGCGACCTCGCCGGAACCAATTCGACCAATTCCCGATTGATCCGCGGCGACGCCTCCAGTCTCCTCAACCGCATGAACCTCCCCCGCCCCGGAACGTTCCTCCTCGCACTGCTGACCAGCCTCAACGTCCTGGCATCGCCGGAATCGGAGATGGCGTCGGCTGCGCGGAATTTCCTCGCCGCCCTCTCCGACGAGCAGAAGGCCACCGCGACCTTCGAGTTCAAGTCGGATGAACGGGAGAACTGGCACTTCATCCCCAAGGAACGAAAGGGCGTCACCTTGGGGACCCTGAAGCCGGCCCAGAAACACCTGGCCTTCGCACTGTTGCAAAGTGGTCTCAGCAGCCGCGGCTTCGCCAAGGCCACGACCATCATGAGCCTCGAGCAGATCCTCCAGGAACTCGAGGGTCCGAACCGCCGCTTCCCGCGCGACCCTGAACTCTACCATGTGAGCCTCTTCGGCACGCCCGATCCACAGGGCACCTGGGGCTGGCGGTTTGAGGGACATCACCTCTCGCTGAACTTCACCATCGTGCAGGGTCGGTTCGCCGGAGGCACGCCGTCGTTCCTCGGCACCAACCCGGCCGAGGTGCGCAAAGGCCCGCGCGCCGGGTTGCGGGTGCTCGCCGCCGAGGAGGACCTCGCCCGCGAGTTGCTCACGTCGCTGAACCCTCGCCAATGGAAGCAGGCGCTCATCCAGACCAACGCCCCGGACGACATCCTCACCGTGGCCAACCGCACGGCCGACGTGGGAGCCGCGAAGGGACTCGCGTTCTCGGACATGACTGGGACGTCTCCGCGGAGATCTGGCGGCGGCCGACCTCGCCCGGATCGACAAGGCCGGACGGGGCAAGATCCGGTTCGCCTGGGCCGGTTCCGTCGAGCGCGGGCAGCGCCATTACTACCGCGTGCACGGGCCGACCTTCCTGCTCGAGTACGACAACACCCAGAACGACGCGAACCATGTCCACGCCGTGTGGCGCGATTTCGACAATGACTTCGGGCGGGACCTGCTCAAGGAGCATCTGGAGCACTCCCACAAGGCGCGATGAGCCTCCGACGGCACCTCACCCCTTGGTCCGCGCCATGACCCCGACGGCCACACCCGCCGCCCTCGCACTCTGGGAGCTTGTCCGCACCGGCGTTCACGTCAGGTTCGGGCCGTTGTCGCTCTCATGGCAGAACGCCGGGGTGGACCTCCGGCAGTGTCAGGACGCCGCGGCGGCGGACGGATCGCTCAGATCTGTCGACACGCCGGACCTCCGGGCGCTGGCCCAGCTCGACGCCCTCGGCCGCTTTCGCCCCAACAAGGCTGCCGTGCAGACGGGATCGGCCCGGGCGGTGTCCTGGCAGGAGTTCGCCGACCGCCAGCGCGGGATGTATCGCCATGTCTCCTCCCTGCTCGAACCGGAGGCCGAGCAGGTGGCCCGCGCAGGCTGCCACCCGGGCTGCTGCCTCCGGCGGCGCCTCTGGAAGGTCGGCGAGCGGGAATGCGAGGCTCCCGCGGAGAAGACCATGGTTCCGTGCCTCGAACCGTGTGCGCTGGTCCTGGAGCTGGCCCGGCGGGAGCAGAAGGCCAGCGCCTCCGACGAGCGCGCCCAAGTCACCCTGAACCAAGGCGAACTGGCACTGCTCGACCGGCTGTTCGATCTGGCCATCGGGACCGGCGACCCCCTGCTGCGCGAAGGAGACCTTGGCGACCCGCTGAACCCCAGGCGGGTGTTGATGCTCCGCGAGAAACTCCTCCCGTGGCTTCCGATGCGTGAGTGGACCCGCCCCGGCTGACCGGGATCTCCACCCCGGCCATCAGGCGACCCGACAATCCGCCCGTCCAGCCATCGCTTTTCGCTTCGCCGGTCCGGGACCGAGGCGCTTCAATCGCCGCGTGAGTTCGCCGATCATCGTCGCCCTGGACCTCCCCTCCGGATCCGCCGCCCTCGACCTCGCCACCCGGGTCGCGCCCCATGTGGGAGCGTTCAAGGTGGGCAAGGAACTGTTCGTCTCCGAGGGGCCGGACCTTGTGCGGCGGCTCCGGCAGACCGGAGCGGCGGTGTTTCTTGACCTCAAGTTCCATGACATCCCCAACACCGTGGCCAAGGCCGTGGCTGCCGCCGTGCGGTTGGATGTCCAGATGCTCACGGTGCACTGCTCGGGCGGATCGGCCATGATGAGGGCCGCCGAAACGGCCGCCCAGGAGACCGCGGCCAGCCTTGGCCGGAAGCCGCCCCTGGTCCTGGGCGTCACCGTGCTCACCAGCATGGATTCGGCGGCCTTGGCCGAACTCGGCGGAGAACCCGACGTCACACGGCAGGTCGAGCGCCTGGCCCGTCTGGCGGCCGACAGCGGGCTGCGCGGCCTGGTGTGCTCCCCTCTCGAGATCACCACCCTCCGCTCGATCCTCCCTTCGACCATGCAGCTGGTCACCCCGGGAATCCGCACCGGATCCGAAAAATCCGACGACCAGAAGCGGACCCTCGGGCCGTCCGAGGCCATGGCCGCCGGGGCCTCCTGGTTGGTGGTCGGCCGGCCGATCTACGCGGCCGCCGATCCGATCGAGGCGGCACGCAGGATCCACGCCGCATCCGTCGAGGGACGGTGAACGGCACGAAACGGGGCGGGATCCCACTCGGTCCCAACCGCGCCTCCCTCCCAACCCAACCGTCGGCCTCGACCGGCCGCGGGCCGAACCGCCCGTCATGACCCAAACTTTTCTTTCGCGCCGGCCGGGTGCGTCGTAATTTCCATCCTTTCGTATGTTCGAACTCACCAACGAGGAGATCCGCCGCTACAGCCGACACCTGATCCTGCCGGAGGTCGGCCTGGCCGGTCAGCGCAAGATCCGGAACACCTCGGTCCTCTGCATCGGTGCCGGTGGCCTGGGGTCCCCGATCGCGATGTACCTCGCCGCCGCAGGCATCGGCCGGCTCGGCATCGTCGATTTCGACACGGTCGACTACTCGAACCTCCAGCGGCAGATCCTGCACTCCGACGCCGACGTGGGCACCTCGAAGGCGGACTCGGCCAAGGCAGCCATCGCGGCGTTGAACCCCAATGTCCAGGTCGACCTGCACAAGACCCGGATCACCGCCGACAACGCCTTCGACCTCATCCGCCCCTATGACATCGTGGTCGACGGCACCGACAACTTCCCGACCCGCTACCTGACCAACGACGCCTGCGTGCTGCTCAAGAAACCCAACGTCTACGGCTCGATCTTCCGATTCGAAGGCCAGGCCAGCGTCTTCGCCCCTCACCTCGGGGGGCCCTGCTACCGGTGCCTGTACCCGGAGCCCCCGCCGCCGGGCATGGTCCCGAGCTGCGCCGAGGGCGGTGTCCTCGGCGTGCTGCCGGGCATCATCGGCTGCATCCAGGCCACCGAGATCCTCAAATTGGCCTTGGGCAAGGGTTCCTCGCTCATCGGCCGCCTGATGCTCTTCAACGCCCTCGACATGAAGTTCCGGGAGCTGAAGCTCCGCAAGGACCCGAAGTGCCCGGTCTGCGGACCGAATCCGACGGTCACCCAGCTCATCGACTACGAGATGTTCTGCGGAATCCAGCCGGAGCCGGCGAACCCGTCGGCCAATCCCGACGAGGTGAACCTCCAGGAAATGAAGAAGGCCCTCGACACGCCGTCGCTGGGCATCCGCGTCATCGACGTCCGGGAACCGGACGAGCAGCAGATCGCCCGGATCGCCGGAGTGCCTTTGGTTCCCCTGAGCACCCTGCCCCAACGCTTCACCGACCTCGACCCGAACGTGCAGTACTACATCCACTGCAAGAGTGGCGTCCGGTCGATGAAGGCCCTGCGCTTCCTGCGTGAGCAGGGCTTCAAGTACGTCAAGAGCGTGAAGGGCGGCATCAACGGGTGGTCCGACGAGATCGACCCATCGGTTCCCAAGTATTGACGGCTCCGCTCCCTCGCGACGGGTCCCACAGGTCCGCAGCCAGCATCCCTGGCGGCGGGGCCCTGGGTGGATGGGCTGCCTGAGCCCGAGCTTGGGCTAGGCACGCCCGTCGGCCCGGCGGATGAGCGCCACCCCGACCGCCTGGAACAGCAGGTTGGGGATCCACAGGAGGTACTGCGGATACAGGTGGGGTTTCGTGTCGAGCGATTGCGCCACGATGATGAACGAGTAGTACAGCAGCAGGAGGACCAGGGCCATCGCCACGCCGATGTTGGTCTCCCGCCGGTGGGCCCGGATGCCCAGCGGGATGCCAACCAACGTGAAGCCGAGGCAGGCAAACGAGAAGGAGGCCTGCCGGTGGATCTGCACCTCGACCGGAGTCACATCGATGCCCTCGGCCCGGCGCTTCGACCGCTCCTGAAGCAACTGCCCCATGGACATCTCGCTGAGCTTCGGGGAGTCGGAACGTGCCGGCCGGAAGTTGGCGATGGGCTCGATGCGCTCTTCGGCCGAGATCCCCTGCCACCCGCCGGCCATCTGCACCAGGCCTTGGAAATTCCGCAGCGAAAGGGCCGCCGGGAACCGGTTGCTGTCCCGGCGCAATTCGGCCTCGGGGGCGAACAGGTCGAGGTAGCAGGCGCCATTGGTGAAGGCGAAGATGCGGACATCCTTCAACAGGTCGCCATCCACCTTCCGGGCATACAGCGTGACCGACCCCAGCTCGAGGTAGCGTCCCTCCCCCAGCGCCAGGGTCGCCTGGCTGCGCAGCACCGAGTCGCGCAACCCCTTGAAGGCCACCCGTGATCGCGGGCCAACATCACCCACGAACCAGAAGCACACGCCACACAGGACCACCGACAGGGCAATCACCGGCACGATGGCCGATGCGAGGCTGATGCCCCCGGCACGGATGGCCGTGAGTTCCTGGTCGGCGCTGAGCCGGCCGAAGGTCAGCAGCGATGCGGTGAGCATCCCGATCGGCAGGGCGAACGACAGGACGAACGGCACCAGCAGCCCGAGGGCCTTCAGGAGCAGGCCTGGCGAAACCTTCGGGCTGGCCAGCAGGTCGAGGACATCCTTCAGGACGTTGCCCAGCAGCAGCACGAAGGCGAACACGCCGACGGTCACCACCAGGGTGGCCGCCACCTGTCGGAGCAGATAGAGGTGCAGGGTCTTCAATCGACGTGGCCGCGAGGCGCGTCCGGAGACGCGACCGCTCCCGGAACCCTGACCCGACCGGGGCCCCGCGTGCAACTTGGACCTCCGCGGCGGCGATCAGGCGCCGGGACAGGCTGGCCCGGGACGCCCCACCGGGGCATGCTGCCGCCATGCCTGCCGCACTGGCCGTCTTCGCCCATCCCGACGACATCGAGTTCCGTGCCGCCGGCACCCTCCTGCTGCTGCGGGAGCGCGGCTGGGAGATCCACTATTGCAACCTCTCGAGCGGCGACCTCGGCAGCTCGGTGCTCCCGCGACGGACCACGGCACGGACCCGGGCCCTCGAGGCGAAGGCGGCCTGCCGCAGCCTGGGCGCGACCTGGCATCCGCCCATCGCCAACGACCTCGGCATCTTCTACACCGACCTCAACCTCCGCCGGGTCGCCGCGCTGATCCGTGAAGTGGAACCCGGGATCATCCTCACCCACCCACCGGTGGACTACATGGAGGACCACACCGAGACCTGCCGGATCGTGGTCACCGCGGCCTTCGCCCGGGGCATGCCAAACTACCGCACCCGGCCCGCGCGCCGGGCGACGCTGCAACCGATGACGCTCTATCATTCGTTGCCCCATGGACTCCAGGATCCGCTGCGTCGCCCCGTGCGGCCGGAGTTCTATGTCGACACGACCTCGGTCCAGGGCCGCAAGCGGGACGCGCTGGCCTGCCACGCCAGCCAGAAGGAATGGCTGGACGTTTCCCAGGGCATGGAGAGCTACCTGCGCTCGCTCGACGCGGGGGATGCGACCGTCGGGCGCTGGTCGGGGCGGTTCCGCCGGGCCGAGGGCTGGACCCGTCACCTGCACCTCGGCTTCGGCGCCGAGGCCGACGATCCGCTGCGGGAGGCCCTCGGCCCCAGCCTTTGCCTCGACGCCGACAACGGACGCGGGATTGGCTGACCCACCGATGGCCGCACAGGCGGCACGAGGCCCCGCCCCACGCTGAATCCCTCCGGGCCACCCGGCGACGCGGCCGTGACTGCCTTCAGAGTCCGAGCTTCCGTCGGCTGTCGGCCAGCGCCCCGCGGTCGTCGACAAAGGCCCGCAACCGGAGCAGTCGTTCCCCGGCGGCGCGCAGCGTGTCCTCCTTCTTGGCGAAGTGGAACCGGAGGAACCGGTGCTCGGGTTCCCGGAAGAAGCTCGATCCGGGCACGCCGGCGACGCCGATCTCCCGGATCATCCACTCGGCCGCCACCGAGTCGGTCTCAAAGCCGAGGCCGGCAATGTCGACCAGCACGTAGTAGGCCCCCTGCGGCTCGGTGAAGGGCAGGCCCGTCCGGCGGAGGAATGCGAGGAACACGTCGCGCTTGGCGGTGTAGGAGGCCAGCAGGTCGTCGTAGTAGCTGTCCGGCAACTCGAGTCCCGCCACCGCGGCCTCCTGCAGCGGTGCCGCGGCGCCCACCGTGAGGAAATCATGCACCTTGCGGGCCTGGGCGATCACCTCGGGCGCGGCATGCACGTAGCCCAGTCGCCATCCGGTGATGGAATAGGTCTTGGAGAGCGAGTTGCAGGTGATGGTCCGTGCCATCGCCCCGGGCAGCGACGCGGCATACACGTGCCGGTGGGGCGGGAAGACGATGTGCTCGTAGGGCTCGTCGAGGATCACGAAGGCATCGTGCGCCTCGGCCAGCGCGAGGATCTCCGTCAATTCGGCCCGGGTGAAGACCTTGCCCGTCGGGTTGGACGGATTGCAGACGATG
>JAJTFN010000033.1 GCA_021298285.1 Verrucomicrobium sp.
AGGGCGAAAGAGAAGCGGGATTCGACGAACCCCAGCACCCAGCCGCGTTCGAAGTCGCCGTTGTCCTGCACCTGCCCCAGGAAGCCGCCCCAGGGGGTGATCCGGTCCACCCGGACCCAGGCCTCGGCGGTGATCTCCTGCGCGGGCAGGAGCGCCCGGTCCGGGGACTGGGAGACGACGAGGCGCTCCTCGCGGCCCGGGAGTTCCAGGCGCGGAGGCCCGGGATCCTTCACCAGCCGGGGGCGGCCCACGAAGGTCAACTCCTTGCCGACCGGCGCGCGCATGCCGGCGTTCTGGGCCCATTCCGGGGCGAAGACCCAGCGGGCGATGCGACCGGTCTCGTCGGCCAGGACGGCACCCGGCAACCACGAGACGAGCACCGACACACCGAGACAGAGGAGGAATCTGCGACTCATGGAATGGAGAATCAAGGATGGCCGGGGATTCACGGTTGGGACGGATTCAGGATGGGGGTGGGGGTGCCGCTCGGCGCCCGGAGGCACAGGATGGCCCCCTGGTCGGTGCTCACGAAGACGGCGTCGTCGGCCGCGGCCAGGCCATAGGCGATGCCCGGGACCGGCAGCTTCCAAGCCACCTTGCCGGAGGCCGCCGGCAGTCCGGCCACCTCGCCGGAACCGCCGAGGACGAGCGTATCACCGGCGAGGATCACCCCATGCGGCCAGGTCGAGGGCACCTTCCAGAGGAGGCACTGGTCCATGGCGCGGGTGGTCTCGTCGAGCCGCTGGCCCACCTCGGCCAACTGAAGCTTGAGATCGTCGCGCTCGGACTCGGCGACGAAGGCCATGGCGGCCAGCGCCTTGGCCTTTTTTGCCAGGGCCGTCTGCCGGGCCGACAGGGACTTCCGGTCCCGCGCCAGTTGCAGGTAGCGACCGCGATCCAGCGCGCTGATCTCGGTGTCGGAGTGCAGGTAGGATCGGTCGCCCGTCACGATCATGTGGTTGCCCTGGAAGGTCGCCAGCTGGTCGGACTTCCCGTCCTCCACGGCCCCCAACTGCCCGGTCTTTCCCGGACCGAAGACCAGCAGGTCGTCCGTCAGCAGGGCGTAGGTGCCACCGGCCCCCTCGACCACTCGCACCCGCTTGCCCGTCGGGTTGTTTCGGCCGGCCGGCACATACAGGCGACTGCGCGAGGCCAGCAGGTAGCCCTGAGCGGGAAGGTCGTTCTGGACCTGCCGCCAGACCTCGGCCCCGGTGCGGGCGTCCAGAGCGATCAGGTGGACCCCCTCGGCGGGGAACATCCCGGCCGTCGCATAGACCTTCCCGTCCTGGACGACCACGGAGGTGCGGACGGGCCACGCCGAGATGAGGCGACCATTGCCCGGGATGCGCCGGTCGCCCGGGGTGGCCCGGGTCTTCCAGACCTGTCGGCCGCTCTCGGCCTCGAGGCAATAGACACAACCGTCGTCCGAGCCGAAGTAGAGCCGGTCCGCATGGACGGTCGGCGCCAACCGCACCGGCCCCTCGGTGAAGAAGGTCCACCGCACGGCCCCGGAGCGGGTGTCGAGGCACCGCACCTGGTCGTCGGCCGACGATCCGAAGAACGCCCGCTGCCCGGCGACAACCACATGGAAGGCGCGGTCGAAGGCCTGGCGGGGCTTCATGTCGAAGACCTTGTTCCACCCGTCCCACTTGGCCTCGCCCTGCCAGGCGGGTTGCGGCGGGTGTGTCGACCGCCAGGTCCACGCGACCACCGGCGGAGCCGCGAGGCTCTGGGTGGACACGCCGCTCCGGGCGTAGTCGCCGCGGTAGGTCGGCCAGTCGGCCGCCCGCAGGGCGGAAATGGCGCCGAGGAAGGCCCAGGCGGCGGGCTGGAGCCATCGGTGAAGGGATCGCATCATGGCTTGGAAGGATCGACCGCAGGAAGGGTTGACGGCCCGGCCCAGCGGCCGGCCTCGAGGCGCAACCGCTGCGTGGCGTACCGGTCGGCCTCCGGGCCGTGGGTGACAAGCACCACGGTGCCACCCGCGCGCCGGTAGCGCTCGAGGTGCTCCAGCACCCGGCCGGCGTTGTCGGGATCGAGGTTGCCGGTGGGCTCGTCGGCCAGGACCAGCGGCGGACGCTTGACCAGGGCCCGGGCCAGCGCCACCCGCTGCCGCTCGCCGGTGCTCAGGGTGGCGGGGGCGGCGTCGCGGCGGTCGGACAGGCCGAGCGCCTCGATCCAGCCGTCGGCCTCGGTGCCGGAGCGGGGCGCGCCCGGAGGCAGCCCGGTCAGCACGTTCTCCCGGACACTGAGGTAGGGCAGCAGGTGGAACATCTGGAAGACGAAGCCCACCGAACGGGCCCGGAAACCGGACCGGCCGGCCGCGTCGAGGCGGTGGAGGTCCACACCGTCGATGCGCAGGGTTCCGGATTGCGGCCGCAGGAGCGCCCCGAGCAGGAGCAGCAACGTGCTCTTGCCCGAGCCGCTGGGCCCACGGACCACGACGAACTCCCCGGGGTCCACGCGCAGGGACAGGCCGGCGACGCCGGCCACCACACCGGGCCGGGTGGCGTGGTTCCGGGTGAGGTCCGAGGCCTCGAGGAGCGGGGAGGTCATGGGATCAGGAATCGCTGCGGAGGGTTTCGGCCGGATCCTGCGCCACGGCCATCATCGCCGGCAGGAACGTCGCCACCGCCGCGAACAGCGGAGTCAGGCCGACGGCGGGGAGCAGCAGCGAGAGGTCGGCCGCCAGCGAGCCCGCCGTCACCGGGAACAACCCGGGGCCCCAGCGGAGCGCGACCACGGTGCCGAGGGTCCATCCGAGCAGGCCTCCCAGACCGCCCAGGAGGACCGCCTTGCCGAGGAACAGGACCGCGATGCGGGCCGACCCGAGGCCGAGGGCCCGCCACAGGCCGATCTCGGCCCGCCGCTGGCGCACGTTGATCCCCATGAGCACCAGGATCCAGAGCGCGGCGACCAGCAGCGTCGTCGGCACGGCGAAGGCGCGGACCCGCTCCGACGACTGCCGCTGCTTGGCCCGGGCGTCGGCCAGGGTGCGCATCTGGAGGACCCGGGCCTCGGGCAGCACCCGCGACAACGCCTCCCGGATCTTCGGCAACGGATCCTGCTCGGCCGTCAGGCACAGGCAGTCGATGGCCTTGATCTCGCTGATGCGCCCCGGCAGGCGGAGGATCGCCTGGGCATCCGGCAGGGCGGTGTAGAGGCGCACATCGTCCTCGGTGCCGGCCTCCACGAGGACCCGCTCCACCCGCAACGACCGGCCGCCGGCCTCCAGCAGGGCGCCCGCCTTCACTCCCAGCCGCTCGGCCAGGACGCTGCCGACATGCGCCGTGCCCGGGAGGATCCGGAACCCCATGGGCTGCTTCTTCTCGCCCGGGCCGACCACCGTGTCTCCCAGGCCGGTCAGCAGGCAGTCGTGGCCCGCGATCCGGGTGCGGCGCTCGAGCACCGGCGTGAGGTGGTTGAAGGTGATGAAGGTGCCCGCCCCCGCCGCCAACCGGGTGACCGCGTCGGCGGGCAGCGTGTTCTCCGGGTAGCCGTCGAGGAAGAACCGCTCCGGGTCGGTCTCCTTGGCGAGGATGCGCAGGTTGAAGCCGAGGTCGCGGACCACGCGCCGGGTCTCCCGCTCCGCCGCCGCGGTGAGCAGGCTCACAGCCGTCAGCAGGGCCACGGCACCGGTCAGCCCCAGGAGGCCCAGCGAGGCATGGAGCCGGGAGTGCCAGCCCTCGCACAGGATATGGCGCAGGATCGGGGTCATCGTCGTGCGGCACGGAACCAGAGCCCGAGGCCGGTGGCCAGCACGACCACCGCCGCGCCACCGAGGGCCAGCCAGATCCCCCGCCCCGCCCCGGAGGCATCTTCCGCCCCGGGAGCGGGCTTGGGGGCCGCCATGCCCGGCGCGGATCCGGAGGGCGTCGAAACGGACGACGCGACGGCCCCTGCCGGCGGACCGGCCGGATCGGCCGTGTCCGCGGTCGGGGCCCCATCGGTCCCGACGCTGTCCGGGGCCTCGACCGATTCCTCGGAATACCCCATCGACGTGCCCGCCGACGGGGGCCGGCGGCGCCCGGCGTTCTGAGGTCCCCGCTCGACGATGCGGCTGATCTCGGCGCGCACCATGGGGTTGCCCGGGTCGAATCCCAGCGCGCCCAGCGCGGCCTGCTGCAGCCCGCGATCCCAGCGTCCCGGCAGGAGCGGCCCGCGCAGCCAGGCACGGTCCAGGTCGCATTCGCAGTCCTGACCGATGAGCAGCAGGCGGTCGCGCAGGGCGGTCTGGGTGATGAGCGGCCCCTCGAGCGGTGCCCCCAGGCGCCGGCCCCGCCCGTAGACGATGGCCACCCGCGGCGCGTCGGCGGGAGCCGGGTCCATTCCCAGGCCCCAGAGCAGGATGGCCTCGGCCCGCTGCCGCTCCCGGGAGACCGGGATCACCCGGGGCGGCGTGTCGACGGGCTTGGGCAGGGTCGGCAGCAGGCGGGTGATCGCGGCGATGGCGGCGTCGGCATCGCGGGCCGCCCGCGCGTTGGCCGCCGCGTCGGCCCCCTCGACCAGCAGCACGACGGCGTAGGTGCCGAGGCACTCGCGGTACAGCGTCTCGCGCAACGGCGAGGTGGCCGCCGCCTCGATCGCCCGCAGGATGGCCCCGGCATCCGCCGGCGACTCGATGGGCAGACCGAGCGGGCGATCCCCGGCATCCCGCAGCGTCAGGCCGGGGCCGGCAGGCGCCGTCCCGGGAGACGCCCCGTCGTCCCAGGTGAGGTTCGATTCCCGGAGCAGCCCCGACGCCCGGGCCCGGACGGTCGCAATCGCCTCGGCGGGCAGGGCCGGATCGGGCACCCAGCGCAGCCGGTAGGATTCGAGCCCGAGGTCGACGAACCCGGTGTCGCGGACCGAATAGCGGCAGGCCCAGGCCGAGACGGCCAGCAGGCAGGCCAGCCAGCCGAGGCGGAGCAACCGGCGCGGAAGGAGACGGGATGGGCGGCGGGTCATGGCACGGGGTCTCGGGGCGAGCGGGCGCAATCCGGGCAGTCCGGGAGGCGACGGACCGCCAGGCGGCTGATCCGGTGGCTGCGGAGGTCCACGGCGAGGAGCCGCCCGGCCAGCGGGGGTGCGAACCCGGTGATCACCTTGATCGCCTCCAACGCGGCCATCCCGCCGGCCGTTCCGGACACGGCGCCCAGCACCGGGAACCTCCGGGTCCAGGTCGGGCTGGGTTGGGGATACAGGCAGCGCAGGCATCCGGTCCGGCCGGGCAGGAAGGTGGTGAGGTGGAACTCCAGGTCGTAGACCGCCGCCTCGACCATCGGCCGCCCCTGGCGCATCGCCTCGCGGTTGAGCAGGTAGCGCTCCTCGAAGAGGGGGGCGCAATCGACCACCACGTCGGCCATCGCCACGAGCCGGGCGGCGTTGTCCTCGCCGATGTTGGCCGGCTCGGCCACCAGGTCCACGCGCGGATTCAGGGCCCTCAGGCGGGCCACCGCGCTCTCGATCCTCGGCTTGCCGACATGGTCGTGGGTCATCAGCAACTGACGGTTCAGGTCGTCGCTCCGGAGGTTGCCGCCGTGGGCCAGCACCAGGCGGCCGACGCCGGCGGCGGCCAGCTCGAAGGCCACCATGCCGCCCAGCCCGCCGACACGGGAGACCAGCACCGAGGCGCCCTTGAGGCGGCGCTGCGCGGCCTCGCCGAACCCGCCGACCGGAAGCTGCCAGGAATAGGCCTCGCGCTCGTCGGCGCTCAGCTCCGGCCCGGGACCGGCCGCTGCCGGCGGCGGCGTGGATTCAGGATTCGAGACGCCCATCGCGCAGGTGGAGGATGCGGTCGGCCAGCTGCTCGGCCTCCGACCGGTTGTGGGTGATGTGCAGGAGGGTGATCGCGGAGCGGGACCGGAGCCCGGCCAGCAGCCCGAGGATCTCCTGCCGTGTCTGGTCGTCCAGCGCCGAGAGGGGCTCATCGAGGCAGAGCACCGGCGGCTCGAACGACAGGGCCCGACCCAGGGCCACCCGCTGCCGCTCGCCCCCGCTGAGCCCGGCCGGCAGACGCTCGAGCAGCGGGCCGAGGTGCAGCCAGTCGGCCAGCTCACGGACCCGGGCCTCGCGGCGTTCGGCGGACCAGCCCCGGACCTCCAGGGCGAACCCGAGGTGCTGGCGCACGCTCAGGTGGTCGAAGAGCGCGCCATCCTGGGGCACCAGGCCGATGCCCCGCCCGCCCGGGGGCAGGTGGGTCACGTCGCGGCCGCCGATCCGGACCGAGCCCGCGAGCACCGGCCGCAGGCCACACAGGCCCTCCAGCAGCGTCGTCTTGCCCGAGCCCGTGCGGCCCATCAGCACGGTGTGGCTGCCCGCGGGGATCTCCAGCGAGAGGTCACGCAGGTGGAAGGTGCCTGCGCGCAGGGTGATGTGGCTCAGGGAGATCATTCGAAGCGCACGGATCCGACACCCCGTAGCCCGGACCCGCCCCAGGCTCGCACCAGCAGCAACGCCACGACCGCCGAGGCCATCATCAGCAACGACACCGCCACCGCGGCCTCGAGGCGGCCGACGGACAGCTCCAGGAAGACCGTGGTGGGCAGGACCTCGGTCTTGAGGCGCGTCGCCCCGGAAAAGACCAGGATGGGCCCGAACTCGCCGAGCGCCCTGGCCCACGCCAGGGTGGCCGCGGTCAGCACCCCGGACTTCGCCGAGGGCAACACGACCCGCCAGAAGGCCTGCGAGCGGCTGCAGCCCAGCGTCAGGGCGACCTGCTCCTGCCGGGGGTTGATCTGGGCGAAGGTGTTGCGCAGCGTGCGCACCGCGAAGGCGCAGGCCACCATGAACTGGGCGAGGATGACCGAGGGCACGGCGTAGGTGACCGGGAAGACCCGCTCCAGCGCCCGGAACGGCGGGGTCTGGAAGAGGATGAGCAGGCTCAGCCCGATGACCAGCGGGGGCAGCACGATGGGAATGTCCAGCAGGGCGTCGAGCAGGGATCGGCCCGGGAAGTCGAACCGGGACATCAGGTAGCCGATGGGCACGGCCACCCAGAGCGACAGCAGGGTCGTCAGGGTGCAGCTCAGCAGGCTCAGGCGGATCGCGTAGCGGATCTCCGGCGATCCCAGGGCCCGCCAGAGATGGCCGGGCGTGGTGTAGAACAGGTCGGCGGCGACCATCGCCACCAGCAGGACCACGTAGGTGCCCCCCAACACGGCCATCGCGGCGATGAAGCGACGGTCTGAACCGCGCGGGGCCAAGCTGTCGGCGGGCGGGCTCACGGCGCGCCCCCTTCCAACTGGAACCCCGACGCCTGGAAGCGCTCCCGCGACCGCGGCGACTCCAGGGCCCGGAGCAGCCGGGTCATCAACTGGGCATGGTCGGAGGCGCGGCCCACGGCGTAGGGCTGGATGGCCATGGTGCCCGGACCGGAGAGGGGCACGACCTCCACCGAATCGGCCACGGCGGCCGCGTTGGCGGCGTAGACCAGGGCGACATCCAGCGCCCCGGATCGGAGCTGGTTGATCAGCAGGTCGCCGGTCGGGGCCTGGACGGCGAGGTGACCCTTGACCGAATCCCACACCCCCCGCGCGCGGAGCAGCCCCACGCTCAGGGCCCCGAGGGCGCTCTGGTCCTCGTGGCAGAGGCCCACCTTCAAGGGACTGCGGGCCAGGTCGGCCAGGCCGGCGACCCCGTGCGGATTGCCCTTGCGGACGGCGAGCACCAGCGGGGTGCGGGCCAGCGACACCGCCGGCTGGAAGCCCGGCTGGACCGTCTCCATGAAGGAAACGTCGCAGGCGAAGTAGGCGTCCGGGCGCTGCCCCGAGCGGATCTGGGCCGTGAGGATGCCGCAGCCGTTGTAGACCCGGGTGATCTCGACACCCTCCCGGGCCTCGAACTCGCGCAGGGTGGGCTCGGCCGCCTGGCGGTTGACCGACCCGCTGTAGAGCACCACCGACGGGCGCAGGGCCCAGACGTCGCCGGCCACCACCTCGAACCCCGCCTCGCGGAACCGGCGCAACCCCCGGTCGCGGGCCCCGAGATGACGGGCCAACCGCAGCGCCTCGGTGGGCTGGCGGCTCACCTCGAGCACCGCGGCCGACACCTCGGAGATCGCCGTGGCCAACTCCGGCACCGGCACCGCCTCGAGCTCCGGATACTGCGCGAGCGTCGTGTCCCAGACGATGCCGGCATCCACCGCCCCGAGCTTCACGTCGTTGGCCACGTCGTTGACGGTGGGCTTGAACACCAGCGCCCGCCCCGCGAGGGCCGGCCAGTCGCCGCTCCGGAGGAGGGCCGAGCGGGCGACCGCCCCGACGGCGACCGAGTCCGGGTTGCCCAGGCTCACCCGCACCCCGTCGCGCAGGAGGTCGCGAACCCCGCGGAGTCCCTTGGGATTGCCCCGGGCCACCGCCACCACGGCACGCATCCGCGCCAGCGGGATCACCTCGGCCAGCAGCCCGTTGGACCGGCCGGCATCGATGAAGCTGGAGTCGCCGGGAAGGAACAGGTCGCCGGAACGGGCGACCCGCAGGTTGCTCAGCAACGTGCCCGAGCCGCCGTACTGGATCTGCACCGCGACGCCGCGCTCGCGCCGGTAGTCGTCCACGGCGGCCTCCACGGCCGGACGCAGCCCGGCCGCGCAATACACCACCAGGGGCTCCCGGACCGGCGCCTCGACCGGCGGCCGCTGGTTCCAGACCAGGAGGGCCACCAGCAGGAGAATGGCCAGCAGCGAGCCCCAGACCACCGGTCGCGACGGGTTCATCGGGAAAGTCCTCCGCGTCCTTCCGGTCTCCGCCCGAGTCCTGGATCGGCCCGATGCATGCGCGCCGACGGTCGCCGGAAGCGCTGGCTGGATTCAATCCCGCAGGCGCGTGGACACCGGAACGTCACCGCGATCGCCCACGGTCGTCGGCACGAGCCGGCGTCAGTCCAGCCGGCGGATGCGCAGGTTGCGGAACGCCACCGCACCGTGGTCGCCCTGCAGGAGGATCGGCCCGGGCCGGTCGACCTGGTCGTCCAACTGGCCGCCGGTGCCCTTGGGGCTGAGCACCCCGTCATGCACCTTGACCCCGTTGAGCGTCACGGTGATCGACTGGCCGACGATGCGCGCCTCGACCGTCTGCCACTGTCCGGCCTTGCGCGAGGCGAAGAGCGACGGCGCCTTGAGGTTGTAGATCGCACCATTGCCGCCGTTGGACGCCTTGCCGGACTTCACGTCGTCGAGGATCTGGATCTCGTGGCGCCCCCGCAGGTAGAGCCCCGAGTTGGACTTCGGGGCCACCTGGTACTCGTAGCGGATGACGAAGTCCTTGAAGGTCTCCTCGGTGAGCAGGTCGGTGCCGTGCTCGGTGAAATTGCCCTCGCGGTCCACCTTGAGCACGTTGCAGAGCATGCCGTTCTGGACACTCCACGACTTCATGCCGTCGTCCCGGCGATACTTCCACCCCTTCATCGAGGTGCCGTCGAAGAGCGGCTTGAAGCCCGCCTTCTTCTCGGCCGCGCTCAGCACGGCGGAGGTGTCGGTCACCGCGCCGCTGCCCTTGGCCAGGCCCAGGCCCCAGCGGATGCCGCCCAGGATGTGCTTCTGGTAGGCCGCGCTGGTCCACACGTCCTCGCGATGCCCGAGCGAGGTGTAGAACATCCGGCCGCCTCCCTTGAGGTCCTTGGCCCAGGCCACGGGATAGTCGCCCGGAAGGTGGTTCTGCGGGTGCTTGTCGAGGGTGAGCAACCCGTGCACCCGGTTGCGGTGGAACTCTTTGAACTCGTAGATCTCGTCGAACATCGTCCAGGTGTCGCCGAGGTGCTGGTTGGCCGGGTGCGACGGGTCCTGGTTGGCCATGTCCACGCTGACCTGCGCGCCGTGCGTGAGGAACAGCCCGCCGAGCATGCCGTAGAAGGCCGGAAAGCCGTGGAAGGTGTCGCTGCAGGAATGCATGCCGATGAGCGCGTGGCCGTTCTCGATCCAGCGGATGAAGCCCTCGCGGTCGGGGATGGCCAGGTCGCCGGTGGTGTTGGCGAAGATCACCGCGTCGACCTTGGCGAGGTTGGCCATCGAGAGCTTCTCGCGCACCTCGTTGTCGTCCTTGCCGTCGGCGCCGCCGCGCACGTAATCCACCACGGTGAAGTCGCCGCTGGTCTCGCCGAGCGTGGCGATGACGTTCTCGGCGGTGGCGATGGAGCTGTGGCGGAAGCCCTTGGTGGCGGTGACCACGAGGACCTTCTTCGGCGCGGCCGCCGACAGGGTCATGGCCGCCAGGAGGCAGCCGGAGACGAGGCAAAGAGAGTTCATGGGATGGAGTGCGTGGAGCTGCGTCCATTTCGGGCCGGGACCCTCCGGAAGGCAAGCTTTGGGACACAGGATTGCGCGGGAATCCGGGACACCGGTGGGACGGCGGGCAAACCCTTGCCACCGGTCCCGGCCCGTGGACGATTCCCGGCATGAATCCCGCGAACCCAGCCCACCAAATCGCCCGCCCGAGCCGGCGAAGCCCGTCGCCAGTAACGGTCCAGAGCCTGTCCACCGGGTGGTTCCGCCGCCTCGCCCTCGGCGTGCTCGGAGGACTGCTCACCCTGCTGGCGTCCGGCCCGGCCCGGGCCGAGTCCTTGACGCTGCGCTTCAAGGCCCCGCATTGGCTGTACATCGAGGGCGACCACCTGCCAGGCCGGTCCATCGAGGTGAATTATCTCGAGGCCTACTGCCGGGCCGGATCGACCGACGCCGACTGGGTGAAGCACACGGTCATCCCGCACCGGGCGGAGTTGCTGAGCCTGAGCGCCGACAGGAAGGTGCTGAAGCTGCGCGACACGCTCGAGGACGGCGTGGTGGTCGAGCACACGGTGACGGCCGGGACCGACTCGGTGGACTTCCGGCTCGTGGCCCGCAACCCGGGACCGAAGCGCTCGGAGGCCCACTGGGCGCAGTCGTGCGTGCGCCTGGGCGACTTCACCGGGTTCCCGGCCAAGGGCACCAACCTCGACGACTACCTGCCCCAATGCTTCCTCGTCCTGAGCAACCGCATCACGCGCTTCCCGGAGATCCAGCCCTGGGCCAAGACCGCCCGCTACGTGCCCGGTCAGACCTGGTGCCCCCGGCACGTGCCACGCACCGACGTGAACCCCAGGCCGCTGAGCCCGGTGGTGCCGGACGACGGGTTGATCGGGGCCTTCAGCGGGGACGGGCAATGGATCTTCGGCACGGCGTGGGAACCCTACCAGGAGCTCTTCCAGGGGGTGATCCGCTGCCTGCACTCCGACCTCCGCCTCGGCGGGCTCCAGCCCGGCGAGACCAAGCGCATCCGCGGGAAGATCTACCTCATGAAGGCCGACCCGCAGGCGCTGCGGGACCGCTACGCCCGGGATTTTCCCGAGCACCGGCCCTCCCGCACGGTGCGCAAGACCACCACGCCCCCTCCCGAGGCCCCGCCGACGCGGCGGTACCGGGGCCGGTGAGCCGGCCCCCGTGCACCGGTCGGCCGCCCGGGAGGCTCACTTCGACTTGTCGGGATAGGCCGGGGGCTTCGGAATCGTCACCGGCTTGGCCTCCATGGCCTTCTTCAGCTCGGCGATGGCCCGATTCAACTGGTCGTCGGTGCCCGAGAGCTCGCGGGTGGGGTCGTTGTCCACCTCGATGTCCGGTTCCACGCCGGTGCCCTCCATGATCCATTCCCGGGCCTCGAGGTCGAAGCGGCTGAACTCCGGGCGGTTGAGGATGCCCCCGTCCAGCAGCGGCAGGCTGCCCCGGATGCCCACCACCCCGCCCCAGGACCTTTGGCCGATGATCGGGCCGAGCCGGTGCTTGCGGAAGCGGTAGGCGACGATGTCGCCGTCGCTGGCGCTGTGCTGGTCGATGAGCAGGACCTTCGGACCCAGCACCTGGCCGCTCGGGTCGACATTCACCGAGCCGTTGCGGGCGATGGTCCACATGGCCGGCTCCCGGCGCAGGCGCTCGATGATCATCGGTGAGACGTTGCCGCCGCCGTTGCCCCGGCAGTCGACCACCAGCGCCTCCTTGTGGAGCTGGGGATAGTAGAACTTGGCGAACTCGTTGAGGCCCGGCACCCCCATGTCGGGCACGTGCACGTAGCCGATCCTGCCGCCGCTGGCCTTCTCGACCTTCTCGACGTTGCCCAGCACCCAATCCAGGTAGTACAGCGGCTGCTCGTCGGCCGTCGGGATCACCGTCTGGTCCCGGGCCCCCTCGTCCCTGGCCTCGCGGTTCACCCGCAGCACCACCGGCTTGCCGGCCGTGCCCACCAGCGCCGCGTACGGGTCGGTCATGCCCCGGGTGGACTTGCCCTGGATGGCCAGGAGGTAGTCGCCCGGCCGGATGTCCACGCCGATCTCCGTGAGCGGGCTGCGGTACTTCGGATCCCAGTTGTGCCCACGGAGGATGCGCTCGATGCGGAAGAAGCCGCTGGGGTCGGGCCGCAGGACCGCCCCGAGAAGGCCCTGCGGGATGCGCTCGGGCCTGGGCAGGTCGCCGCCGCCGACATAGGCGTGCCCGATGTTCAGCTCGCCGATCATCTCCCCGATGAGGTAGGTCAGGTCGGCCCGGTGCCGGACGTGCGCGAGCAGCGGCTCATACCGCCGGCGCATGGCCGGCCAGTCGACGCCATGCAGGTTGGGGTCGAAGAGGAAGTCGCGCATCTGCCGCCAGCACTCGGCATGGATCTGGCGCCACTCGGCCTGGCGATCCAGCCGGACCTTCAGGTCGCCCAGGCCGAGCCTGCGGTCGGCCAGGTCGAGCTTGGCCGAGGGCAGGTCCACGATCGCGAAGTCGGCGCCGGCCTTCACCAGCATCTTCTGGTGGTCGGCCGAGACCCGGTAGCCGGCCACCTCGCCCAGCTCGGTCTCCTTCTCCTTCTCGAGGTCGAACACGTGCAGCTTGCCCTTCTTGAGGTAGAAGAGCTTGTCGCCCACCGACGTCAGCGCCCCGTAGGTGGCGGCCGCGGGCGGCAACACGGTGATGCGCCGGGAGAGGCCCTCCGCATCGACGGTCACCGTGACCTTCGACGGCTTGGAGGCCTTGGCCGTCCCCGCGTCCTTGCCCTGGCCCAGGCCCTTCTGCGGCTCCGAGGAGGCCTTGCCGTCGGATGGCCCGACCGTGGCCTTCTCATCGCGGGGCTTCACCTCGTCGGTCTTCGGTGCGAACGGCGACTTCGTGGCCGCGGCCAGCGTCACGAGGTGGATGCGCTCCATGTCGCCGTAGGTGTGGTTCCACTCCGTCTGGCCGTAGGTCGGGTTGAACGACCGCTCGGAGACAAAGAACAGGTACTTGCCGTCGCTGCTGAATTCGGGCGATCCCACGTCGAACCAGCCGTCGGTGACCTGCACCCGGTTCCCCTGCGCCAACCCGTAGAGTTGGATGTTCGGGAAGCGCCGGGGCTCGGGCTGGGTGAAGGCGATCCACTGGTGAAGGCGATCCACTGGCTGTCGGGAGACCACACGAAGTCGCGGATCTCTGAGGCCTCGGACTTGGCCACGAGGGTGATCCTCCCGGAGTCCACCTCGACGAACTGGAGCCTCTGGAGCCGGTCGGTCCAGGCGATGCGCTTGGAATCGGGCGACCAGGCCAACTCGTACTTGTAGGGGCCGCCCGCCGTGGTCAGCGCCCGGGCCTCACCCGAACCGTCCTGGGAACGGATCCAGATCTCGTCCTCGCCGCTCTGGTCGCTCACGTAGGCGATCGACGTCCCGTCGGGCGACCAGACCGCGTTGCGCTCGTGCACCCCGGGCGACTGGGTGAGGTTGCGGGTCGCCCCGTTCTTGGCCGGCACGGTGAACACGTCGCCCCGCGCCCCCAGCAGGGCCCGGGCGCCATCGGGGGCGATCTCGTAGGTGGTGGTCTCCTTGGCCACCTCCCGCAGGCCCCCGCGGCCGATGGCCAGGTCCTCGTGGATCTCCACCGGGATGCGGGAGACCTTCTCGGTCTGGAAGTCCAGGCGGTACAGATGGCCCCCGTTCTCGAAGACGATGCCCGTGTCGCCGAGGGAGGGAAACTTGACGGCGAACTCCTGGAAGTCGGTCAGTCGACGGGGCTTCCGCTCCTTCAGGTCCATGACGTACAGGTTGGCCTGCCGCGACTCCTCGCGCTCCGAGACGAAGTAGATGCGATCACCATGCCACATCGGGAACATGTCCTGGGCGGGATCGGAGGTCAGCCGGGTGGTCCGGCCCGTCTCGAACTCGTGCAGCCAGAGTTCATCGGCCTGGCCGCCCCGGTAGCGTTTCCAGGTGCGGAACTCGCGGAAGACGCGGTTGTAGACCATCTGTCGTCCGTCGGCCGAGAAGCTGCACCAGCCGCCACGGGGCACCGGCAGGGTCTCCGGAACACCCCCGGAAAGGCGGGCCAGGGTCAACTCGCCCTTGAAGGGATTCCACTGGGTGCGGCGTGAGCGGTAGACGATCGTGTCGTTGTCCCTCCAGGCCATGACGATGTTGTTCGGTCCCATGCGGTCCGAGACGTCGTCGCGCTCGAGGGTCGCGGTGTGGGTGAGGCGCCGGGGTTCGCCACCGTCGGACGGCATCACGTAGACCTCGGTGTTGCCGTCGTACTGCCCGGTGAAGGCGATGGTTTTGCCGTCGGGCGAGAAGCGGGCGAACATCTCGAATCCCTTCGGATCGGAGGTCAACCGTCGGGCCACCCCACCCTGCACGGGCACGGTGTACAGGTCGCCGGCATAGGTGAAGACCACCCTGCCCCCCTGCATCGACGGGAAACGCAGCAACCGCGCCTCCTCGGCCCGCAAACCGATCGCCGCCAGGACCCCCAGACACGCGGTGGCCAGCCTTGAGAAACTCCTTCGCATGATCCGGACCCTACCCCGGGACCGCTCGCCGGGCCAGAGACGACTCGGACGTGGTCCGAGGCGATGAGGACCGGGAGACCGGATCCAGGCCGACACGGAACGGAGCGGATCGTCGGCCCAATCGTCGGCCCAATCGTCGGCTCAATCGCGGGTGAAATCCGCCGACAGGAACCGCCGGACCAGGGGATCCTGCGAGGCCCGGATGGCGTCCGGGGTGCCCACCGCCACGATGCGCCCCTCGTTCAGGAAGGCGATCCGATGGGCGATGCCGAAGGCCAGGTCCCGATCGTGGGTCACCACCAGCGTGGTGGCCCGGGTCACCGCGTTGGCCCGGACGATCTCACGCCCCACCGTCACGGCCACCAGCGGGTCGAGCTCGCTCGTGGGTTCGTCGTAGAGCACCACCTGCGGTTCCATCACGAGGGCCCGCGCGATGGCCACGCGCTTCTTCATGCCGCCGGAGAGTTCGGCCGGATACTTGAGGGCATCCGCAGGCCCCAGGTGCACCAGGGCGAGCTTCTCCCGGACGACCCGCTCGATCTCCTCCGCCGGCTTCAGGCGGTGCTCCGACAGGTAGAGACCCACGTTCTCGCCGACCGTCAGGGAGTTCAGCAGCCCGCCGCTCTGGAACACCATGGCCAGGCGGAACCGGTCGCGGATCCCCTCGTCCTCGAGGCGCGTGTCGTTGAGCAGGATCTCGCCAGCATCGGGCGTCTCGAGGCCGATGAGATGACGCAGCAGCACCGACTTGCCGGAGCCGCTGGGCCCCATGAGCACGAAGATCTCGCCGGGGCGGATGTCGAGGTCGACCCCGTCGAGGACCAGCTGCGGCCCGAACGACTTGCGGAGCTGCCGCACGCGGATGGCGACGCCGGATTCTGCGGAGGAAACGGGGTTCATGGCGCGTCCTCGGGTCAGAATCCCCCGGCCATCGAGGCCTTGGTGAACGGCAGCAGCATGCGGGTGATCACGTAGTCGAGCACCAGGATGAAGACGATGGAATTGACCACCGCCTTGGTGACGCTGCGGCCGATCCCCCGGGGCCCACCGAGGGTGTCGAGGCCCTGGTTGCAGCAGACCACGCCGACGGTGACCGCGAAGAGGAAGGTCTTGATGAGCCCGTGGAGGATGTCCCGCAGCTCGAGGGTGGACCTCAGGTTGTTGAAGAAGGCGGCCGAGGACACGGCCACCTCCGGGTTGAACGCGGCCACGAAGGCCCCTCCGGCGCACCCGACCAGCAGCGAGAACACCAGCAGGCAGGGCAACGCCACCGAAATCGCCACGACCCTTGGCAGCACGAGGTACTCGATGGGGTTGATGTTCAACGTCCGGAGCGCGTCGATCTCCTGGTAGACGCGCATGGACCCGAGCTCGGCCGCCATGGCCGAACCGATCCGGCCCGCGATCAGGATGGACATCATCACCGGCCCCAGCTCCTTGGCCAGCGAGGCGCCGACCAATCCCCCGAGCATCGACCCGAGCCCGCGCTGGGCCAGCAGCGGCCCGGCCTGGAGCGAGAGAACGCCCCCGATGAAGAGCGACAACACACAGGCCATGAAGAGGCTCGAGTTGCCGATCTCGAACAACTGCTCGAAGAGGTTGCGGCGATAGCGCAGGACCTTCGGCAGCGCCCGGAGGATCGCCCCGGACAGCATCACCATCTTGCCCAGTTCACGGAACACAGGAGTCGAGGATTGCGCCGGCCGCACGGCTCGGCAATGGCCAAGGTTCGCCGGGGACGCCCGCCTAGCCGTCGCTGGGAAGGCGTTGGCGCAATGCCGCCGCGACCCCTGCGAAGGCCCGGGCGGCCTCGCCATCCGGGTCGGCCACGACGACGGGGCGACCACAATCGCCGCCCTCACGGATGGCCACCACCAACGGGATCTCCCCGAGGAACGGAACGCCCTTCCGCTCCGCCTCTTGTCGGCCGCCCCCATGCCCGAAGATGTCCACCCGCGACCCGTCGGGCAGGCGGAAGCCGCTCATGTTCTCGACGATGCCGAGGATCGGCACCTGGACCTTCTCGAAGAGCATGACGCCCTTTCGGACCACCCCCAGCGACGCCTCCTGCGGGGTGGTGATCACGACGCCGCCGTCCAGCGGCACGGACTGGCACAGCGACAACTGGGCGTCACCGGTTCCGGGCGGCAGGTCCACGAGCAGGTAGTCGAGGTCGCCCCAGGCGACCTGGTGGATGAACTGGTGGATGGTCTTCTGGATCATCGGACCGCGCCAGATGACGGCCTGCTCCGGGTCGATGAGGAAGCCCATGCTCATGAGCTTCACGCCATGGCTGGTGGGCGGCACGAGGCGCTCGTCGTCGGTGAGACCGGGTCGGTCGTGCACTCCCATCATCAACGGGATGCTCGGGCCGTAGATGTCACAGTCCAGCAACCCCACCCGGAACCCCTCCCGGGCCAGGGCGCAGGCGAGGTTGACCGAGCAGGTGGACTTCCCGACGCCGCCCTTGCCCGAGGCCACGGCGACCACCCGTCGCACGCCGGGCATCCGGTTCCGCTGCGGCACGCCGGTGTTGGCCGAGGCCGCCGCCACCGGGGTCGGCACCTGCACCTGGACATGCGCGTCGGTGATGCCCTCGAGGCGATCCCTCAGCGCGGCCTTGGCCGCGTCGGCGATCTGCCGGCCGATCTCGGGATTCGGCGCCGTGAGTTCGAGCAGCACGCCGACCGCCGATCCGTCGATCTGCACGCCCTTGACCAGGCCGAAGGACACGATGTCCCGGCTGTAGCCCGGGTACTTGACGGAGCGGAGGACTTCGAGGACGGCGGATTCTTGGAGCGTGGCCATGGGTCGGGAGGGAGGGGCGTGACAGGGTTGGCGAGGGGAGAACGGGCGATCCGTTGGCAACCGGCGGGGGTGATCGGAAATGGGTGGCCAGGTCGGAAACGACAGGGTGGGGTCTCCTCTCGGAAACCCCACCCCTCGAAGGATTCAGGCAACGCGGACGGTCACTTGGCCGCCAGGGCGCGCTTCTTGTCGGACAGGGCGCGCAGGAAGGCTCCGAGGCCTTGCGCCTCCTCGGGCGAGAGCTTCTTTCCGAGCTGCAGCCAGGCCATCTTCTGGACCGCCTCCTCGAGGGTCTTCTGGGAGCCGTCGTGGAAGTACGGGGCCGTCAGGGCGATGTTGCGCAGGCTCGGCACCTTGAAGACGAACTCGTCGTAGTCCTCCTTCGTGACCTCGATGCGCCCCTTGTCCGAGGTGTTCTCGTAGGCGTTGAGGATGCCGAGCTTCTTGTAGTCGTTGCCACCGAGCAGCGGGCCGGAGTGGCAGGTGGTGCAACCGATCGACAGGAAGGTGTCGAGCCCCTTGAGCTCGGCCGCGGTCAAGGCCTTGTCATCACCCTTGAGGAAGTCGTCGAACCGGTCCTGGGTGCGGAGCGTCCGCTCGAAGGAGGCCACCGCCTTGGCGAAGTTGTCGTAGGTGATCGGCTCGTTCTCGCCGGGGAAGGCCTTCTTGAATCCGCTCACATACTTCTTCTCGGCCTTGAGCTTCTGGATCACGGCCGCCTCGCTGGGCATGGCCATCTCGCCCGGATTGAGCACCGGGCCCTTGGCCTGGTCCTCCAGGGTCTTGGCCCGGCCGTCCCAGAACTGCGCGATGTGGAATCCCGCATTGAGCACGGTCGGGGAATTCCGGCCACCGCGCTTGCCGAAGGCGCCGGGCGAGGTGGGCTCGTTGTCCACGCCGCCCCGGTTCTTGTCGACCGCGTGGCAGGAATTGCAGGACTGCGTGTTGTTGGCCGAGAGCTTCTTCTCGAAGAACAGCTCGCGTCCGAGCTTCACCCGGGCGGGCGTGTCGTTCTCCGAACCCGGCATCTTGTCGGGCAGCGTGGCCAGCACCTTGAGGGCGCCGGCCCGCAACTCGGCCGGCGTGGCGGCATGGATCGATGCGGGAACGATGAGGAGGACCGACGCCGTCACGGCGCGGCCCCAGGTGGAGGTCATGTTCATGGGAAAGAGACTATGTCAGGACTCGGTTTGTGCAACCGGAGGAGATGACCTCCCGCGGATTGCCGGTATTCACCGGTGCCATGGACGTTCGGGGACCCAGCGGCCTCAGTGCACGGGCTTGCCGGAGACATCGGCGGCATGCTGGCTGAAGGACTTTCCCCGGCCGGTCGGCGCGATCACCGAGTCGATCACGCCACGCTCGAACTCGTCCCACATCGGCGACATGCCCCGCAGCCGGGCGACGATCTTCGCGAAGGTCTCGACCACATAGTCGACGTCGGCCTCGGTGTTGCCCTCGCCGAGGGTCATGATGATGTTGCCCTGCGCGAGCGCATGGTCGAGGCCGATGGCCCCCAGGACATGGGAGATCTTGAGGCTCTTGCTGACGCAGCTCGAACCGCTTGCCACGGCGATGCCGTTCATGTCGCACAGGAGCAACTGCCCCTCGCCCTCGATGAACTCGGTGGACAGGTTGAGGTTGGTGGCGATGCGGTCGGGACCGGGCTCGGGCCCGTTGAGCTGGATGTAGGGAACCGCCGCGCGAAGCCCCTCCCACAGCCGCTTCTGGAGCGGTGCGACGTGGGCGATCCGCCCGGACAGCCGCTCCCGGGCGATCTCGGCGGCCAGGCCGCCGCCCACGATGGCCGGGATGTTCTCGGTGCCCGCCCGGCGGCCACCTTCCTGCACGCCGCCGTGGATCACGCTCACGATGCGGGCCTTGCGGTTGCGGTAGAGCACGCCCACGCCCTTGGGACCGTAGAAGCGGTGGGGCGAGAAGCTCACCATGGCCGCGCCCCATTCCTTCACGTCGATCGGCAGCCAGCCGGCGCTGGCCTCACAGTCGACATAGAGCGGCACATTGCGGGCGGCGCAGATCCGCCCGACCTCGCGCATGGGCTGGATGGTGCCGATGTCGTGGTTCACGTGGTGCACCGACACGAGGACCGTCTGGGGCGTGATGGCCGCCTCGAGTTCATCGAGGCGGAGGCGACCCTGCGGATCGACCCCGACCCGCGTGCAGGTCCACCCCTGCTTCTCCAGGAATTCCACCGAATTCATCACGCTCGGGTGCTCCGTGGCGGAAATCACCAGGTGCTTTCCCTTGCGCTCATTCGCATAGGCGGCCCCCTTGATCGCGAGGTTGGCCGATTCGGTGCCGTCGGAGGTGAAGAAGATCTCCTCGTCGCTGTCCGCGCCGATCAGGGCCGCCATCTGCTGCCGGGCCCGCTTGAGGGCGTCCCGGACCCGCAGGCCATGCTGGTGCAGGGAGGATGCGTTGCCGAAGTACTCGGTGAAGTACGGCCGCATGGCATCGAAGACCTCCGGGAGGACCGGGGTCGCGGACTGGTGGTCGAGGAAGACGTGGCGCATGGATCAGACGAACGGACGGACGATGACGTGGGGCGACAGCGATGGGTCGGGCGGGCCCTTGGACCCACAGGGGACCCCCAAAGACCCGGCCGCTGGATGGATGAAAAGCCCGCAATCGTCGGAACCGATGCCTCCGACTGCGGGCCGAAGCGATGGCCCGGTTCAGCCCGCGATCGGGGAGCCCACGGGCGATGGCGCGGCCGCGGCGGGGTGGCGCTTGACGTAGTCTTCGAGGGCCGCCTTGAGGGCCTCCTCGGCGAGGACCGAGCAGTGGATCTTGACCGGAGGCAGCCCCCCGAGCGCATCGACCACCTCCTGGTTCGAGAAGGCCATGGCCTCGTCGATGGTGCGGCCCTTGATCAGCTCGGTGGCCATGCTCGAGCTGGCGATCGCCGAGCCGCAGCCGAAGGTCTTGAAACGCGCGTCCTCGATGCGCCCGTCCTTGATCTTCAGGGAGATCTTCATGATGTCGCCGCAGGCGGCGGCACCGACCTCGCCCACCCCGTCGGCGTCCTTCAGGTCACCCATGTTCCGGGGATTCATGAAGTGCTCCATCACGGTCGAGTTGTACAATGTGTAGGTTTCGCTCATAGGCTGGAATTAGTTGGAATTGCGGGCCGAATTGGAATTTCGGGCCAGGTTGGGATTTCGTGCCAAAACCGTCGCCGTCGATCCGGGCCCCGAGGGATCGCCCGGGGCCGCCAGCGGGATCCGGGATCCGGCAAATTGCCGGACGTGCTGGGCCTGCTGGGCCTGCTGGGCCTGCTGGATAAGGCCGTTGGGCAGGTGACGGCCCGCCAGGGTCGCGAGGCTGGTGCCGGCAAAGACCTCCTTCATGCGCTCCTGCGCCTCGGCCAACAACCCGCACAGGGCGCATCCCCGGCTGTGCTCACAGCCGGAGTCCACCTCCAGGCATTTCTGGAGGGCGATGGGTCCCTCGATGGACTCCAGCACCTCGAGGACCGAGATCTCGGAGGCCGGCTTGGCCAGGTAGAATCCTCCACCGGAACCCCGGGACGACCCGATGAGGCCCGACTTGCAGAGGCTCTGGAAGATCTTGCCGAGAAAGCTCTTGGGAACGGCCTCCTCCTCGCAAAGGACATCGATCATGACCACCTCGCCCAAAGGCCGGCGGGACAGGGCGATGAGCCCCAGAACCCCGTATTCAGCCGCCTTGGTGATTTGCATCCGGTGGAACCAGACCATTTCAGTCTGGAATGCGCCCAACCTATCCCTGGACCGACCGCTGTCAAACCGTTTTCAGATCAAAACAGTCTGATTCAACCACCGGTGGGGACAGGCTTGTCCGGGCACCCGGCAGCACCTCTCCAGAATCCTGGTGGGGACAGGCTTGAATGGGCTCCTGTGAATGTCCTCTTGCGGGGTGAGCGCTTCGATTCCAACATCCGGTCGTTGATGGACACTCAATTGAACCAGTACCTGCCCGTCCTGATGCTGCTCTTCGTGGCGGCGAACTTCGCGGGCGTGACGTTGGCCATCTCGGTGTTGCTCGGAAAAACCGGCCGCCGGACCCGGACCAAGGACATTCCCTACGAATGCGGCATGCTGCCCCAGGGCGAGGGGAATGCCCGATTGAGCGTCAAGTTCTACCTCGTGGCCCTGCTGTTCGTCCTCTTCGACATCGAGGTGGTCTTCATGTACCCGTGGGCCGTCACCTTCAAGGAACTGGCCCGCACCGACCTGGCCCTCGGCCTCGGTGGCATGCTGTCCTTCCTTGGCGTGGTCTTCATCGGCTACCTGTACGCCCTGAAGAAACGTGCCTTCGACTGGAAGAGCTGATCCCCGCATCCGGGATCAACTGTTCCAGAGACCCTGCGGAATCCGGCGAGGAAGCCCCGGAAAACGCCGATTCCTTCCACCTTTCCAAAAAAGATTTTGCCCCTCACCTCCGCCATTGGTTCACTTTCCTGACTTGGACCCAAACAAGGACCAGCATTCCCGTCGAATGAACTCGTACCCGTCCGTACCGAACTCGCTCTACCGGCCCGACTTCGAGCACGACGCCTGCGGCGTCGGGTTCGTCGCCAACATCAAGGGCACCCAGACCCACTCGGTGGTGCAACAAGGGCTCCAGATCCTCCGGAACCTGGACCATCGCGGTGCCTGCGGCTGCGAAGCCAACACCGGCGACGGCGCGGGCATCCTCCTGCAGATGCCCCACGAGTTCCTCGCCGGACAAACCCAGAAGATCGGCATCACCCTCCCGCCACCCGGCCAGTACGGCGTGGGCATGGTGTACCTGCCGAGGGATCCCCGGCAGCGGCGCAAGCTGGAGCTGGCCTTCGAGAAGATCATCCTGTCCGAGGGGCAGGACCTGCTGGGCTGGCGCACGGTCCCGACGGACAACAGTTCGCTGGGCGACACGGCCAAATCCTCGGAACCCCACGTCCGTCAGGTGTTCATCGGCCGCGCCGCCGACGTGAAGGACGACCTGGCCTTCGAGCGCAAGCTCTACGTCATCCGCAAGCGTTCCTACTCGGAGATCCGCTGCTCCACCAAGGATGGCGCCGGCTACTGGTACATCTGCAGCCTCTCCTGCCGCACCATCGTCTACAAGGGCATGCTGCTGACCGAGCAGGTGGACAAGTACTTCCTCGACCTGCGTGACCCCGGCATGAAGTCCGGACTGGCGCTGGTGCACTCGCGCTTCAGCACCAACACCTTCCCGAGCTGGGCCCGATCGCACCCCTACCGCTACATCGCCCACAACGGCGAGATCAACACCCTGCGCGGCAACATCAACTGGATGCGGGCCCGCGAGGCCCTCTTCCAGACCGACGTCTTCGGCGACGACATCGGCAAGATCCTGCCCATCGTCGACCCCGACGGCAGCGACTCGGCGATGTTCGACAACGTGCTCGAGCTGCTGGTGCTGGCCGGACGGTCCCTGCCGCACGCGATGATGATGATGATCCCGGAGCCCTGGGCCAATCACGAGTCCATGAGCGACGAGAAGAAGGCGTTCTACGCGTATCACTCCTGCCTGATGGAGCCGTGGGACGGCCCGGCCTGCGTCGCCTTCACCGACGGCATCCGCATCGGTGCCTCGCTCGACCGAAACGGCCTGCGCCCCTCCCGCTACTACGTCACCAAGGACGACCAGGTCATCATGGCGTCCGAGGTCGGCGTGCTCGACATCGCCCCGGAGAACATCGCCCAGAAGGGCCGCCTGCAGCCCGGGCGCATGTTCTACATCGACACGGCCCTGGGCCGCATCGTCGACGACGCCGAGATCAAGGAGCAGATCGCCGGCGAGCAACCCTACCGCCAGTGGCTCAACCAGCACCTGGTCGAGCTGTCCAGCCTTCCTGATCCCGAGCACCTCGCCGAGCCCGGCCACTCCACCGTGCTGCAACGGCAGCAGGCCTTCGGATACACCTTCGAGGACCTCCGCATGCTGCTGGTGCCCATGGCCCGCGACGGCGTCGAGGCCATCGGCTCGATGGGAACCGACACGCCGCTGGCCGTCCTGTCGAACCAGTCCCAACTCCTCTACAACTACTTCCACCAGCTGTTCGCGCAGGTCACCAACCCGCCGATCGACTGCATCCGCGAGGAGATCGTCACCAGCGCCATCACGACCATCGGCTCCGAGAAGAACCTGCTGGACCCGTCCCCGGAGAGTTGCCACCTCATCGAGCTGAAGTCCCCCGTCCTCACCAACGAGGAACTCTCCAAGCTCAAGGGCATCAACCAGTCCGGATACAAGTCCGTCACCCTCCCCATCCTCTACAAGGTGGACAAGGGGGCCAAGGGCCTCGAGAAGGCGCTCAAGGACCTGTTCAAGGCCGCCTCCAAGGCCATCGACGACGGCGCCAACATCCTCATCCTCTCGGACCGGGGCCTCAGCGCCAAGAGCGCGGCCATTCCCGCGCTGCTGGCGGTCAGCGGCCTGCACCATCACCTCATCCGCGAGGGCACCCGCACGCGCGTCGGCCTGGTGCTCGAGTCGGGCGAACCCCGCGAGGTGCACCACTTCTCGCTGCTCATCGGCTACGGCTGCGGCGCGATCAACCCCTACCTGGCCTTCGAGTCGATCGACGACATGATCCACCAGGGGTTGCTCACCAACGTCGACGCGAAGACCGCCCACAAGAACTTCGTGAAGTCGGCCGTCAAGGGCGTCATCAAGGTGGCTTCCAAGATGGGCATCTCGACCATCCAGTCGTACCGCGGGGCCCAGATCTTCGAGGCCGTGGGCATCAGCGAGGCCGTGGTCGACCGCTACTTCACGTGGACTCCCACCCGCGTCGAGGGCGTCGGCATGGAGGAGATCGCCCGCGACATCGAGACACGCCACCGCTCGGCCTTCCCCGACCGCAAGTCGCAGAACCCGACCCTCGAGGTTGGCGGCCGCTACCAGTGGCGCCGGGAGGGCGAGTACCACCTGTTCAATCCCGACACGGTGCACAAGCTCCAGAAGGCCGTCCGCACGGGCGACTACAAGGCCTTCCAGGAGTATTCGAAGGCGGTCAACGAACAGTTCAAGCACTGGGCCACCCTGCGCGGCCTGCTCGACTTCAAGGGAGGCCAACCGATCCCGATCGAGGAGGTGGAATCCGTCGACTCCATCGTCAAGCGCTTCAAGACCGGGGCGATGAGCTACGGCTCGATCTCCAAGGAGGCCCACGAGGCCCTGGCCATCGCCATGAACCGCCTGGGCGGGAAGTCCAACACGGGCGAGGGCGGCGAGGATCCCGAGCGGTTCGTCCCGTTGCCCAACGGCGACTCGAAGAACTCCGCCATCAAGCAGGTGGCCTCCGGCAGGTTCGGCGTGACCAGCCAGTACCTGGTCAACGCCCAGGAACTCCAGATCAAGATGGCCCAGGGGGCCAAGCCCGGCGAAGGCGGCCAGTTGCCAGGCACCAAGGTGTACCCCTGGGTGGCCAAGACCCGTCACTCGACCCCGGGCGTCGGCCTCATCTCGCCGCCCCCGCACCACGACATCTATTCGATCGAGGACCTCGCCGAGCTGATCCACGACCTCAAGAACGCCAACATCCATGCGCGGATCAGCGTCAAGCTGGTCTCCGAGGTGGGCGTCGGCACCATCGCGGCCGGCGTCGCCAAGGCCCACGCCGACGTGGTGCTCATCTCCGGCTACGACGGCGGCACGGGCGCCTCGCCCCAGACCTCCATCAAGCACGCCGGCATCCCCTGGGAGCTCGGCCTGGCCGAGACCCACCAGACCCTGGTGCTCAACAACCTGCGTTCGCGCATCGTGGTCGAGACCGATGGGCAGCTGAAGACGGGCCGCGACGTGGTCATCGCCGCGCTGCTGGGTGCCGAGGAGTTCGGCTTCGCCACGGCGCCGCTGGTGTCCCTGGGCTGCATCATGATGCGGGTCTGCCACCTCAACACCTGCCCGGTCGGCGTCGCCACGCAGGACCCCGAGCTTCGCAAGCGCTTCACCGGCGAACCCGAGCACGCGATCCACTTCATGCGCTTCATCGCCCAGGAGGTCCGCGAGATCATGGCCGAGCTGGGATTCCGCTCCATCACCGAGATGGTCGGCCGCACCGACCGGCTTGAGCCTCGCAAGGCCGTGGAGCACTGGAAGGCCAGGGGCGTGGACTTCAGCAAGATCCTCTACCGGCCCGAGGCCGGCCCCGAGGTCGGGCGCTACTGTCAGATGGTGCAGGACCATGGCATCGACAAGTCGCTGGACATCACGCAACTGCTGCCCCTGTGCCGCCCGGCCATCGAGCGCGGCGAGAAGGTCAAGGCCACGCTGCCCATCCGAAACGTCAACCGCGTGGTCGGCACGATCACCGGCAGCGAGTTGACCCGCCAGCGCGGGGCGGCCGGCCTGCCCGAGGACACCATCCAGATCACCTTCCAGGGGAGCGCCGGTCAGAGCTTCGGCGCCTTCATGCCCAAGGGCATGACCTTCACGCTCGAGGGCGACGCCAACGACTACTTCGGCAAGGGACTCAGCGGCGGCAAGCTGATCCTCCATCCCCCGGCGGCGAGCACCTTCACGGCGGAGGAGAACATGATCGTCGGCAACGTCGCCCTCTACGGCGCGACCCAGGGTGAGGTGTTCATCCGCGGCATGGCGGGCGAGCGCTTCGGCGTCCGCAACTCGGGCGTCAAGGCGGTCGTCGAGGCCGTGGGCGACCACGGCTGCGAGTACATGACCGGCGGCACGGTGGTCATCCTCGGTCCCACGGGCCGGAACTTCGCGGCCGGCATGTCCGGCGGTGTGGCCTACATCTACGACGAGCGGGGCGACTTCGCCACGCGGTGCAACCTCCAGATGGTCGGGCTCGAGAAGCTCGACGCGTCGGACCTCCAGGTGCTCCAGGAGATGATCCAGAACCACGCCATCAACACCAAGAGCACGCGGGCCGCCGGCATCCTGAAGGATTGGGAGGCTGCACAGGCCCGCTTCGTGAAGGTGATGCCCCGCGACTACAAGCGCGTGCTCTCGGCCCTCCACAAGGCCCAGGCCGAGGGGCTCACCGGCGACGACGCGCTCAACGCCGCCTTCGAAGCCAACTCCAAGGACGTCGCCCGGACCGGCGGGGGCTGATTCCATCGAAACCGTCGCATCGGACCACCGCCCAGCGCACCCGCACCTAGGCCTTCAACCGACACAGAGACATGGGAAAACCGACAGGATTCCTCGAATTCGCCCGCGAACTGCCGCTCGACCGCAGCGCCATCAAACGCATCAAGGACTGGAACGAGTTCCATGAACACATGGACGAGTCGAGCCTGCGCCAGCAGGGAGCCCGGTGCATGGATTGCGGCGTGCCCTTCTGCCACAACGGCACGCTGGTCAGCGGCATGGCCAGCGGATGCCCGATCAACAACCTGATCCCCGAGTGGAACGACCTGGTCTACCGCGGCCTCTGGAAGGAGGCCCTGGACCGTCTCCACAAGACCAACAACTTCCCCGAGTTCACGGGCCGGGTCTGCCCGGCACCCTGCGAGGGCTCGTGCGTGCTCGGCATCAACGCGCCGCCGGTCACGATCAAGAACATCGAGGTTTCCATCATCGACCACGCCTGGGAAAAAGGCTGGGTCAAGCCGCAGCCGCCCAAGAAGCGCACCGGCAAGAAGGTGGCCGTGGTCGGCTCCGGCCCGGCCGGCCTGACGGCCGCCGCCCAGCTCAACAAGGCCGGCCACTATGTCACCGTCTTCGAGCGGGCCGACCGTCCGGGCGGGTTGCTGATGTACGGCATCCCGAACATGAAGCTCGACAAGCAGAAGGTCGTGATGCGGCGCATCAAGCAGATGGAGCGCGAGGGCATCGCCTTCCGTTGCAACACCGAGGTGGGCCGGGACATCACCTCGTCCCAGTTGATGGAGGACTTCGACGCCGTGGTGCTCTGCACCGGAGCCACCAAGCCCCGCGACCTGCCCATCGAGGGCCGCCAGGCCTCGGGCATCCACTTCGCGATGGAGTTCCTGCACGGCAACACCAAGTCGCTGCTCGACAAGTCCCAGCCTCCGATTTCCGCCGCGGGCAAGGACGTCGTCATCATCGGCGGCGGCGACACCGGCACGGACTGCGTGGGCACCTCGATGCGGCATGGCTGCAAGAGCCTCGTGCAGGTGGAGATCCTGCCGAAGCCCCCGGCCGAGCGCGCCAAGGACAATCCGTGGCCCGAGTGGCCCAAGACCTACAAGATGGACTACGGCCAGGAGGAGGCGGCCGCCACGTTCGGGGCCGATCCGCGCGTGTACCTCACGACGGCCAAGAAGTTCCTGACCGACAGCCAGGGCCATGTGTCCGGCGTCCACCTCGTTCAGATCCGCTGGGAGCGCAACGAGAAGGGCCAGTTCACGCCGGTGGATGTCCCCGGCACGGACCGGGTCGTCCCGGCCCAGCTGGTGCTGCTGGCCATGGGATTCCTCGGGCCCGAGCAACCGCTGCTCGAGTCCCTCGGGCTCGATCGCGATCCGCGTTCCAACATCAAGGCCGAGCACGGCCGCTTCACCACCAGCATCCCCAAGGTCTTCGCCGCCGGCGATTGCCGCCGCGGCCAGAGCCTCGTGGTCTGGGCCTTCAACGAGGGACGCGGGGCGGCCCGGGAGTGCGACCGGTTCCTGATGGGGGCCACCTCCCTGCCCTGATCGTCGGGTGCCGGGCCCGGTGGACGTCCGTCCACCGCCCGGGCGCCGACCACGAGCGGGTCGCGGACACGCCATCGTCCTGATCAGCCACAGGCCCATGCCCAAGGAAGACGCCATCCGGGTCCGTGCCCAGGTCCTGAGCCCGCTCGGGGTCGCGGCGTACCGGATGCGCCTGTCCAACGGCCACCAGTTGGTGGCCCACGTGACGCGCAAGCTCCAACCCGAGATCGGACCAATTGGTCCGGGCGATTTTGTGGACCTCGAATTGTCCCCCTTCGACCTGTCCCGCGGCCGCATCCTCGGTCGTCACGGGCACCGGCGCGACGCGGGCACCGGGGTAGAACCCGCCGGTCATCCGGTCACGCCCGTCCTCCCGATCGCACCCATCGCCCCGATCGGGCCCATCGGCCGCATCGGGGACTGATCGGGGGCTGATTCGTCCCTGGTTGCCCGACCGGGCCGCTTGGGGACAGGCTCCACGTCATGCCCCGCCCCGCTCCCGGCGTCTTCCTCCGTTTCCCGGTCCCGCTCCTGCTCCTGCTGTCCGTGCTCGTGATGCCTTCCCAAGGCTGGGGACAGGCACCGGGCGCTCCGGAACCCGCCGGCTCCGGGGCCGAGCGCCTCAAGGTGGACCTGCTGGGGGTCTTCGCCCATCCGGACGATGAAACCGGCGTGGCCGCCACCGTCGCCCGTCTGGCCCTCGGGTCGGACCGCCGGGTGGCCCATGTCTACTGCACCCGGGGCGAGGGCGGTGGCAACATGGTCGGCACCCAATCCGGACCCGCCCTGGGCCTCCTGCGGGAAATCGAGCTTCGCGATGCCCTCCGGCATCTCGGAGTCCGGCAGGTGCACTTCCTGGACCGGGCCGACTTCGCCTACACCGAAAGCCTGTCGGTGACGCTGGAGCGCTGGGGGCATGAGGAGACCCTCGGCCGGTTGGGCCGCGTGATCCGGGCGCTGCGTCCGGAGGTGGTGGTCACCATGAACCCGGCTCCATCGCCCGGCCAGCATGGCAACCATCAGGCCGCCGGTTGGCTGGCGACCGAGGCATTCGAGGCCGCCGCCGATCCCGCCCGCTTTCCGGATCACCGGAGGCTCGAGGGCCTGTCGCCATGGCGGCCGCGGAAGCTGTTCTACTCCGGGGGCACGGGCAACCCGGGCCTGTCCCTGACGGTCACGCTGAACTCTCCCCTGCCCGACGGGCGCCTGCCGGTGGCGGTGGCCGGCGAGGCGCTTTCGAACCACCGGTCGCAGGCCTTCGGCTCGATCGCGCAGTCCCCCTGGTTCCGCCGGATGACCAACCAGTGGTTCACCCCGGTGCTGGGCGTGCTGCCGGTGCGACCGTCCGATGGCGATCTTTTCCACGGACTCCCCGTCGACGGGGCCTGTCCCCCGCGCTGGGAGGGATTCCCGGAAGCGGAGACCGCCGAGGACCCGGACTTCCACATCGTGCCCCGGCCGGCCGTGGCCCGGTTCCGCGAATTCGTGCGGACGCACCGCATCGCCCACGCCGTGCCGACCTTCCAGGCCGACCTGCCGGTGGTGGCCGGCCGCGCCACGAGCCTGTCCCTGGTCCGGGATGCCCGCCTGGCCCGCGAGGAGATCCGCCTCGAGGCTCCGCCAGGATGGTCGGCCCGATGGGTCAACAGCCGGCAGGGCGACCGCATCGTCGTCACGGCGCCGGCAGGGGCACGGGACGATGCGTCCCTCGCGGCCATCGCAGCCGGTCACCGGGCGACGGTCCGCCTCCACCCGGTGCCATCGCTGAAGGTGCCCCGGGTCGCCACGCCTCCCTGGACCTCCCGGGATGACGAACCCACCTGGGCGGCCCTGCCGGTCACGCCCATCGGGCCGGAACTCTCCTGGCAGGGACATGCCGACGACGCCTCGGATTGCAGCGCCGGGTTCCGGGTCGCCCACGACGGCAGGCACCTCTGGGTGGAAGTGCGGGTGCGCGACAACCGGGTGGTGTCGAACATCGAGCCGGACGACATCAAGGGTCACTGGCGCAGCGATTCGATCGAGCTTTGCCTCGATCCGGCGGCCGGTGCCGAGCACACGCTGGGCTGCTGGAAGGCCGGGATCTTCCCCTTCGACCGCGCGGGCCACGTCCGCGGCGCCCGGGATGCCGATGCCGACCCGGGCCCCCTCGAGCGCCATTCCCCCGGCACCCGGCTGCTCTCCTGGCGCACGGCCGACGGCTACGCGATCCGCGCGGCGATCCCGCTGGCGGAGGCCGGCCTGCAGGGGCGGCGCGGCACCCTCGCGGGCTTCAACGTGCTGGTCTATGACGGGGACCAGGCCGACGCCCGTCCCGGCGAGAACATCAACCGCACCCGGCTGGCCTGGTCGCCACGGCCCGGGGTGCAGGGACGCCCGGAGGACTGGGGCCGGATCGAGCTGCAGTGACCTCGCGCCCTCGGTGCGGCACCCGACCGACCCCGGCGAATCCCTCCGGTTGATCGCGGATCAGGCTTGTCGCAAGGTGTCCCCATGCATCCCGAGTACGTCGAACGCGTCGTCAACCTGCTGGACCCCTCGCTCAACCGGTTGCGGAACGTCTCCCAGGCCGAGGCCGTCGAGCGCGTGCTCAGCGGGGATGCCGCCCGGGTGGCGGAGATCGACGGATCCTTCGCGCTGCTGGCGCGGAACGGGAAGACCGTGCGGATGGCCCGGTCGCTGGACCGCCCGATGCGCTACTTCCTGGCCAAGCGGGCCGAGGGACCGGCGCTCATCGTGGCCGACCGGATGGACGCCATCCACGCGCAACTTGAGCGCGAGGGCCTCGCCGACCAGTTCCACCCGAGCTACACGCGCATGGTGCCCGCGCACTACGTCGTGGAGATCCAGCTCATCGGCTGTCCGGATCCCGACCCGGTCTACACCCGTTACTTCAACCCCCTGCCCAACTCGCTGCCGGCCGACCTCGAGGTCATCGGGCGCCAGTACATCGGCGCGCTGGCCGACGAGATCGGCAAGCAGCTCGGGGCGATCGACCCCCGGGAGCCCATCGGGGTGGCCTTCTCCGGCGGCGTGGACAGCGGCGCGGTGTTCCTGGCGACCTATTTCCAGATGCGCCGCCTCGGCATGAGCCCGTCACGGCTCAAGGCCTTCACGCTGAACCTCGGGGACGGTCCCGACCTGGCGCAGGCCCGGGCGTTCCTCGACCAGCTGGGCCTCGGGCTCTTCCTCGAGGAGATCGCCGGCAGCCCGCAGGACCTCGATCCATCGGAAACCCTGCGGGTGATCGAGGACTACAAGCCGCTCGACGTCGAGTGCGGCTCCATGGCACTGGCCCTGTGCAAGGGCATCCGGACACGCTACCCCGACTGGAAGCACCTCTTCGACGGCGATGGCGGCGACGAGAACCTCAAGGACTATCCCATCGAGGAGAACCCGGAGCTGACCATCCGCTCGGTGGTCCACAACCTGATGCTCTACCACGAGGGGTGGGGCGTGGGCCGCATCAAGCACTCGCTGACCTACAGCGGGGGCCTGAGTCGCGGGTATGTCCGGACCTATGCGCCGGCCCGCCGGCACGGGTTCGAGGGATACAGCCCGCTCATGAGCCGCGGAGTCATGGCCGTCAGCGAGGCGATCCCCTTCATCGAACTGACCCGCTACGACGTGCCCACCCTGTACTCGCTCAAGGGCGAGGTGGTGCGCCGCGGCCTCCGGCAGGTCTTCGGCGTGGACATGCCCATCTTCGAGAAGCGCCGCTTCCAGCATGGGGCCATCTCCCGGGAGTCCCTGCGCCAGCGCCTGCCGGCGCAGGAGGCCCGCTACCGCCGGGAGTTCCTGGCGATGTACTCCTGACGGGTTCAGCGACCCTGGCGAGGAGCCTGGCCGGCGTGCGCGGCCGACGCGGCCGTGCTGCGGAGTCCCGATCGCGGCCAGCTCCCGGACGAGGGTCACGCCGCGCGCGCCCGCCCGGTGGATCAGAGCCGACGCAGCTTGCCCCCGGGTCCGACCACCCAGAACACCGGGCCGTCGAGGAAGCCATCATCGATGACCAGTTGGCGGATTCCGGCGGCCTCGAGCTCGGCCACTTGGGCCGGGCTCGTGCCCGGATCCAGCGCCGGTTCGAACAGGAAGGTCTCGGTGAAATTGTGGTGGCCCGGAGAATAGGTCTGGGCGGCCGCGCTGCGCAGCACCAGGGGCTCCCGGGTCAGGCCGGTGACGCGGGTTTCGACGAAGCCGACATTGGGTGCCGTGTAGCCGGCCGTCGGCCCCCGGGGCTCCGGCGGCCAGAGGAAGCGTGTCTCGATGCCCAGCCCTCCGGGATGGGTGAACTTGCGGGTCTGGGGAAGCACGCCCGGGCCGGGCGGGCGCAGCGGCACGAGCAGGACCGTCTCTTGGGTGACCGTACCGGGGCCTTCCCAGGTGAGCTCGGGCTGAGGCGTCGCATACGTTGCCTCCAGCCTGAGCCAGCCGTCGAGCAGGGTGACCCACGCCGAGTCCGGCGGGGTGGCCGAGCGCCGCCAGTCGACCATCAGGCCGAGCGTGCGGCGCTGGTCCCCGGATCCCACGACCCAGGCGTCGCGCGTCTGGTCCCCGGTCACCGTGTGCACGAACCCGGGCCAGCCCGTGAGGGCGTTGGTCAGGATCCAGCCGGTGCCAAGGTGCGAGGCGTCCCAGGTGGCGGCGGTGAAGGGCGGCGTGGCCAACCCGGCGGCGGTCAACCGGCGGGCCTCGGTCAGCAAGCGCAGCCGGCACTTGAGCCGGTGCTTGGCAAAGACGCTTGAAAACTCGCCTTCCTGGACCACCAACGTCTCGTCGGTGGGCATCAGGAAGGTGGTCACCGGCGGGGCCGGCGCGTCGGCCAATGGCAGCGGCCGCACCTGCTTGAGCTCCAGGCGACCCGGCTGCACCCGCTTGTACTCGAAGTCGAGGGCGAAACGCTTGCGGGAGGGATTCCGGCGCGCGTACTCCTTGGCCACCGATTCGAGGAGGCCGACGAGCCGGCGATAATCGCCCTCCCACGGCATCACCTGGCCACCGACCGGCACCCGCGACGACGACTGGCGCAGGGCCAGCGCCATCGAGCCCCAGGACTGGTAGAAGTCGACGACCTCCGGCCGGGTGGCCCCGTCCGGGTTGGTCACCGATTCGGCACCCAGCTGGGAGACCAGCTTGCCGTCGAAGGACACGCTGCCAAACGAGGCGTCCCAGGTGAGGGTGGCCACTCCGTTGGCCATCTCGATCTCATCAGGGAACGAATGATGCACCAGCAGGGCCATGCCGACCTCGGACTCCACCACGCCCCGACGCCACCGCTCGAGGAAGGCGTTGTCGTTGTAGAAGCTGGCGTAGACGCGCTGGATGGCCCGGAAGACGCCGCGCTCCTCCGGCTCGGTCGGGTCGCATCCGCAGGGACCGCTGGCGTCTGCGTCGAGGTCGTCGGTGAGACACCCGCTGAAGCTGTCGTACAGTCCCGCCCCGGTGAACTCCTCACCGTCCTCGACATTGGTCGAGCTGCGGAAGCGCAGCTTCCGCCGGGGATCGAAACCGGCGTCGGCCAGGGCCCCCAGGATCGCCGTCTGCTGCGCCGTCGAGAATCGCGCCTCCCGGGTGATCATCCCGCGGATGGCCTCCAGCCGGGGAGCGAGCCCCGCGATCTCGGGGTTCCGGTCGAGCCCGGCCAGCCGGCTCTCGATCTCGGCTTGCAGGGTGCGGCCGGATGGCAGGGTCTGGGACAGGAACTGCTCCCAGAGGTCGAAAGTCAGGGCGATGGCCGGCTGGGAATTCGACGGAACGGCCACCCGCAGCAGGCCGTAGTGCGCGGCCTTGCCACCAACCCAGCGGACGTCGGACGGGGAAAGGGCCGTGCGGTTGGTGATCGAGCCGAGCGGTTGCCGGGGCACATAGGCGATGGGCCTGGGCTGCTTCAGGGCCAGCAACTCGTCACGCACGGTGCCGGTCAGGCCGGACCCCAAATCAAGCACGGTGGCCGTGGCCCCGAAGCCCCGCTGGGTGCGCAACGCGACCTCGCGCCCGGCCAGCCCGCGCAGGCGTTCCCGCTCGGCCGCATCGGCGAACCACACGAAGGGGATGCCGTCGCCCTGCGCCAGGAGGGCGACATGCGAATTGGGCGTCGAGGGGTTCAGCGTGAGGATGCCCGCCAAGGACGGCAGCTCGGCGGGCACGCGGTCGGTCAACAGGATGTCCGTGGACCGGAGACGACCGTCGGCCCGGGCCGCCGGGATCTCGGCCGAGGGCACCCACGCCAGCCGGCCGACCGCCCAACCCTCCGAATACACCGCATCCTGCGACAGCCACCGCTCCACCGAGCCGACGGGGAACCCGGCCGCGGAAAACGCGTCGCGGTCGGCCTCGGCGGCGGCGGACTGCTCCGGGGTGGGCAGGTACCAGGCCTGGGTGCCGACCGGTGCCCGGACCGCCGCCCGGACCAACCGCAGCCACTGCAACACCTCATCCCGGGGCCACGGCTTCAGGCCCACGATCTGGATGCCGTATTCGGGGCGGCCGTCCCCGGGAACCAACACGGCCCCGAGGATGGCCAGGTGGTTGGAAGGGTGGAGGGTCCGCTGGTCGAAATCCGCGCGAGCCATTCCCAGGAAGGGCTTCAGGCGCAGGCGGGCGTAGTCGTGATGGAAGGGGTACCGCTGCGAATCCTGGAACCAGACCCGGGTGGGATCCTCGCGGAGCACCGTGAACTTGGCCCAATGGATCGGGGTCTCGAACAGTCCGCTCGTCGGGCGGACCAGGAATGGATCAGCCCCGGCCTGCAACTGGTTGCGGCCGTCGTCGCCCGAGGTCATCGGACGCGTGGCGACCCGGTAAAAACGGGCCGTCCGGGAAGGGGCTGCGGGGTCGCTGAACTCGAAGGCTCCACCATGGAAGACGCCCGCCTCGGACCAGGTGCGCAGGTCGTCCGAGGCCTCGAGGGTCTGCACCCGGTGGGTGGCGTCTGAGGACCGCAGCCGCAGCCAGCCCATCTCGTCCGGGCCCAGCACCTCGAGCGGGCCCGCCCACGCCGCGCCGAGGATCAGGAGGGCACCCAGCAGGATGCCCGCCCCGGAGGTGACCATGGTCCGGGACCGGGCAACCCCGGACGAAGGGGGGCGCATCTGGAAGGTTGGGATTGTCGGCATCATGAAACGGTAAGGCGGGCCCGACCGGTGATCCAGCCACGGGAGACACCTTGGACGATCCGTCCGAGGCAAAGGTCTCGGATGCAGGAAACGACACGGCCCAGCCCAGCCCAACCGCCCAGCGGACCGAGGAGGACGCTGGATTCGAACCCCCGTTCCGGGCCAACCTCCGGGCAG
>JAJTFN010000174.1 GCA_021298285.1 Verrucomicrobium sp.
GGCAACGGCTTGAGCGGGGGTTGGAGGAGCGGCGCGGAGCGGAGGAAGGCGAGGAGTTCAAGCCGATCCGGCGCGGTTGGTGTCTGGGCGACGAGACGTTTCGGCAGGATTTGCTGGCGCAGATGAGCGAGCAGATGGGTGCGGAGCATTTCGGCGACGAGCGCGCGGCGACGGCAGAGGCGTCGGCGGAACGGATCATCGCGGAGGAGTTGAAGCGGGGGCGTTGGCAGGAAGCGGATCTCAAAACTCGGTCCAAGGGGGATCCGGTGAAGTTGGCTTTGGCGGCGCGCCTGCGGGCGGAGACGACGATGACGGTGGGGTGGATCGCCGAGCGCTTGGCGATGGGCACGCGCGGTTATCTGAACCATCTCTTGTATCGGCGGAGAAAGCTGGAGGTGGAGTAGCCAATATCAAGAACTGACCCCTCTGCCGACTCCGAGGGGGAGGTTGTGTCAAAAGTGAGGACCGACCCCTTGGGGATCAGGCCAGGAGGTCCCGGAGGACCCGGCCGTGGACGTCGGTGAGGCGATGGTCGCGGCCCCCGAAGCGATGGGTGAGGCGCTCGTGGTCGATGCCCAACAGGTGCAACAGGGTGGCGTGGAGGTCGTGGATCTCGACAGGATTCTCGACCGCCTTGTAGCCGTATTCGTCGGTCGCCCCGTAGGCCATGCCGCCCCGGATGCCGCCGCCGGCCATCCAGAGGCTGAACCCGTGCGGGTTGTGGTCCCGGCCGTCGCGGCCCTGGGCGAAGGGGGTGCGGCCGAATTCACCCGACCATAGGATCACGGTCTCGTCCAGCAGGCCACGGGCCTTGAGGTCGGTCAGCAGACCGGCGATCGGCTGGTCGATGGCCCGGGCGTTGACCGAGTGGTTGTTGCGCAGATCGCCATGGGCGTCCCAACGGGCATTGCCGTGGGCCCGGGTGCAGGTCAGTTCGACGAAGCGGACCAGGCACTGGCGGCCGTAGGCGCGGGTATGTTCCGAGGGGGCCTCCAGGCCATAGAGACGCCGAGTGGCCTCGGACTCACCGTGGATGGCTGTCGCCTCGGGCACCGACATCTGCATCCGGAAGGCCAGTTCAGCGTTGGCGATGGCGGCCTCCAGGGCGTCGTGTTTCCCCAACCGTCCCAGGGTGGCGGCATCGAGCGCACGGACGGAGCCCAGTTTGACCTGCTGGAGCCCCGGGGTCCCCTCCAGCGGTTGGATGTTGGCCAGGGCGGGCAGGTCGTTGCGCAGGAGCGATGCCTGGTGACTGGCCGGCAGGAATCCGGGGCCGAAGCAGTCCACGCCTCCGGACGGGATGAGACCACCATCGAGGACCACATAGCCGGGGAGATCCCGGTTTTCCGATCCCAGCCCGTACGTGGCCCAGGCTCCCATGCTCGGACGGCCCGCCATCCCGCTGCCTGAGTGCAGGAAGTAGTTGGCGGCGTTGTGTTCCGAGAACCGGGACACCATGGAACGGATCACGCACAGGTCGTCGGCACAGGAACCCACCCGCGGAAACAACTCGCTGACCGGCAGTCCGCTCTGGCCGCAGGGTCGGAACGCCCATGGACTGCCCAGGGTGGCTCCGTTGTCCTCGAACTGCGTCGGTTCCATGCGCAATCCGAAGGGTTTTCCATCCTCCCGGGTGAGGCGTGGCTTGGGGTCGAAGGTGTCCACCTGCGAGACGCCTCCGTCCATGTAGAGAAAGATCACGTTCCGTGCCTTGGCGCGGTGGTGGGTCCGTGATCCGGCACCGGCGGATCCGGAAGCCGCCGGCGAGGCCGCCCAACCGGCGTCTTGGAGCAGTGACGTCCAGGCCAGTGCCCCGAAGCCAAGGGCGCCGTCCTCGAGCCAGCGCCGGCGGCTCAGCCTGCGGATCGCCGTCGGTGCCTGGGGCCGTGGGTCAGGGGACATGGGAGAACTCTTGGGTGAGGAACAGGGCGTGGCAGATCTCTGTCCAGAGGCGCACCTCATCGTCGAAGCCTCCCGGGGTCGAGTCCAACGACCGGCGTTGCCGGGCCAGAAGGTCAAGGAGGGTCCGGACCTCCTCGGCGTCCGGGGAGCGTCCGAAGGCTTGTCGGTACAGGCGGCCGATGCGCTCGGTCGCATCGTTCCCACCTTCTGCCAGAAGTCGGCGGGCCCAGGCCCGGGATTGGTCCCGGACAAACGGGTCATTCATCAGTGCCAAGGCCTGGGCCGGGACATTGGACTGGTTCCGACGGCCGACCGTCGTGTCTGGGATGGGCAAATCGAAGGTGACCATCAGGGGGGACAGGAAATTCCGGCGGGTCTCCTGATAGACCGATCGGCGGTGGTCCCCGTCCAAGGGGCCGTTGGCATTGCGGACCCACATGCGGTCGCCCATGAACGGGGTGATGTGGGTGAGGACCGGCGGCCCGAATTGGACCTGGTTCAGGTTGCCCGCCGTGGCCAGGAGCGTGTCCCGCAGCGCCTCCGCCTCCAGGCGGTGCAGGTTCTGGCGGTGGAGCCACCGATTGGACGGATCTCGGATCTCGGCCTGGGGGTCCCTGGGTTCGCTCGACCGGGCGAAGGTCTCGGTCAGGCACAGACGGCGGATCAACCGCTTGAGCGAGCTCCCGTCGCGCCGGAATCCGAGGGCCAGATGATCGAGCAATTCCGGATGCGACGGCCGCGATCCCAGGGCGCCGAAATTGTCCACCGTCTCGACCAACCCGCGACCGAACAGATGCGCCCACACTCGGTTGACGATCACCCGGTGGAGGAAGGGGTTGGAGGGCGAGGTGACCGCCCGGGCCCACTCCAGGCGCCCGCTGCCCGCGGGGATCGGCATCGGATCCGGTCCGGACAGGGCCTCGAGGAATCGGCGCTGGACCGCGTCGCCCGGATTCCTGGGGTCGCCCCGGAGGAAGATGCGGGCCGGCTCCACGGACCCGTCGGTCATGGCCAGGCAGCGCATCGGATCCGGCAGCCGTCGGGCCGCGGCCCGGACGGGGACGACGAGGTTCTCCAGGTCGGTTTCGGCGCCGCCCCAATCCAGCAGGCCGCGGTGCCACAAGGCCGATGCCAAGGGCAGTTCCCGGGAACCGGAAGTTCCTCGGACCCACGAACCCAGGCCCGCATGGACGGCCTCCTCCAGAGCCTCGGGCTGGGGCCGGGAAGGTATCCCGTGCTGGGAATCCTCCGCCGTCCCCGTGGCCGACGGAGGTTTCGGGTCGGCCGAGGAAACCACCCGGTCGAGCGCGATGAACCCTTCGCCCTCGTCCAGCACCTCGAGGTAGGCCAGACGACCGCGGTGTCGGTGCAATCCCGAAGAGATGGATCGCCAGGTGAAATCGGCGCCGGAATCGACCTCGATCTGGGTGGCTTCGAAGAGCAGCGGATTGAACTCGCGGAGTCCGTAGCGGGCGATGATGAGACGGATCCTCCCGCCGCGTCCGGCCACCCGCAGGTGCAGGTGATCGTGGGTCAGGGTGAAGGTCGGAGAGCGCAGGGTTCCCTGGAGGTTGGGGGCCCATCGACCGCTGTGGGCGATGTTTCCCGGCAGGAATTCCAGTCCCAGGGAACCGACCCGCCAGGTGCCAGGGGACGATCCCGTCGTGCGGAACGCCTGCCCGCTGGCGTTCCAGGTCGCGGGGTCGGGTTGGAGGGTCCATGCCGGAGCGTTGGTGGTTGGGGGCGGCGGAGCGGGAACCCGGCCACCGGCCACGCCAGGGACGGGGGTGGCCGCCTCCAACCAAGGACGCAGCGGGTGGTTGGACGTCGCCGGGGTTGCGGCCCGAACTTCAGCGACCCACCGATTCAGGATCTTGGCATCCAATCCGAGACGTCGTGCGGTGGCCTGCACCTCGCCGGTCCAGGCGTTGGACGAGAGGTTCGAGCGGAGGAGTTGCTGGGCTCCCTTCAGGTACGGGGCCACTCGGGGGGAGCCTTCGTCCATGGCCCGCCGCATCCTCGGTCGAAGTTTCTCATGAAGCGAACCGTGCTCCCGGATCAGGGATTCCAGCCGGGGTTCCAGGGTGCCGTCCGGGTCGAGGCAGGCGATGTCCTGTCGGGAGGCCCGCAGGAAGCCGCTCAGGCTGTAGTAGTCGCGGGTGGAGATGGCGTCGAACTTGTGATCGTGGCACCGCGCGCAGGCCACGGTCAGGCCCAGGAAGGTCTTGGAGAAGACGTCCAGTTGGTTGTCGATCCGGTCGGCCTCATCCTGCAGGGGGTCGACCGGGGCATGCGTGGCCTGATGCAGGTACCAGAACCCCGTCGCCTGCACCGATTCGTTGAACCCCAAGCCGGGATGGCGTCGTGGGTTCGGCAGCAGGTCACCCGCGAGGTGTTCCTCGACGAACAGGTCGTAGGGAACGTCGGCATTGAAGGCACGGATCAGGTAGTCGCGGTACCGCCAGGCATGCGGGATGGTGTAGTCCTGCTCGTGGCCGTAGGAGTCGGCGAAGCGCACCAGATCCATCCAGTGCCGGGCCCACCGCTCGCCAAACCGTGGCGAGGCCAGCAGGGCGTCCACCACTCGGATCCGTGACTCGAGGGACGGATCCGCCAGGAACGCCGCGAACTGGGCCGGTTCCGGGGGGAGTCCGGTGACGGCTTGGTGCACCCGGCGCAACCACACCTGCGGCTCGGCCGGAGGGGCTGGCCGCAACCCTTCGACCTCGAGGCGCGCCAAAATGAACCGGTCCACGGGGTCGAGGGCCTCCTCCGGTCGGTTCACCTCGGGGACGGGTGCGGCGACCGGGGGCTGGAAACTCCACCACTGGCGACGCGCCTCGAAAACCCGGGGCCAGGCTGCGGAGTCGCGGTTGGACTTGGCCGGTGGGCCGGAGTGCGCCGGGAACACCGCTCCGTCGTCGATCCAGCGGGCGACATCCCGGACCACCGTCTCCGGCAGCCGGGGACGGTCCTTGGGCATCGCAAGGTCCGTCCCCACGTGGCGGATGGCCCGGAACAGAGGGCTTTCGCTCGCCTTGCCGGGAACGACCGCCGGGCCGGAATCGCCCCCTCGCAGCAGGGCCTCCCGGGAATCGACCCGCAGGCCTCCCCGTTGCCGCTGGGCACCATGGCAATCCTGGCAGTCGGCGACGAGGAATGGACGGATCCGCGACTCGAAGAACTCCATCGAAGCATCACCGGGCGCGGCGACCAGAAGGCGAACCGTGCCGATCAGCCACCACGCGGTGACCCCTGCGCGGCGACACCGGTCGAGGACCGTGTCGGGTCCCAAACGGGATCGCGGGCTGCGGGGCATCCCGGAGAATTTATCCGATCCGGCAAAACCGCGTCAGCCACAAATCCCTCTCTTCCGGGATCTGCTGAGATGCCGGGGAAGGATCCGAGCAGGAACTCTGATCCACTGGAGGATGGATCCGGGGCTGCGGCCTTGGTAGTCTCGGGGATTCCCATGAGGTCTCCACTGCTGTCCCGACGTCATTTCCTGACCACCTCGGCGGCCGGCGTCGCCGCCGTTTCCACACGGGCCTCCCGCGGAGCGACCCTTCCGGATTCGGCACCTTCGCGCCGGGTGGTGCTGGCACTGATCGGGGCCGGCGGACGCGGATCCAACCACTCGGCCGGCATGTCCCGTCTCCCGGGGGTGGAGTTCAAGTACGTCTGCGACATCTGGAAGGATCGTGGGGAAGGGATCCTGAAGGACCTGACCCGCGTCCAGAAGCGCGCACCGCAGCGCATCTCCGACATGCGGGTGGCCTTTGACGACCGCGAGGTGGACGGCGTCGTCATTGCCACTCCCGAACACTGGCATGCCTTGGCCACGGTCATGGCCTGCCAGGCCGGCAAGGACGTGTATGTGGAGAAGAATCCCTTCAACGCGATCTGGGAGGGGCGCAAGATGATCGAGGCGGCGCGCAAGTACGGGCGCATCGTGCAGGTGGGCTTCCAGAACCGGAGCGGCCCGTATGCGGCCTCGGCGCGCGACTACATCGCCAGCGGCAAGCTGGGGCGCATCGTCCACGTCAAGGTCTACAACATGCTCGATGGGTCGCGATGGGAACCGGTGCCTGACGGGCCGGCTCCTGCGGGACTCGATTGGGACGCCTGGCTCGGGCCGGCGCCGAAGGTGCCCTACAATCCCGGGCGCCACATGAACTGGCATCCGTGGTGGGACTACAAGGGCGGCACCCTCGCCGACGACGCCAGCCACCAGATCGATCTCACGCGGATGGTGCTGGGCGACCCGGGTCACCCGCGCTCGGTCCTGTGCACCGGCGGCAACCACGCCTTCCAGTCGAAGCGCGAGGTGCCCGAGTTCCAGTGCATCACCTACGACTACGGGGAGTTTTCGATGACCTGCGAGAGCGGCAACGCCACGTCGTACCTGCGCAAGTTCCCCGGCGAGGTGCGCTACGGGGACAAGTGGCCCCATTGGCCGACCTCGGCCACGCGGGTCGAGATCTACGGCACGAAGGCGATGATGTACCTCGGCCGCCACGGGTGCGGCTGGCAGGTGGTCGTCGAGGGCGGGCGGGTGATCGACCAGGACAAGGGGTATTTCCCCGACAAGTGGCACCAGCCCGAT
>JAJTFN010000175.1 GCA_021298285.1 Verrucomicrobium sp.
TGGCCGGGGGGGCAGGCCGCACCATCGTGTTCCCAGGTGCCAGGCACAACGCTTCAGGGAGCCCTCGGGGCCTTGAGCGAGAGACTCCCGCTGGCCTTCCGAGGACCGGCGGACCGTGGCCGCCATGGCGGGTTCCGAGAGTTGCCCCGAGCCAGTGCGGTCGTTGATGGGTCGTCTATCGGGCGTCTGGTGGCTGGTCAACGGGGAGGTGGCGGCCTAAAACGCCGGGTGTGATTTCCCCGGCCGATCCTACCGCAGAGCCGCCGCACCTGGAGCGCCGGCTCACGCTCTGGCCCGCCACGGCGCTGAACATGGCCAACATGCTGGGGGCTGGGCCGTTCATCACCATCCCGCTGCTCATGTCGGCCTTGGGTGGTCCGCAGTCGCTGCTGGGCTGGTTGGTGGCCTTGGCGATCACCGTGCCCGATGCGCTGGTCTGGAGCGAGTTGGGGGCGGCCTTGCCGGGTTCCGGCGGCACCTACCAATGGTTGCGCGAGGGGTTCGGGCGACAGACCTGGGGGCGCCTGATGGGCTTCTTGTTCCTGTGGCAGTTCCTGATCAGCGGGCCCATGGAGATCGCCTCGGCCTACATCGGCGTCGCCCAGTACCTCGATTACCTGTCGCCAGGAATGACCGTGGCCGGGGGCGGTCTTTCGGCCAAGGGCGGGGCGGTGGTGGTGGCGCTGGGGGGGCTGACCGTGGCCCTGCTGTATCGCCGCATTGCCGGCATCGCCCGGCTGACCCTGTGGCTTTGGGCCGGGGTGATGCTCACGGTGCTGGTGGTTCTGGTGAGCGGGGCGATCCACTTCGATGCGCGGAAGGCGTTCGATTTCCCGGCCGATCCGTGGCGCTTCTCGCTGGGATTCTTCCTGGGCCTCGGCGCCGCCGCCCGCGTGGGGATCTACGATTTCCTGGGCTATTACGACGTGTGCTACCTCGGCGACGAGGTGAAGGACCCGGGCCGGACCATCCCGCGCGCCGTGCTCACGAGCCTGCTGCTGGTGGCGGCGGTTTACGTGGGGATCAACCTGAGCATCAACGGGGTGATCTCGTGGCGGGAGTTCGTGCCGGCCGACCAGCATCCGGAGGTGGCCAATTTCATCGCCTCGGTCTTCGTGGAGCGTCTCCATGGCCGGACGGCCGCCAACCTGTTCACGCTGCTGGTGGTCTGGACGGCGGTGGGCTCGATCTTCGCGCTGCTGCTGGGTTACTCGCGCATCCCCTATGCCGCGGCGCGTGACGGGGCCTTCTTCGGGGTCTTCGCCCGGTTGCATCCGCGCGGAAACTTCCCACACGTGTCGTTGCTGGTGCTGGGCGGCCTGTCCATCGCGGCGGCGTTCCTGCCGCTGGCGGTGGTGATCGACACGCTCATCACGGCCCGGATCCTCATCCAGTTCGTGGGCCAGATCGTCGCCCTGTGGTTGCTGCGCCGGAATGCGCCGGAACTCGTGCGGCCCTACCGGGTCTGGTGGTATCCGCTGCCCCTGTTCCTGGCGGGAGTCGGTTGGCTGCTGGTCTTCGCCACGACCCCCATCCGCACCATCGCCCTGGCTCTGGGTGCCTTGGGCTTGGGGGTGCTGGGATACCTGGCCTGGGCCCGGGCCGCCCGGCACTGGCCTTTCCAGAGGCCGGCCGATCCGCGGCCCGACGGTGCCCGCGCCGAGACGCAGCCATGAAAAACGGGGAGCGGCCGTAAGGCGCACTCCCCGTGCATCGAACGAGAGCGGTGGGTGGCTTCAGCCCCACTTCTCGAGCCGCATCGTCGACGAAGCTCTTCACCCACTCCGGGGTGATGCGCCCGCGGCGTCCGGTCCAGGGATCCTCCGGCGCGAGGCGGGTGCAGGTGACCACGAACTTGAAGCGCGGGTTGCGGGCCTCCAGCGCGCGGAACTCCTCGGCGAAGATGATGTCGTTGGTCGTGCGCACCGTGTAGAGGATGGTGATCCGGGTATCGAGGTTCTTCTCGGTGGCCTCGCGAACGAACCCCCGGAAGGGCGTGACACCGGAGCCGCCGGCCACACAGATGAGGTGCTTGCCCGGGGGATCGAACACCGGCAGGAACTTGCCCGTCGGCGGGATGACGAACATGCGGTCGCCGGCCTCGAGCCAGTCGACGATGCTGGTCCCCATCTTGCCGTCGCGCTTCACGGTCACCTCGTAGTGGCCGCGATCCAGCGCGCAGGAGCTCAGCGAATAGGCCCGCTTGTACTTGGTCTTGTGGGGCCAGTAGACGGTGATGAACTGGCCGGTCTTGAAGTCCGGGGCATAGCCCTCGGGCCATTGGAACCGGACGGTCTTGGTGTCGGGAAGTTCCATCTTCACCGACTCGACGAGCATTTCAGCGATGACCTTGGACATGTTCAGGAGGGGGATTCAGAGCGGGTCTGGGCGAGACATTGCCGCAATGCCCGGGCCTGTAAAGGCGCGGTTTGGGCGACCGCGCGTGCGGGGGGCCCGGCACCCGACCCGGCGGGCCAATCGCCGTCCGGCTATCCGGAGATCGGGGTCCGGACCAGTTCCATCAGGGCCCGGTGGTTGACCTTTCCGGTGCCGAGCTTGGGGATCTCGGTCACGGTGCGGATCTCGCGGGGGGCGCACAGGTTGGTCAGCCCCTTGGCCTTGATGGCCTGTCGCACCTCGTCCAGCGACAGGCGCGCCGCATTGGTGACGGCCACGAGCTTCTCGCCCTTCTCCTCGTCGGCCATGGCGATGACCGCCACCTCGCAGCGCAGGCCGTGCTGGGGGAAGGCCCCGGCGAGGGCGTCCTCGACGGCCGTCAGGCTGACCATCTCGCCGCTGAGCTTGGCGAAGCGCTTCATGCGGCCCAGCAGGAACACGAAGCCATCGTCGTCGATCCGGGCCAGGTCGCCGGTGTCGTACCAGCCGCCAAGGGCCTGGAACGCGGCGTTGGCGTCGGGGTTCAGGTAGCCGCGCATGACGTTGGGACCGCGCACGAAGAGGCGGCCCGAGACGACCCGGCCCTCCGGCGTGATCTCGCTGACGCCGTCGACGGGCTCCAGCCGCCATTCCATGCCGGGCATGAACCGGCCCACGCTGCCGAATTGCGCCTCGATGCGGTTGTTGGCGCAGAGCACCGGGCTGCACTCCGTCGCCCCGTAGCCCTCCAGCAGGCGGATGCCGAACTTGCGCGCCCAGGTCTGGGCGGTGGCCTCCTGCACCTTCTCGGCGCCGGCCACCAGGTACTTCACCGAATGAAAATCGTAGGGGGCGGCCTGTCGGGCATAGCCGTTGAGGAAGGTGTTGGTGCCCACCATCACGGTGCAATACCGGTCGTAGACCACGCCGGGAATCACGCGGTAGTGCAGGGGCGACGGGTACAGGAAGGTGTACAGGCCTCGAACCAGCGGCAGCAGCGTGCAGGCGGTCAGGCCGAAGCTGTGGAAGAGGGGCAGGGCATTGAAGAACCGCTCATGGTCGGAGATGTCGAGGAAGGCGTCCATCTGGCGGATGTTGGCCAGGAGGTTGGCGTGGGTGAGCACCACGCCCTTGGGCACGCCCTCGGAGCCGGAGGTGAAGAGAATCACGGCCGGGGTCCGCGCCGGGTCGAACCCGGCCCTCGGCACCCGGAGGCCATGCCCGCAGCGCAGGGTGTGCCGGAGCAGCGCCCCGAGCTTCGCCACCGGGCCGATGCGCTCCCGGAGGTCTTCGAGGAAGTGCAGGCGGATGCCGGCGGCCTCGAGCGGAGCCACGTCGAGCTTGGCCCGCTGGAGGAAAACCCGTGACGTGAGGATGTCGCGGAGGCCGGCCAGTTGGGCGCATTGCAGCAGGACCGCCGGCCCGGTGGAGAAGTTGAGCACGGCCGGCGTGTGGCCGGAGGCCCAGAGGGCCATGAGGCTCACGGGCATGCCGTTGACGTTGGGAAGCAGGATGCCGACACGGGCGGGGTCTCCCGCGGTGGCCCCGACGGAGGGCGGCAGGAGGGTGCGGAAAAGCCCCGACAGGACGTCCACGCCGACCATCAGCCGGCGGTAGGACAGGGGCCGGAGCTGGACGTCCTCCAGCACCCGGCGGCGCGGGAGGGCGCCGGCGGTCTCCGCGATCGCCTCGAGCACGTCGGTCGCCCCGAAGTCCATCTCGGCCTGGAACTGCTGGTGCACCATCCGGTCGCGCAGCCAGCGGGTGATGCGCGCCCGGGCCACGGCATTGGGCTGGTGGGACAGGTCCGGGGCGGTGAGCACCTCGCTGAAGTGCGCCGACACCCTCGGGAACCACCGCGTCCAGCCGTCATGGCGGACGGCCGGCACGCGCACGGCGTTGCGCAGGTGGCAGGTGATCACCCGGGCCTTCGTCCGGTGGATCAGGAAGCCCGTGCCGTCGAAGAGCTTCATCATCCGCGCGGTCAGCGTGAGGCGGCCCTCGGGGAACAGGACCAGCCGGCCACCCTTGGCGAGGTGCTCGGCCATCCGCTTCGCGCCGTAGGGCGAGGCCGGGTCGATGGGGAAGGTCCGGCGGTTGACCATGATCCGCCGGTGGATCCAGGAGGTCTGGGCGGTGGTGGAACTGGTGACGAACTTCCAGTCGTCGTCCAGGAGCACGCCGAGGAAGGCCCAGTCGAGCCACGAGACGTGGTTGGGCAACAGCAGCACCGGCCCCGGCGTGGAGAGCACCCCGGTGTTGTGGGCGCGGAAGCGGAAGAGCAGGCGCAGGAGCCCATGGAGCAGGGTCTTGATCATCGGCGATCTCCGGGGTTCGGGGTCGTTGGGGACGGTTCGGGAATGCGGAGGAGGGCCACGGTGCCCGCCGTGACCGCGGCCAGCACCAGGAAGACGCCCGAGGCGCTGATGCCCGCCTGGACGCTGCCGAGGCAGAGCAGGCTGGCCGCGACCATGCCCAGGTTGTCGACCAGGTTCTGCACGGCGATGGTCTTGCCGAGCTTGTCCGGGTCGGACTCGGCCTGCAGGGCCGCGTTGAGCGGGATCAGGAAGCACCCGGCCGCCACGCCGGCGCCGATGAGCAGGCCCAGCACCGGAAGGACCAGCCGCAGGGCCCCGGCCTGCAGGGTGGGTTGCCGCCAGAATCCGAGGTGCTCCACCGAGAACAGCAGGGCCAGCAGGCCCGCCAGCGTGAACCCGAAGAGGCGGGTGCGATGCAGGTGCCCCACCGGGAACCACCGGCCGGCCAGGAGGCTGCCCACCATCACCCCGACGCTCAGCCAGAGCCCAAGCAGGGCGATCTGCGTGTTGTCCGGGAGTTGCAGCACCTTGAGACCCCAGGGCTGGAAGTTGATCTTCATGGCCGCACCGCACACCCAGAAGAGGCCGGTGCCCAGCAGCATCCGGGACAATCGCGGGGCCTTGGCCAGCCCCATGGCGTGGTCGCGGAAGGCGGAGAGGTTGGCGTTCCAGCGGATGCCCGGATTCGCCGGGGTGCGGTGCATTCCGAGGTTGAGCGCCAGGGAGGCCAGGTAGATGGCCACCAGTGCCACATAGGACCTGCCGACGGCGTCCTTCCACACGTCGGCCATCACCGAGCCGGCGATGGCCCCGCCCAGGATGGCCACGAGGGTGAGCAGTTCCACCATGCCGTTGGCCCGCACCAGGCGTTCCCTCGGGAGGATCTCGGGCAGGATGCCATACTTCGCCGGCCCGTAGGCACAGGCGCCGATGCCGACCACCAGGTAGCCGATACCCTGCCACACCGGGCCGAACCGGATGCTCAGGGCGCAGACCATCGTGCCGAGAAGCTTGAGGGCGTTGCCCCAGGCCAGACCGGTGGTCTTCGGGTGCCGGTCGTTGAAGTACCCGGCCGCCGGGGCCAGCAGGATGAACGGGATGAAGAGCAGGCTGGTGTAGACGGTGTTGTGGGTCCGGAGCTGTTCCTCGCTCAGCGCCCCGGCCCGTTGCAGGTAGGTGAGCTGACCGACGATCACCGCCAGGAGGGCGTTGTCGCCCCAGGCGCTGAGGAACTGGCTCAGCAGGAGCAGCGGGTAGTTGCGGCGGGCGGAGTCCATGGGGTCGGGGTTCAGGCGCGATCCGCCGCCAGGATCCAGTCTGGGGTGACGCCGTGGCGCCGGTTCGAGGTGTCGCTGCGCCGGCGGATGCCGAAGGCCTTGCGGAGCCAACACTCGAGTCGGGTCCAGAATCGCAGCCGCTCGAGCACGGGGTTCAGGAACTCGGTGATCACGCAGTAGTGGGTCGACTTGGGATCCGTGTGGTGGATGGCATGATGACGGGGACCTTGGAGGATCCGCAGGTCGTGGAGAAGGTTTATCCAAGGACCGTTCTCCCGGCGACTGCGATGGGCCCACTTGTGCACCTGGTTGGCGTTTCCGACCAGCAGGGCGAACAGGCACAAGGGCGCGCCCAACAGGTCGAGTCCCCACCCGGCGACGAGGATGAGTCCGGCGACGACCCACAGGTCCCAGCAGGAGGCCGCCCAGGACTTGCGCAGGAAATGCCTCGGCCGGTAGTGGTGCAGGATGTTGGGACGTGCGATGAGGTCCCCGAGCACGGGGTGTTCCTCGCGGAGGTAGGCGTCCTCGATCCAATGGAAGACACCGACGACGAAGTCGGCCGCCAGCACGCTGGTGGCGAGCGCGGTGAGGGCACCGAGGGGGGCGAGGACCTCGGAGACCGAGGGGATCGCAGGCAAGAGATCGTTCATGCACCTGGGTTGTCGCCCATGCACCGGGTGTCGCGTGAATCGATTGTTTTTCCTCGGACATCAGGATCATCGATGTTCCGCGGTTAATGCCTTCCGGCCGGGTCCGGGGAGAGATTTGCCGTGGCGACCAGGACGTGTCGGATCTACCGTCGCCGCATGGCGGATTCCAAGAAGCCCTCGAAGAAGCAGCCCACCGCGGCGCCCCGTGCGCTGCTTCTGGGGGTCGGGCTCGATTCGGACGGCCACCAGCGGGTGACCAAGGGCAAGAATTTCGCCCTCGTCGGGGGAACCCAGGAGACGCATGAGGCGATGACCGAGAAGGCCATCAAGATCAACGAGCATCTCCAGAAGCGGGGCAAGGAGCTGCACGAGGTCAGCCGCGAGGAGTTCGACGACATCGCCCACCGGGTGGGATTGCGTCGGGATGCGCCGCAGGACAATTGACGGACCGGTCTCCGGATCCGGTCCCAGGTAAGGCCCACTGTTCAGGCCCACTGTTCAGGCCCGCGATGAATGCCCACCGGGCGCGATCTCCCATCCCGGTGGCGACAGGGCGGGGACGTGGCTCCGAAGATCCAGGGATCAGGGAA
>JAJTFN010000176.1 GCA_021298285.1 Verrucomicrobium sp.
GTTGCCGAGGCCTCCCCCGACGAGGTGATGCGCGAAGACGAACTTGAAGCGGGCCGTGCTGGTCTCCAGCGTGCGCTGGAGCCATCGGTGCTGATCGATGCCCAACGTCCAGCTCCAGCCGTCCTGGCCGGGTTTCGGGCTGGTGTACCAGAACGGGTCCAGGGTCACGAAGAGGGCATCGCCCCACTCGAAGGCATAGTATCCGTCTCGCGGCCCCCGCAGGGCCGGATCAATCGCCGAGGCCCCGGAGTAGAACCCTCCCGGGACGGGCACCGCGAAGTAGTGCTGGCGGGCCTGCGTGCCCCAGACCGCCGGGTTGTTGGTGATGCCCTGCAGCTTGAGCAACCAACCCAGCTCGGCCTCGTGGTTGCCGTTCACCAGGAAAGTGGGCATCGAGTGCCCCACCAACCCGAAGAACCCGCGGCGAACCTCCTCGTGCAACTCGAAGATGCCCGGTTGGGTGAGGTAGTAGGCATTGGTCACGCCGATCTTCTCCTCCATGAAGGTGTCGCCCAGGTCGATGAGGAAGTCGGGTTGGTCGGCCAACATGTTCGTCAGCGCCAGCCGCCAGACGGCCGGTTCATTGTCGCGATGGTGCGGATCGGCCTCGATGGCGAAGGTGAATCGGCTGCCCCGCGCCCGCTGGGTGTGGAAGGTACGCATCGGACCCACCTGGGGCGGAGCGCCTGCGGCGGCCAGCGTCTGGATGCGGTAGTAGTACCGCTGGTTGGGGCTCAGCGACTCGAGGGTGAACACGGAGGGAACCCCAGCCGACACCGCGCGGGCCTCGGAGCGCAGCGGATAGACTCCGGGCTCGGTGCCGTACTCGACGGCGGCCGTGAGGTTCGAGCGCGCCAACAGGTTCAGCGCCATGGATCGGTCGGTGGGCCGCCCGAGCATCACATCGTAGGTCAGGACCTCGGGCGGGGTGTTGGTGCCGCCGCCTCCGCCACCGCCGCCTCCGCCACCGCCACCTCCCCCACCGGTCACCGTCAACACCGCGCCGCGGCTCCGCACCGTCGCGGGCCATCCGACGGTGTTGGCGCCGAACTCGACCGAGTACGTGCCCGCATCGCCCGCGCCGGCGGTGGGCAAGTCCAGCCGACTCAGGTAGACGCTGGTGTCGACCGTGGTGAGGTTCGTGGTGCCCGGCAGGGCGACCCCGTCGCGATACCATTGGGCCCGCGCCCCCTTGGCATAGATCGTGGCCAGTGCCCAGAGCGTCACCGGTTTCCCGGTGGCCACGGACACCGCTTCCGGGTGGACTCCGATGTAAGGCGAATAAGCCTCAGGCTTGATGGCCTCATGCGCCGCCGTGAGCGAGGTGACGACCGGAGCCAGCGCGGCCTGACCGATGAGGTCGGTCTGCTCCAGGGGATCGTTGAGGATGTCGAAGAGGCTCTGGGTGAACCCGCCACCGGCACCCCCCGACTGCTTGGCGCGGATGAGCTTGAAGACGGTCGATCCGCTCCCCTGGGCGAAGCGTCCGAACACGGCGCTGCCGGCGCCGCTGCCCGCGACGAGCGGCGACGACCGAAACTCGTCGGCGTTCCACCCATTCGTGGCTCGCAGCAGTTGCGGCCAAAGGTTGAGTCCGTCGAACGGTGCCGTGTTGCGCGGTTGGACCCCGGCGGCCGCGCACAGGGTCGGGAACCAGTCGGCCACCCCGATGAACTGCTGGCAGTTGGTGATTCCCGAGGGCAGCACCCCCGGCCACCGGATCGCCGCCGGCGTGTGGATGCCCCCGTCGAAGAAGTCGCCCTTGTCGCCGCGCAACGGCAGGTTGGACCCACCGGTCGACGCCTGACCGCCGTTGTCGCCGAAGAAGACGACCACCGTGTTGGTACGGTTGCCGCCGGCGTCGATCTGGCCCAACACGCGCCCGAGCGCGTCGTCCATGTGCTCAAGCGCCGCGAGGAGTTTCTGGCGATTGGCATTGGTCGTGCCGACGGAGGCATGCCGGGCGAGGTATTCGGCCGGGGCGCTCACCGGCCCATGCACCGCGTTGAACGCCAAGTACAGCACGAGGGGCTTGAGCGGATCGCGCTCCCTCAGGCTGCGCACGGCCCGGTCGGCCAGCAGGTCGGTGGACCAACCCTCGTCGAGGTTGGTCCTCCCGTTCTGCCACCAGTCGAGGGAGCCGGTCTCCTGGCTGACGTGCGTGAGGTAGTTGATGGCTCCGGTGTATTCCCCGTAATGGAGGTCCCACCCGCGGTTCTGCGGCTGGTATTCGGTGTTCTCCCGGATCACCGGCCGGGAAACGCCGTTGATGAGCACATTGGTCTCGGTGTTGTACAGGCCGCCGAGATGCCATTTCCCGAACATGAAGGTCTGGTAGCCGGCCGTGCGGAACGTCTCGGGCAGGGTGTGTTCCTGCAGGCTCAGGCCCCGTGAATTGTTGACGGCCGTGCGGATGGGATGGCGGCCGGTCAGGAGGGCCGACCGGGTCACGCTGCACACCGGCGTGGCGTAGAAGCGCTCCAGGCGGATGCCGTCGCGGCCCAGGCGGTCCATGTTGGGCGTCCTGGCAAGGCCACCATGGGCGCCGAGATCACCGAACCCATGGTCGTCGGTCACCACCACCACCACGTCGGGCCGGGTCGTCGGAACGGTCACCAGCACCCGGTTGGTGGCGCTCAGGGGCGGAGATCCGGAATCGGTCACCACCACCTCCACCGGATGCACCTGCCCGGCTTGGGCCACGGTGGGCGACCATTCGAAACGGCCGCTGGCCGGCTCGATGGTCGCCCCGGCCGGGGCCAGCGCGAGCCGGTAGGACAGGCTCTGCGACGCCCCGTCCGGATCGGCTGCCGCCGACTCCCACCGCACGGTGCCCCCGGCCCGGACCTGCCTCGGATCGTCGGCCCCCGCCGGGAACACCGGCGCCCGGTTGGTGGTGCCGCTTCCGCCCCCGGATCCGGCACTGCCCGTGAACCGGACGAGCACCTCGTTGTCGAGCACCAGGTTGGACGACCAGATGAACCTGGCTCCCGATTGAGGGAACACCGACGGGAAACGGGTGTAGGCCGGCTTGTTGTCCACGCCGACCTGGGCCTCGGAATACACCGAGGCCATGGGCCAGGATGTGTCGTCGAAGGACGGCTTGGCCCAGTCGGCGGGCACCGGATAATGCAGGGCCCAGGCGTTGGTGCCGGGGTTGGCATCCAACGGGATGGCCGACGAATCCCGGGTCCCGTCGGCCCGCTGGACCACCAACGAGGGATCCGTCAGCGGCGCGATGTAGAAGCTCTGCGCACGCCAGGCCGGCCCGGTCACCGTGCCATCGCTGAAGCTGGCCATGAACCCGCCGTCACCGGGGTGAAAGGGGTTGCCGCCATTGAGCTCGGTTCCCAGGCCCAGGTTTTCCTCCCAATCCACCAGGCGGACGGCATAGGTCACGGGCCGCCTGGCGCGGAACCGAACCACGCAGGAATTGAAGGGCGTGTAGGGCACCGGATCCACCGCCACCCGGGTGCCGTTGACGTACAGTTCGAAGTAGTTGTCCGCGAACAGGTATCCGGTGATCACCTCCCCATCGGGATCGACCGTGACGACGGGAACCGCGTCGAGATCCACGGCGCCGATCCCCTCGGGGCGGACGCCCGTCACGTCGTTGTAGAGGTCCGAGGCCCTCGGTCCCTCCAGGAAGGCTGTCGCGGCCGGAACCGTCCAGATCGAGCCATCCTGGCCGGTGACCCGCCCCACCCCCGCGATGCGCTGCCCCGCCGGGAGCAGGTTGGCCACGACCGTCTGGGCCCTTCCCCGGGACATCGATCCGGTCGGGGTGGCGCCGGACACCGTCACGACCGCCTCGGCGCTCTGCGTGTTGCCGACGGCGTTGGAAACCCGCACCGAGTAGGCGCCGGCCGAGGCACCCGAGATGGGCGACAGGGTGAGGGTCGAGGAACGGGCGCCGGAGATCCCGTCCCCGTCGACCAGGGCCGACCCGTTGCGGAGCCATTGGTAGCCGAGGGTGCCGGCCCCCTGCGCCGTGACCGTCAGGCTGACGCGTTCGCCCGGGGACGCCTGGCGCGCTGGCGGCTGGACGACCACCAGGGGCTCCTGCACCGAGGCCAGCGCCGGGGCGGGTTTCCAATTGGGATAGTTGGTGGTCCGCAGGCCGACCGCATCCAGGTAGGTGACCTTGAGGATGCCCGCCGCCCGGTCCAGGGAGTAGGTCCAGCTGTTGGTCGGCGGCGCGTTGGAAGGCACGCTGTAGCTCAGCCGGTACTGGTCGGGCCCCAGGCGCTCGAAAGTCTTGAGGGCGGCCCCGTTCAGGCCCGTGCCCGACGGCCGCACGGGATTGACCCTGGGCTGGACCCCCGCCTGACTGACGACCTGGCCCTGCCCGTTGGTGCTCACCACCGCATCCACCTCGCCGTGAAACCCGCCATTCACGAAGGGCATGGTGAGCGAGGCATGGTAGTGGTAGAATCCCGTTCCGTTGGTGTGCCCCCGGAAGGTGTCCAGACCCACCGGCATGGATCCGTCGGGCTCCGTGAGGCCGTAGATGGGATAGCCATCGAGGGCGAAGGCGATGGGAAGATCGGGACCGAGGACGTTCGTCAGGTGCAGCGGGGCGGCATGGTAATGGTAGTCGTCGGCCCGACCACAGTGTCCGCCCCAGGCATCCAGCTCCCCGATCAGGGCCGAGATCTCGCCCCGGTTGTTGGCCGGGTTGAAGATGGGAATGCCGTTGGCCGCCAGCGCGATGGCCCCCTGGAGGAAGGTCTGCGAGGTGATGGCCTGGGGCTTGGCCGCGACCACCGGCTCGAGCGGCAGGTGCCAGGTGTTGGTGCCGAAGTAGAACGTGGGCACGGGGATCTGCCGCTGCCAGGCGGTGATGCCCTCCATCATGCCGTGGGCCGGCATCCCGTCGGACCCGATGCGGAACTCGTCGGCATTCCACCAGAACCTCAGGGCCGGCTGGAACCGAACGAAGGTGCGGGCCATGAGGTCGGCCCGGGCCGACGCCTCGGCCGAGACCGGGATCGCCGTGGACCCGGCGGCGGCGACGCCCGGACCGTTCGCGGCCTTGGGCAAGGTGCGGAGACGGATCTTGGCGGCGGCGGCCGGCACCGGCGTTTCCTCGTGACGATGCCAGTCGTGTCCGAGGAGGCGCATGGCCAGCAGCAACGGCACCATCAGGCCGGTCCAACGGATCCCGGTGCCCCATGCCAACCGCCCGCCTTCGATCCCGAGTTCCTTCATCACCCCACTGGACACACTCTGGATGAAGGAACCCACCGGATCCGGATGACAGTTTTGTCATGCGAAACCGCTCGAAAGCCCATCGCGCCCGGCACACGGTGGCGGTGGATGAGGATCCTGGTGGTGGAGGATGAGCGGAAGATCGCCGACCTCGTGCGCAAGGCGCTGGAGGCAACGGGTTTCGTGGTGGAGACCTGCGGCCACGGCGACGAGGCCCTCGCCTGGGTCCTTCGATCGGCCTTCGATGCGCTCGTGCTCGACATCATGATCCCGGGACGCGACGGCCTGAGCGTGTTGCGACAACTCCGGGCGGCCGGCAATCCCACCCCGGTCCTGCTGCTGACCGCGCGCAGTTCGCTCGACG
>JAJTFN010000034.1:0-21979 GCA_021298285.1 Verrucomicrobium sp.
TGCCGGCAAACCATGGGAGGGGGGCAGGGGCAGGGCTCATGGGCGGGATGACGACTGTTGCGAGGCGGTTCCCCGGGCGGCATGGGGCGACACGTCGGCGACCGACCACCCACCGTCGACGGCAACCACCTGTCCGGTGACGAATCGGCTGGCGTCGGACAGCAGCCACACCACCGCTGCGTCGAGGTCGTCGGGTCGGCCGATCCGTCCGCCGTCCAGCGGTTGCTTGCGCCCAATGAAATCGACGATTCCCGGGTCGGATTGCGCCCGTTGCGACATCGGGGTCGCCATCAGCCCGGGAGCGACGAGGTTCACCCGGATGCCATGGGGGGCGTAGGCGGCCGCCGCCGCCCGGGTGAGGCCCTCCAGGGCACTTTTGGCCGCCGCGTAGGCGACCGTTCCGAACAGGGACGGGGACGGGGAGCCCGCCAACACCGAACCGCAGTTCAGGATGCATCCCGGTCGGTCATGTTCCAGGAGCCAGCGGGTCGCTGCGCTGTTGGAAAGGAAGGCCGTGGTCAGGTTCAGTTCGAGGGTGCGGTTCCAACCCTCGAGCGGGATCGTGTGCAGGGGACCGTCACCCCAGCGCCGGCCACTGCCACCGGCCACGTGGTAGAGGCCATGGAAGCCGCCGAAGGCTCGTACGCATTGCTCGATGGCCGCCTCGGCGACACCGGGTTCCCGGGCATCGGCGATCAGGGTCTCGAGGCGGTCTGCACCACCGCCAATACCCGTCCATCCCGGGGCGTTGTCCGGGGCGGGTTCCGTCGGGTCGATACCGACGGCGACCACGCGGGCCCCTTCGCGGAGGCAGGCCCGCACCGCCGAGCCTCCGAGGCCCCGGGTGCCGCCGACAACCACCAGGCAGCGGCCTTCCAGCGCCCCGCGTCCGACGGGCTCAATCCCGGAACCGTCGCGTGAGGTCTCCATAGGCATCGATGCGGCGGTCTCGGAGGAACGGCCAATGCGTGCGGGTGACGTCCACCTTCGACAGGTCCACCGTCACCAGCAGGTTCTCGGGCCGGTCCACTGCGGCCTTGCCCAGGATCTGACCGCTGGTGCCCGCCACGAAACTCTGGCCCCAGAATTCGAGGCCATCGCCGCCGACCGGGCGCTCGTGTCCGATACGGTTGACGGCGGCCACATAGCACCCGTTGGCGATCGCGTGGGCTCGCTGGATCGTCTCCCAGGCCGAGTGCTGGTGTTCGCCGTATTCGGCCTTTTCCGAGGGATGCCAGCCGATGGCCGTGGGGTAGAGGAGGATTTCCGCCCCGCTCATCGCCGTGAGGCGGGCGGCTTCCGGGTACCACTGGTCCCAGCACACCAGCACGCCGATGCGGCCAAAGCGGGTGTCCCAGGTGCGGAAGCCGGTGTCGCCCGGGGTGAAGTAGAACTTCTCGTAGAAGAGCGGGTCGTCGGGGATGTGCATCTTGCGGTAGATGCCCAACAGGGACCCGTCGGCGTCGATGATCACCGCCGTGTTGTGGTAAAGGCCCTCGGCGCGTTTCTCGAACAGCGAGGCCACCACCACGACCCCCCGCTCGCGGGCCAGTTCCTGGAAGGCCCGGGTGCTCGGCCCCGGGATCGGCTCCGCCAACCCGAAATACCGATGCTCCTCCGACTGGCAGAAATACTGGGAACGGACGAGCTCCTGGGTGCAGAGGATGTTGGCTCCGTCGTCGGCTGCCTGACGAGCCGCCCGCAGGCACACCTCGAGATTCTCCTCGGGATCGGTCCCGCAGGCATGCTGGAGGAGTCCGAGCGTCACGGTCCTGCGCTTGGGGGTGGGGTTCATCGGTTGGGTGTTGTCCGGTGTCGGTTCGAAGCGTGGGTCTCCGGTCGTTCCGGCCCCGTCGAGAGCAACGCATCGACCGGCCCGAGACCCGGGATGGTGTCGGGGTTCCCCCCACCCAAGTCAAGGGTCCCTCGGCCACCCCGGGCCTTCTGCCTGCGATGCCTTGGGCATGGCAACGTGCCGGATTGCACTCCGTGGGTCCCGAAGTCGAAAAAACCGCGCATTCATTGGCTTTTCTCTTGCGACGTGTCCGGACGCGTTGCTAAATCCGCCCCGAAGTCACCGACGGAACCTCACACATTCCGACAGTCTCAATCGTTCCAAACCCCAATCCCAGCACTATGGCCAAAGCCGCTAAAGCCCTCACCAAGTCCCAGATCACCGCCGCCCTCGCCGAGAAGGCCGAGATCAGCAAGAAGCAAGCCCTCACGGTGCTCGAGGCGCTCGCCGAACTCGCCTACAAGAACGCCAAGAACACCTTCACCTTTCCCGGTGTGGGCAAGTTGGTGCTCGTGAACCGCAAGGCCCGCGTCGGCCGCAACCCGGCCACGGGTGCTGAGATCAAGATCCCGGCCAAGAAGGTCGTGAAGTTCCGCGTGGCCAAGGCCGCCAAGGACGCGATCCTCGGCTCGAAGTGATCGACCGGGTCGATCCCGAACTCGTCCGCCTGGCCGATTCGGCAGGCTACCACCGCAAAGCGCCCGTCCGTGGGCGCTTTTTTGTTGCCCGTCACCAAGCGGGCCAGTGGGCCCTTGGTTTCATGGTGAAACGGCTTTGCCTTTCCCCGGCCATGGCCGAATGATCGTTCCACCCTATGGATGAGGCACCTGTTTCTTCGAGGCTCTTCGTCACCCGGAAACTGCCCTGGATTCTGGCCGGTTTGGCCTTGGTCATCTTCACGTTGACCCGCAATCCGTGGATCGGTGCCAACAGCCTGCGTCCGGTTTTCGAGGCGGCTGGATGGGGGTTCGAAAACCACTTCGCACAACCGATCCACCAGATCTTCGGAAGACTGGTCGCGCCATGGACGGGTTCCGCGTTCCCTGGGCAGGCCAACCTCCTCACCGCCGTCCTGGCGGCTTGGGTGGTCTTCCTCCTGGCCCGCTCCGTGGCCCTGTTGCCCCATGACCGTCGTCATGAGGAACGCATCCGGGAGTTCTCCGACATCGCGTTGCTGACCATCCCGTTGGCTTGGGTGCCGCCGGTGCTCGCGGTGGGCCTGCTCGCCTTCCAGAGGACCTTCTGGCAGCACGCCACTGCGTTCACCGGCGAGATGGTCGACCTCGTCCTGTTCGCGTTGGCCGTCCGTCACCTGCTGGAATACCGCCTCGACCGGCGGGAGTCACGCCTGTGGGCCGTGGCCGCGCTGATCGGCCTGGGAGTGGCCAACAGCTACGCCTTCATCGGATTCGTGCCGATGTTCCTGGTGGCGATCGTGTGGATCCGCGGTTGGTCTTTCTTCAACCTTGGCTTCCTTGCCCGGTTCGGGCTTGCCGGGCTCGTTGGCTTGTCGCTGCTGCTCTGGATTCCCCTGTCAGCCCGCCTCAGCGGCCGGTTCGACGAGGGGTTCTGGACCCTGCTCGGAAACACCATCTCGATGAAGGGGGGGCAACTGCTCATGTATCCGAGGGGCCGCTTCCTGTTCCTCTCGCTGCTGATGATCGCGCCCCTGGTCGGCATCGGCATCCGATGGCCCTCCCGCATGGGGGCGGGCCTCGACACCCTCGCCGCCAACCTTGCTTGGCAGGTCCTGGCGCTGGCCTGGTTCGGCCTCTGCATCGCCGTCGGTTTCGACGTGAAGTTCAGCCCGAGTCAGCTCGGCTACGGCGTGCCGCTGCTCACCTTCTCGTTCTGCGCCTCCCTTGCCGTCGGGTACTTCGCCGGGTACTACCTGCTGCTCTGGACGGGTCGGCCTGATGCACGCCATGCCCATGGGATCCGACCGGTGACGATCGGGCTGTCCCGCCTGATCGGCGTGTTGGTCGTCGCCCTCTCGGTGCTCGTGCCCGGGGCCCTGATCGCGAGGAACTGGAGATCCCTGGTCGCCGACAACGGGCCGGCCCTGCGCGACTACGTCCGCACGATGATGGCCCCGCTCCACCGGGCACCCAGCCTGGTCTTCGCCGATGATCCCGACCTGGCGATGGCGCTGATCGCCGGCAACCGGACGCTGGGGGGCAACGGCGACCACCTGGTCGTCAACATCCGGATGGCGCCGATCCGCCAGTATCGCCAGTTCCTGGCGGACCGGCAGGGAGATCGCTGGCCGGCGTTGAAGACCATCGCGGCCGCCAACGAGAACATCGCCGGCCTCTGGCTGACGCTGGGCACCCAGGCGGCACGGAGCAACCAGACCTTCTTCGCGTCGCCGGTCTTCAGCTTCTTCGCCGAGCCGTTTGATTTCCTGCCGGTGGCGACCCTGCACGGGGCGCTCCTGCGGAGGTCCCTGCTGCCCGCCTCACCGGGTCCGGCAGACTTCGAACAGGTGCGGCGATTCTGGGGCGAGGTGCAGCCCTCCCTCGACCACGTGGTGCGCGATGCCGCCCTCGGCTCCTCCAACGCCGTGAAGGTGGCCGCCCTGTGGTCCCGATCGGCCAACGCCTCCGGGGTCTTCCTGCAGGAAGGTGGACGGCTGAAGGATGCGGGCGCGTTGTTCCGCGAGGCGCTCCGCCTCAATCCGGAGAACGCCGCGGCCCACGTCAACCTGCAGGTCAACGAGGCGCTGGCCGCCAGCCGGCCAATCCCTGCCGACCTCGTCAAGATCTGGGATGGCAAACCTGGGCTCCTGGACTTCCACGGGCCGGTCGACGAGCCGGAGTTCCTGCGCATCTTCGGCTCCGCCCTGCTGGCCCAGAAGGACGACATGGTCCGGAGGGCGGCCGTCGGGTTCGCGCGGGCTTCCCGGCTTTCGCCCACCAACCTCTTCAACCGCTTCGGATTCATCTCGGCGGCGTTGGCTGTCGGTGACATCACCTCGGCGACCAACGCCCTCGAGGAGCTCAAGGCCGATCCGGCTCGCAGTCGCTGGAGCCCACCCGAGAAGGCCGGGCTGGCCGAGGCCGAGGGACGGGTGTTCATCGCCCGCAACGAGCTGGCGTCGGCCGAGGCGCCGTTGCTGGAGGCGCGCCGGCTCAGCCCGGGCAACCCCGAACTGTGCGACTACCTGTCCTACCTGTACCTGCTGCTGGGCAGGACCGAGGAATCCATCGCCATGACCGAGGCGTGGGAGAAGATCGCCAAGTCCGATCCTTCGCCGGTCTCCCGCAGGGCCCTCATCCTCATGCAACTGGGCCGGTATGGTCCCGCGGCCGAGGCCCTCACCCGGGTGCTCGACCAGGAGCCCGGAAATTCGGTCGCCCGGGTCAACCGGGCCATCGCCCGTCTGATGCTCAACCAGTTGCCCGAATCCCGGGCCGACTACGAGCGCCTGCTCAAGGATGGCCGCGAGACCTTCCAGGTCCGCTTCGGCCTCGCCGAGATCGCGCGCCAGGCGAAGCAGCCGGCCGAGGAGCTCAAGAACCTCGAGCGCTACCTGGAACTGGCCCCGAAGAACACCGCCGAGCACACGAACGTCGTCGGACGCGTGGCGGCGCTCAAGCAGGCGCGGTGAACCCGCCGACACCCGTGATCGGCGACCGTGCCGGATGGAAGCCGGCTGGGGCCCGGCCCGTGCGCGTCAGCCATGTCATCACCCGGCTGATTGTCGGCGGCGCCCAGGAGAACACCCTCGCCTCGGTCCTGGGCCTGGGTCGCCGACCCGAGTGGCAGGTCGAGCTGGTCTCCGGTCCCACCCGGGGGCCGGAGGGCTCGTTGGAGCCGATGGCACGATCGGTCCCGGGCCTTCTGGCCCTGGAGCCGAGCCTGGTCCGGCCGGTGCATCCTCCACGGGATCTCCTGGCCTACCTCCGGCTCCGCGCGCGGTTCCGGCGCACCGCCCCCCAGATCGTCCACACCCACAGCGGCAAGGCGGGCATCCTTGGTCGGTTGGCCGCCCGACATGCGCGCGTGCCTCTGGTGATCCACACCATCCACGGCCCGAGCTTCGGACCCTTCCAGGGAAGGTTGTCCAACGCCGCCTTCCGGGCCGCCGAGCGGGTGGCGGGACGGTGCACCGACCATTTCGTCGTCGTCGCCGAGGCGATGGCCCGCCAATACCTCGCCGCGGGCATCGGGGTGCCGGACCGGTACACCAGGGTCTTCAGCGGATTCGACCTCGGACCGTTCCTCGAGGCACGACCTGATCCGGCACTCGCCTCGCGCCTCGGGATCCGTCCCGGTGATTTCGTGGTGGGCAAGGTCGGCCGGTTGTTCCCGTTGAAGGGACACGATGATCTCTTTGCCGCGGCGCCGGGGATTGTCCGGCGGGTGCCGAATGTCCGCTTCCTGCTGCTGGGGGATGGCCCCTGGCGTTCCCGCTTCGAGGCCTTGGCCGAATCGACCCCGGAATTGGCGGGACGATTCCTCTTCGCCGGATTGGTGCCTCCCGCCGAGGTCCACCGATACCTCGCCCTCATGGACGTGCTGGTGCACCTGTCCAGACGGGAGGGCTTGGCGCGCGTGCTGCCTCAGGCGCTGGCCTGTGCCAAGCCCATCGTCGCGGTGGACTGTGACGGGGCCGCTGAGGTGTGCCGGGATGGCGAAACCGGGTTTCTCATCGCGCCCGGAGACCGGGAGGTCCTGGTCGACCGGGTGGCCATGCTGGCCGGGGATCCGGCGCTCCGGGACGCCCTGGGACGGCGTGGTCGATCCTGGGTGGCTGAACGCTTCTCCGAGTCCGCCATGGTTGATGCCCTCGACGCCTTGTACCGACGTCTGCTGGGGTGGGGGGAGGCTGTCGATCGATGACTTCCTCGACACAGGCCTCGCTGGCGGTGTTCGCGGCCGCCGCCGCCGCCGCCGCCCTGTCGTTGCCGGCCTGGAGGTCCCTGTGCGCCCGCGTCCACCATGTCGACGATCCGGGGCACCGCAAGATCCACGCCCGATCCATCCCGCTGGCCGGAGGGTTCGCGGTGGCCACCGGATGGCTCCTGGGTGCCCTGGTGGCCTGGGTCTGGGCGGGGTGGGTGGGGACGGCACCCGCGGGCTTGGGGGTCCCTTGGTCCGGCGAGGAGGGGTTGCGCCGCATCCTCGTCCCGGGAATCGCGACCGCTGGCATCCTCTTCCTCGGGGCCTGGGACGACCGGCGGGATCTTGGAGCCGGGTGGAAATTCCTCGGCCAGACGGCCATCGCGGGGTTCGTGGTCGTCTGGGGGGTGCCGACCCCGATGCCCGGCGGCCTCGATGCGTTCGGAATCGTGCTGGCCATGCTTTGGATCCTCGGTGTCACCAACGCCTTCAACCTGAGCGACAACATGAACGGGCTTTGCGCCGGGTTGGGACTGGTCGGCGGGGGCTCCATCTGGGCCTCATCCCTCCTCCAGCCCGGGGCGCGCCCGGAACTTGCCTGCGCGGCCGCCCTGGTCGCCGGAGGCCTGGCCGGATACCTCCCGTACAACTATCCGAGGGCATCGGTCTTCCTCGGAGATGCGGGCAGCCAGTCGGTGGGTTTCCTGCTGGCCGTGTTGTCCCTGCAGACCCTCCCGGCCGAATCCTCCGGGCCCGGATTGTCCCCGAGGGCCTGCATCGGGGCCTTGGCGCCGGTGGCCGTTCCTTGCATCGACCTGGTGTTCGTGACCGTCGCGCGGACCCTGCGGGGACAACCCTTCTGGATCGGAGACACCGGTCACCTGAGCCATCGACTGTCCCGGACCCGCCTTGGCAAGGCGGGGGCGGTGGCGCTGCTGTGGGCCCTGGCGGTCCTGTTGCTGGTTCTGGCATCGTGGATCCGATGAGTGGGCCCGGCGGTTAGCCAAACCCGGCCCCCCTCGCCGGGGTGGTTCCCATCCGCCGGTCAATCCCGGCAGGTTTTGCCTGCATGAGGCGACGTCCGGACATCGATTCCTCCCCGGAGCGGAGGCCGGCAGGTCGATTGTTGGGGGATTCTGCAGAAAACGGGCGTTTTCGCATCCGGCATGGCCGTTGCTACCCGGTGACCGGAGGCGAGTTCATGATCCAAGCGCTGTTCAACCAGACCAACTACGTGGTGACCAAGAAGCTCTTGGACGCCACGGTGTTGCGGCATCAGGCCATCGCCGGCAACCTTGCGAATGTCGAGACGCCCAATTACCAGCGCATCGACGTGGCGCCCTCGTTCCAGACCGAGCTGGTCGCGGCGGTCAAGGCCAACGACGCCTCCCAGGTCTCCAGCGTCCAGGCCCCGACCCTCTCGATCGACCCGACGGCGGTGGCCTCCAACCGGGACGGCAATTCGGTGAATCTCGAGCAGGAGATGCTCGCCATGAACGAGAACAGCCTCGCCCACACCCTGGAAACCCAGCTCATCACCGGCACCATGCTCAAGCTGAGGATGGCCATCACCGGACGCAGCTGAACCCCGAGACGGACACCCCATGATCCAACTCATCCCCAGCATCCAGAGCACCCGTTCCGCGCTCGATGCCGAGCGCACCCGGGTCGAGGTCGTCTCCCAGAACCTGGCCAACGCCAACGTCACCCGAGGCCTCGACGGCCAGCCCTACAAGCGCAAGCAGGTCATCTTCGAGTCCCTGATCACCAACGATGGCACCGGGGCTCCCAGCGGGTCGACCATCCGGGTGTCCCGGGTCGAGTCGGACAACCGGCCGTTCCGGGAAGTCTTCAAGCCCGATCATCCCGATGCCGACGCCCGCGGCTTTGTCCGCTTCCCCAACGTCAATGTCCATGAGGAGATGGTCGACCTGATCGCCTCCTCGAGGGCCTTCGAGGCCAACGTGGCCGTCGTCAAGAACGCCCGCCAGATGGCCCAGCAGTCCATGGCGATCGGCAAGCGCTGAGCCTCCACTCGGAATCCCCGGAATCCACGCGATGGAAGCGCTGTCCGCACTCAAGATGTTCAACCCGGGCACCCTCCGGGAGTCCCCCGTCGGCAAGGCCGGGATGGAGGCCCTGCAGAAGGCGGGGCTGGGCGACCTCCAGAAGCTCATCCCGGACTCGGAGATGGGTCGGCTGCAGCCCTTCAACAAGGCCTTCCCCGACGCCCAGCCGCTTCCCACCGGGGTCAACCCCACCGGGATCCCATCGCTGGGACGCGTCACCGGGCGCGACGCCTTCGCCGACACCCTGGGCCGTTTCGTCGGCGATGTGGCCGACAAACAGGTCGCCGCCGGCGATTCCGTCCGCGGTCTCGTCACCCAGCAGGGGGTCCCGCTGCACCAGGCCATGATCGCCATGGAGGAGGCCAGCGTCTCCTTCCAGCTCATGGTCGAGGTGCGCAACAAGCTTCTCGAATCCTATCAGGAACTCATGCGGATGCAGGTCTGAACGGCCGTCGCCTTGATCCATGAACAACGCTTTTCAAGAACTCTGGCAGCAGTTGGTGGCCGTCTGGAAGGAACTCGGCGTTCCCCAGCGCATCTCCATCGTCATGGCCGGCTTCGTCGTCCTCGTCGGCCTGGCCGGTGTGGCGCTCTGGTCGAGCCGCGAAGACTACACGGTCCTCTACGGCAACCTGGCCGAGGCCGAGGCCGCCAAGGTGATCAACGCGCTCGATGAGGCCAAGGTGCCCTATCGGGTACGCGGTGGCGGCACGATCTCCGTGCCGGCCGACAAGGTCCATCCGCTGCGCATCCAGCTGGCCGGCAAGGGCATCCCGGGGGGCGGCACCACCGGGTTCTCCCTCTTCGACAAGCCCAACTTCGGCATTTCCGACTTCGTCCAGCGGGTCAACTACCTGCGGGCCATCCAGGGTGAGCTCTCCCAGACCATCTCCCGCGTCGACGGCATCGAGTCGGCCCAGGTGATGCTGGTGATGCCGGAGAACCGCCTGCTGGTGGAGTACCAGAAGAAGCCCAGTGCCTCGGTGTTCCTCAAGTTGCGCGGCAACGTCCCCGTCCCGGCCTCCACCGTGAACGCCATCCGGTTCCTGGTCGCCAACGCGGTCGAGGGTCTCACGCCGGACGGCGTCTCGATCACCGACAACATCGGCAACCTGCTCACCGAGTCCTTCGACAACGACCCCATCACCGGAGCCACCTCCTCCCAGCTCAAGCAACGCCGCGAATACGAGGGCTACCTCGCCAAGAAGGTGGAATCTTTCCTGGCCCCCTACGTCGGTGGTCCCACCCGCGTGATGGCCCGGGTATCGGTCGACCTCGACTACACCACGCTCCAGCGCCGGGAGACCAAGTTCGACCCCGAGAGCCAGGTCAAGCGCACCGAGACCATCACCGACGAGCGCATCGACACCAGCAGCTCCGGCCTCAACGGCGCCGTCGGCGCGCCCGGCACGGCGACCAACGCCAACACGGACACCAACAGCCCGGCCGGGACCGCCCCGCAGACCAAGAACAACACCAACAAGAAGACGACCCAGAACCAGTACGAGATCAACGAGGTCACCACCACCCAGAACTACGTGCCCGGATCGACCAAGCGCATCTCGGCCGCCGTGTTCATCCCGATCGAGTACACCGGCGAGGGAACCAACCGCGTCGCGGCGCCGCGCAGCCCCGCCGAGATGGACAAGCTTCGGCGGGGGATCGAGGCCGCGCTCGGCATCGTCAAGCGGGGCGAAGCCGGTCGGGTCGACGAGCTGACCGTCGAGGAGATCGCCTTCAACGACCAGCCGGCACGCGAACTGACCCAGCAGCTCGAGCGGAGCGAACGCCAGCGCCTCTGGACCGAGATCGCGAGGGAATCGCTCTTCCCGTTGCTCGGCATCGGCGTGCTCTTCCTGCTCTGGAGGACCTTCCAGAAGACGGGCGTCGACGAGATCCCGATCGGCATCCCCATCGGAGCCGCCACCCCCGAGGGCGGCCAGATGGGTGGCATGGGCGGCGGCATGCGCGGCGGACCCGGCATGGAGAGCGAGGAGGTCCAGCCGTTCGTGATGACCGCCGACATGATGAACCAGCTCATGCGGGAGAATCCGAACAACATGACCCACGCCCTGCGGACCTGGATGGGACGCGGCGCGGATAAATCCAAGTGATGCCCCATGGCCGCAGCCGCTCCTGAGATCCTGGCCACGACGCCCGCCGAGTTCTCGCGCCTCACGAGGACCCAGAAGATCGCCATGCTCCTGGTGGTCCTCGGCGAGGAGACCGCCGTGTCGTTCCTCCGCTCCCTCCATCCCGACGAACTCGAGTCCATCTCCGCCGAGATGGCCAAGGTGGGCATGCTCTCCATCGAGATGCAGAACACGGTGCTCAAGGAGTTCACCGACGTGGCCATCCAGGCCAGCACCTCGCTCCGGGGCGGCTTCGACTTCACCCAGGCGATGCTCGAGAAGTCGCTCGGGCTCTACAAGGCGGCCACCGTCATCAGCCGGGTGCTCCCGACCCGGACCCCGGTCTCCTCGATGACCCAGATCGTCGAGCTGGAGCCGCGGCAGATTTTCAACCTGCTCAAGCTCGAGCAGCCCCAGACCATCTCGCTCATCCTCTCGTACCTGCCGACCGAGAAGGCTTCGCAGCTGCTCATCATGCTCCGCCCCGACCTGCGGGACCAGGTGATCGAGCGCCTTGCCACGCTGGCACCCACGCCCATCGAGATCGTCGAGAAGGTCGTCGAGCAGCTCAACCGCAAGCTTGGCACGCAGCACACGCGGGCCCTGAACCTCACCGGTGGCCTCAAGAGCGCGGCCAACCTGCTCAACTCCCTCGACAAGAACCTGACCAAGTCCCTGCTGCAGAACATCGAGGAACGCAACCCGGAGCTCGGGCAGGCCATCCGCCAGAAGATGTTCACCTTCGAGGACGTGGCCACCCTCGACACCCCGGTCCTCCAGAAGGTGCTGCGCGAGGTCGACCTCCGCGACCTGGCGGTGGCCCTCAAGACGGCCAGCGACACCCTCAAGGGGGCGCTGCTCAGCGCGGTGTCCAAGCGCGCCGCCGAGACCGTGCAGGAGGAGATGAGCTTCATGGGGCCCCTCAAGCTGCGCGACATCGAGGCCGCGCAGATGCGGATCATCGAACTGGTCCGCAAGGCCGAGGCCGACAACGAGGGTCTCAGCTCGTCCTGATCCCTGCACCCACCGACCATGCAGACCTCCAACGACCCCATCCCCTTCGCCGAGGCCCTCCGGGAGGTCCAGATCGTCAAGGTGTCGCTCTGGGAACTCGAACGGCAGTGGCGCCAGCGCGAGCAGGATGCCTACGCCCGGGGCGTCGCCGACGGCGAGCGTGCGCTGAGCGAGCAGCTGGTCCGCCAGCGGGCCGAGCTCAGGGACGTCCAGGACCGCCTGTTCGCCCGGCTCGAGGGTGCCATCCCGCAGGTGGTCCGGGATTGCGAGCAGGCCCTCATCGCCATCGCCTGGGAGACCGCGCGCAAGGTGGTCAACAGCGTCGAGATCACCCCGGCGATGGTCGAGGCCGCCCTGGACGAGGCCCTCTCCTCCCTGCGGCAGACGGGCCGGGTGCGGGTGCAGCTGCATGCCGAGGACCTCGCCCTTCTCGAGCGGGTCAACAGCCCCATCCTGCTCCGGGAGCTTGGCGGCGAGCGGATCCGCATGGAGGCCTCGCCCGAGGTCGGCCGCGGGGGCTGCCTTGTGTTCACCGACTTCGGCACGGTGGATGCACGCCGTGAGGTCAAGCTCGAGCTCCTGCGGCAGTCGATGGAGTCATGAACGCCGAGGGGTCATCATCGAGCCATCGACTCGGGGACATCCTCCAGCGGGTCCGTGGGACCCGTGTGATCGAGAACCGCGGTCGCGTCGTGCAGCTCATCGGCCTGGTGATCGAGAGCGAGGGTCCGCTGTGCGCCGTCGGTGAGCTGTGCCGCATCGAGGGCGAGCGCCGGGACGGCGACTCGATGGCCGAGGTCGTGGGATTCCGTGAGGGCCGCGTGCTGCTGATGCCGCTCGGAGAGACCCACGGGATCCACCCCGGGGCCGAGGTCGTCGCGATGGGGCACCCCCTCGAGGTCCCGGTGGGCCCCGGCCTGCTGGGCCGCGTGCTCAACGGCCTTGGCGAACCCATCGACGGTCTGCCGCCCGTGAAGCCCGAGCACCGGGCCCCCTGCATGGCCGCCCCGCCGCACCCGTTGAGACGCCGGCGCATCCGTGAGGTCTTCGGAACCGGCATCAAGGCCCTGGACACGCTGATCCCCGTGGGGCGCGGGCAGCGCCTGGGCATCTTCGCCGGCTCGGGCGTCGGCAAGTCGACGCTCCTGGGCATGATGGCCGCCCAGGCCGAGGCCGACGTGAACGTCATCGCGCTGATCGGCGAGCGCGGGCGCGAGGTGCGCGAATTCCTCGAGAAGGACCTCTCCGAGGCCGGCCGGGCCAAGTCGGTGATCGTGGTGGCGACCTCGAACGAGCCGGCCCTGACCCGCCTCAAGGGGGCCTACTCGGCCATGGCCATCGCCGAGTATTTCCGCGACCAGGGCAAGTCCGTGCTCCTGATGATGGATTCGGTCACCCGCTTCGCCATGGCCCAGCGCGAGATCGGCCTGGCCGTGGGCGAGCCTCCGGCCACCCGGGGATACACCCCGAGCGTCTTCGCCCTGTTGCCGCAGCTCCTGGAGCGCGCCGGCTCGGGCTCCGACGGGGCGATCACCGCCTTCTTCACCGTGCTGGTGGAGGGCGACGACATGAACGAGCCGGTGGCCGACACGGTGCGGGGCATCCTCGATGGACACATCGTGCTCGACCGGACGCTGGCGCAGCAGAACCACTATCCGGCCATCGACGTGCTGCAGAGCATCAGCCGTCTGACCCGGGACCTGTGCTCGGAGGACCAGCTCCGGGTGGCCGGCCAGGCCCGGGAACACCTGTCGGTCTACAAACGCAATGCCGACCTGATCAGCCTCGGGGCCTACGCGGCGGGTTCGAACCCGGCGGTCGACGCGGCGATCCGTCTCCGCGAGCCGCTGGATTCCTTCCTCCGCCAACGGGTCGACCAGGGGGTCAGGCCACCGGAGGCCTGGGCGGCCCTCCAGACGTCCCTGAACGGAACCCGCGTCGCGTGAAGCCCTCGATCCCACCCATGCTCCTCCCGCACCCATGAAGCGATTCCGATCGAGAGTCGAGCCGTTGCGGGATCTCCGTCGACGCCGGGAGGACGAGGCGCTCCAGGCCCATGCCCGGGCCCTCGGGGAGCGTCAGGCGGCCGAGGACCGCCTCCGGGCCTGCCTCTCGGCGCTGGAGGGCCACCAGCTCGAGGTCCAGGAGCACCTCCGATCCGGTTGCAACGCCGCCACCCTCGCGTACCACGACGGGTATCGCCGGATGCTCGAGCAGCGCTGCCAGGAGAGCCGCGCGCTCCTGGCCAACGCCACCACCGCCGCCGCCGCCTCGCTGCAGAAGGTGCTCGACTGCCAGAGGGATCGGGAGGTCGTCGACCGGTTCTGCGCAAGGGAGCTTGCGGCACATGCCCTCGCGCAGCAGCGTGAGGATCAGGCGGGCCTCGACGAGATGGCCCTCCGCCGAAGGCCCGTTTCCGCCGCGACATCCCGCAATCCCTCGTTCCCGTGAATCCCGTCGTCCTTTCCATCGTTGGTTCGGTGATCGGCCTCCTGCTGTACCTCGCGGTGACCTCCGTCGTCCTCATCAAGGGGTACAAGCCGCCGGCCCCTCCCGCGCCCAAGCCGGCCGTCGCGCTGCCCGAGTCGCATGAGATCGAGGGGGCCCCGTTCGCCGGCAAGACCGCGGAGGAAGTCCAGGCACAGCCGGGTCCCTCGTGGAAGTTCTACAACCAGGAGGTCGAGATCCTTCTGACCCAGCTCATGCTGCAGAGCAACGCCTTCCAGATCCGCGAGAAGGATCTCCGGGAACTCGAGCGGCGTCTGGCTGCGGAACGGGCCGAACTGGTCTCCGTCACCCAGTCCGTCTGGAGGCTGCGGGAGGACATCGACCGGAAGATCATCCGGATCCAGGAGGACGAGGTGGCCAACATCAAGCGCCTGGCCAAGACCTATGGCGGGATGGAGCCGGCAAGCGTCGCCAAGATCGTCAAGGAACTGGATGAGAAGCTCGCGGTCAAGATCCTCAGCCAGATGAAGGACGACCAGAATGGGGCCATCCTCGACGCCCTGGCCAAGACCGACGCCGAAGGGGCCAAAGCCGCCGCGAGCCTCTCGGACCGGCTCCGCCTGGTCCCCACCGCCAAGAAGCCATGATGCCTTCCGTTTTCCCGGGGATCGACCCCCGGGTCGCGTTGTCCAGCCCGGTTTCCGGACCACTCCTGACGGCGGAGTCCCCGTCGGGAGAGGGAACCGCGATCGAGGCGTCCTTCGCGGCCATGATCTCCGGCGCCCTCCTGGCCTCCGCCCCCGTGGTGCTGGCCGGTGATCCGGAACCGGTCGTGGCGGTTCCGGGGGGTGGCCCGCCGTCGACCGTGGGGATCCTGCCGCCGCCGCCCCCCGAGCCTGCGGTTCCGGAGCGTCCGGTCCTGCCCCTTCCCGGGGAACCCGCGGTCCGAGAGGCCGTCGTCTGGTCAACGCGTGCCGAACGTGCCGCGGCGCCCGTGCCGGTGGATCCCGCCTGGCAACCGATGCGCTCCAGGGCATGGGGTGCAAGGCTGCCGTCGGCGACGACCGAGGCCCCAGGCGTCGACCCACGGGAGACTCCGCCGGATGGACCGGAAACCCCGGGCGCGTCCCTTTCCGGTTCCGGGCGGTTCGGTGTGCCGGAAGGGTCGGCGGTCGATCCCGTGCAGGAACCGGAGATGGCGGCCATTGGCGATCCGCGATGGCCGACCGAGGCGGTCCCGGTGACGGTTTCCCAGGGTGAACCGGACCAGTCATCGCCTCCCATGGGCCTCCCGGATCGATCCGGCAAGGCCGCCCGTGGGTCCGACGACTCCCGCCCGGCATCCATGCCATCAGGACCTGTCGGGCAGGCTGTGGCCCGGGGCCCGATCACCCCGGGTTCCCTCCGGACCGGTTTTCCCGCCGACCACTCGGAGGCCGAGAGCACCCGTTCCGGGATCCATCGGATGCCGGGCGATGCCGGGGCTCGTGCCGACCAAGAGCGGGATGCGACCCCGGTGGTCGAGGTGTTGCAACCGGCCGTGGTCCCCGTCCTGGATCCGACCTTGGCGGCGGTGATCTCCGTCGTCGGATCGGCGCCTTCCCAAACCCGGGGACCTCAGGACCAAGCGTCGGACCTCGGAGAGCGGGCGGTTTCCGCGGACTCGCTGCCGGCAGGACGCCGACCCGGCGTCCCGGGCTCCGATCCCGGTACCGCCTCCGGTTCCGTGGCGCGCGGTCCCCTGACTGAACCGGCTTCGCGGTTGCCGATGGGGCGATCATTGTCCGGTACCCGCGAACCTTCCGGCGGAGCCCAGGCCCCTTCAACTCCCTCCCGGAAGACATCGTTGGAAGGATCGGACGATTCCCGGTCGGAACGCGGTGGGGAGCCTCCTGCCGACCCGGCGGTCCGGCCGTCCGATCTGCCCAGCCGGGGACCCTCCCGCCCGGTGGTCGCCGGTTCCCAGGGCGTTCCCGCAGGCACGGATCCCGGGGATCGGCCTCAGGCCCGGCATCCCCTCGACCCGATCCCGGATCCGGTCGCCCCCCTGCCTCGAGGCGCCTCCGCGGCGACGGAGACCCCGCCGGGCCCCGGTGCGGGACGTTCGTCCATCGACCCGGAAACCAAGCCGGCCGGGGGGTCTCGAAGGGGCCGTCCCTCAGATCCTCCCGACGCCTTGTCCGACGCCTCGATCGGTCATCTCCCCCGGATGGTCCCGCTCACCGGATGGGTGCCGGGCGATCCCAGAAGGAGTGAGCTGCAGCGCTTTACCGCCGGTGGGAACGTTTCCCCGGCAGCTCCGACTCCGCTGGCGACTCCGGCCTCTCCGGCCGCAGCGAGTTTTCGGGCTGAACCGTCCGCTGGGTCGGAGGTGCTTGAAGTGCCGTTCGGCGCTCCACCGAGGAGGTCTCCTGGGATGGTGGCCATCCCAACCGGGGAATCCGAGCCCGATGGATGGACCGCCGGTGGAGCGGACAACTCGAGCCGCCTTGGGCCTGTGGTTGTTCCGGTGGCGGCACGGTCTTTCGAGACGGTGTCGCCCGGCGAACACGGATCAATGATCGCTCCAGCATCGGAAGCCGACGCGCGGAGGGCCTCGGTGGCGCTCTCGCCTGCGGTCGCCTCGGCGGTTCGTGCTTCGGCATCCGTTCCGGAGATCGCCCGGGCTGCGGGGGATCGCTCGGCGATTCCGGACGTGGATCCGGGGGCCTCGATCGCCGCTCCGGCGGTGTCCCCGCTCGAGCCGTCTCCGGCCGATTTCCGTCGACGGATGCCGCAATCCCAGCGGCCCGGGATTCTGGATTCCCCGACTCGCGTCCCGGGACCTGCCTGGGGCGGCGGGCAAGCAGGCCAGGTGGCGGGTTCGACTTCGGGGGGATCGGCTGAGGGTGCGACGGGTCGGTCCGACCTCGCCGCGGATGCGCCGTTGGGGCAGGTCTCGACCGGCCTGCTGGCATCGGAGATCGAACCGCTTCGGGACCGCATCCTCCGCAGTCCCCGGGTCGAGGTTTCCGGTCCGGCCTGGGTTTCCCGGTCGGAGGTCGCGGGTTGGGATCCCCACCTGGTCTCGCGTTCCGGTCCCATCCAGGGTCCTTCGGTCGATCTCCTGAAGAGCGAACCCGTGGCGACTTCGGGTGCCTTCTCCGCAGGCGACGAGGCGATGCCTGCACCGCGGGTCTCTTCGGCTGATCCGAGGGGGCTGGCGCCTCTGCAGGTCCCGGCGCCGACGGGGCATGAAGGTGATCAAAATACCGCCCGGGAGACGGATCTGCCCGCCGAGTGGTCGGCAAACCTTGCCCGTGTCATCCCGTCCCCGGAGGCCGTCCCGATGGCTTCCCCGAAGGCCGACATTCCTGCGTCCCGTTCCTCGGGAACCGATGAAACCCCTGAAAAACAGGGGGTTCTGCCCATCGTTCCAGCCTTGCGTGACGATGCCTCCGTCCGGGGAGGCCGCTTCGGAAATGGGGCTGGCACGCCATCTGCAGCCCGGGAGCCTGCGATGGATCTCTCCCGGCCAACGTCCGCGGCGACGACGCCCGCCTCCGAACGATCGGACGGCGCGGTGCCGGGCCATCCTGCCCGGATCGATGCCGCCGGTGACGCGATGGCGTCAAGGCTCCATGAAACGGCCTCCGCCGGCCTGCTCCAGGCGGTCCGCCCGGCGGAACCCGGGCCGGCCACACCGGTGCCGGAGCCTTCTGGCTCGCGCACTCCCACCCAGCGTCTTCAGGAACTCCTCACCGGCGAGGTTGCGCTCTTCCAGCGCCTCCGCAACGGATCCATGACGGCGGTCCTCCGGCCCGAGCCCGGAAGCGAACTCCGGGTCGAGTTGCGCCGGCGTCAGGGTTCGGTTGAGATCCGCGCCACGGTCGAGCGTGGTGACACGCGCGCCATCGCGGAGGGGTGGTCCGAGCTGCAGCACCAGTTGCGCGGACAGGGCATCGTCCTGCACCCCCTGGAGCGGGAGCCTTCCGCCTCGGCCCAGCGCGGTGCCCCGGATGCCTCGGGTGATCGTCCCTCCCATCCCGGAGGGCGCGGCCGCCATCAGGGTCCGGCTCAGGACACCGCCGGTTGGCCCGACGGGCAACCGAAGCCGGCATCCTCCGTGGCTTCGTCCGCCGGCGGCCGGCCGCCGGCCGCCCCCCGGGGTTCCTCCCGCCGGCTGCTCGAATCCTGGGCCTGATCCGAGAATCCCCACCGATCCATGACTCTCGAAACCTCCAACCGCACCCTCGCCAACTCGTATGGGGCCCCGGCTCCGTCCGGACCGCCATCCGACGTTGATGGCTCGGGGGCGCAGTCCACGGGGCGCGCTCCGAAACGCACCCTGGGCCAGGACGATTTCTTCAAGCTGATCGCCGCCCAGTTCTCCTACCAGGACCCGCTCAATCCCCAGAAGGACACCGACTTCATCGCGCAGATGGCCCAGTTCAACACGCTGGACCAGACCCGCCTGATGCAGGCCGACCTCGTCGGGCTGCGTTCGCAGTTCAAGGGCCTTCAAGCCAACCAGTTCCTCGGGCAGTGGGTCTCGCTCCAGGACCCGACAACCAAGGCCACCGTCGAGGGCGTTGTCAGCGAGGTCCGCTTCAATGGCGGGGACCCGCAACTCGTGGTCGATGATGTCCCCTACGACCTTTCCCGCGTGACCCTGCTCCGTTCCTCCGGCCAAACGGCCCCCGAACCCGGCACGACCCCGGTGGGGCCGACCGGATCCTCCCAGCCGGGCGTCGTTCCCGGGACGGCGATCGGCCCATCAGCCACAGGCCCCATCGGAGCCGCCCAGCTCAAGTTCCTTCCCGACAAGATGGGTCAGGTCCTCGGTTCCCTCCTTCAGTAAACCCGCAACAACCCCGAAAGTACCATGCTCAGATCCCTTAATACCGGCATCAGTGGCCTCCGTTTCCAACAGGACAAGCTGGATGTCATCGGAAACAACATCGCCAACGTCAACACCGTTGGTTTCCGGGCCGGTCGTGCCCAGGGCGTCGACATCTTCAGCCAGAGGCTCTCCGAGTTCTCCACGAATTCGAGCTCCTCGGAGGTCGGCAGCGGCGTGGCCCTGGTCGACGTTTCCAACAGTTTCACCCAGGGCACCATCGATTCGACCGGACAGCCCTACGACATGGCCATCGACGGCAGCGGTTTCTTCATCGTCCGCGACACCGCGACCAACGGGTTGTATGCCACCCGCGCGGGTGATTTCCGCGCCGACAAGGATGGCTTCCTGACCACGGTGGATGGATACCGCGTCCAGGGTGAGATCCCGGGCTCGCCCGGCGTCTCCAGCGACATCAAGATCACCCTCACTCCGACCACACCCGCCCTGCCTGCCGACACCGAGGCGGTCTCCTGGAGGATCGAACCCAACGGCGATGTGAAGCTCTCGCTGCGCAGCACCGCGGTGCCGCCGCCGGCGACCCCGCCCGAGCCCCTGAAGATCGCCCAGATCCAGGTGCAGACCTTCCGCGACATCAACGGCCTGACCAAGGTGGGCAACAACCGTTTCGGCAACCTTGCCGCCGCGGGCCCCGTCGGGCTCGGCGCCCCGGGCCAGGCCGGCAGGGGTCAGATCCGCTGGCAGGCGCTGGAGCAGGCCAATGTTGACTTGGCGACCCAGTTCACCGATCTCATGGTCACCCAGCGTGGCTACCAGGCCAACGCCAAGATCATCACGACCTCCGATGAAATCCTCCAGGAACTGATCAACCTCAAGCGCTGATCCGTTATCCGGTGATTTCCGTCCCGGCTCCCACCTCCCCATGGCATCCCCCGCATCCGACAAGAGCGACATCTCGAAGTCCGAGTCGTCCGGCGGCATCAAGTCGATGCTCCCGCTGATCCTCAACATCGTGCTGATGCCGGTCATCGCCTTCCTGATGACCCAGTTCGTCCTGATCCCGAAGCTCACCCAGACGGCGGCCAACGCGGCGCCGAAGGCCGGGGATGCCGCCGCGGCCACGCCGGCTGGCGAAGGCGGGGATCACGGGGGTGGCGGCGCCCATGGGGCCGAGAGTTCCGGAGCCTCCGGCTCCCACGACTCGGGCGGACACGGTGGTGGTGGAGCCAAGGATTCCCACGGCGGCAGCAGCACCAGCAGCAGCGGGGCCATCCATTCGGCCGCCGTCACCGCCATGTTCAAGCAACCCGTCACGGTGAATGTCGCCGGCACCATGGGCTCGCGGTTGATGATGGCCAAGATCGGCCTCCGGGGCATGAACCCGAAGCTGGGGGACCTGGTGACGGCCCGCGAGGAGGACCTGCGCGACGCGGCGGCGAACCTGCTTCAGACCAAGACGCTGATGGACATCGAGCGGCAGGGGTCACGGAACACCATCAAGTCCGAGCTGAAGGCGGCGTTCCACAAGCTCCTGGGGCCGAGCGCCTTCTCGGAGGTCGTGCTGCCCGATCTGGCCGTGCAGTAATCGTCCACCCGCCACGCCTATGTCGGACTCGATGGGATCCTCGGGGGACGTGCTCTCCCAGTCGGAGGTCGAACGCCTTCTCCAGCAGGTCCAGGAGGAGGAGTCGAACACCGTCGTCCTGCAGTCCAACGGCCGGAAGAGCAACCAGAGCCGGGATTCGATCTCGGCCTACGATTTCCGCACGCCGGTCTTCCTCTCGCCGTTCGAGTTGCGCAAGTTGCGCATCCATCATGAGGAGTTCATCCAGGCGCTGGCCGCCCGGCTGTCCATCTACCTTCGCGTCGAGTTCTCGATGCAGATGTGCCAGTTGCACACCATCTCCTTCCGGGACTGGTGCGAAAGCCTCAACAGCCCCACCCACATCTCCCTGTTCCGGGTGGAACCCCTGCGTGGCATCTGCCTGCTGGACGTTCCGCCACGGCTCGGCCTGACGATCGTCGACCGGTTGCTGGGTGGGCCCGCCAACTCGATCTCCGGCAACCGCGAACTCTCCGAGCTGGAGATGACCCTCCTCGACCAGGTCGTCCTGCTGATGCTCACCGAATGGTGCACGCATTGGGCCCGCTACCGCGACCTGCGGCCGGCGCTCTTCGGTCACGAGAGCAACGGCCTGTTCCTCCAGACGGTCGATCCGGAGGCCATCATGCTCGTGCTGGCCATCGAGGCCCGGCTCAACGATTGCACCGAGACCCTGCAGATCGCCTTCCCGTACTGGACCATCGAGCCGATCGTCCAGCTCCTCAGTTCCCGGCTGAAGCCCGGTCCCGAGGACATGCCGGACATCCCGACCGAGAAGGAACGCGGATGGAACACCCACTACGACGATGCCCCCATGCTGGTCTCGGCCGAATCCAACGGCCTCAAGCTTCGCGCCAAGGACGTCGTCGGTCTCCGGGTCGGTGACATCGTGCCGCTGCCGCCCGAGTTCGCCGAGCGGGTCCAGGTCAAGCTGGCCAGCGAGAAGAAGTTCTTTGGTCGCCTGGGCACCCTGGACGGCCGCTGGGCCGTCGAAATCGACGAAGTGACGCCGGCCGCGAACCCGCAGAGGAACCTCTCATGAGCCAAACCACCGATCTTTCCATCCTGCTGGACGTGCCCGTCGAGGTGAGCGTCCAACTCGGGTCCTGTCACCTGCCGATGCGCGAGGTGCTGAACCTGACCACCGGCTCCATCGTCCAGCTCGACAAGGTGGCTGACGCGCCGGTGGACCTCCACGTCAACACCAAGCTGGTGGCCCGCGGCGAGGTCGTG
>JAJTFN010000034.1:21987-38268 GCA_021298285.1 Verrucomicrobium sp.
GGCGAGGTCGTGGTGGTCGACAACCGCTTCGGCATCAAGATCACCGAGTTGCTCACGGCCCTCTGATCTCAGGCAGGCCACCGGCCGGGCCGTTTGTCGGGTTGATTTCGACCCCGCGCCGGTCAGCTTCCCGGCATGCAGCCTCGTCGATTCCGACCGTCGGGTCCCCCATGCCCAGGGGCAGGGACCATGCCCGTGATCGTCCGCAACATGACCGCCCCCCTGGTGCTCGGCCTGTTGGCCGTGCTGGGGCTCCATGCCGCGGAGGAGCCGCCCCCGATTCCGCGCTTCTCGATCACCCATCTCGACCGGGCGGTCGACCCGAAGACCGACTTCTACCAGTTCGCCACCGGGAACTGGCGCCGCAACAACCCGGTCCCGGGCGACAAGTCCCGCTGGGCGGGGTTCGATGAGCTGCAGGAGCGCAACTGGTGGTTGCTGCGGGAGATCCTGACCTCGGCCGCCTCGGACACGAAGGCGCCCGCGGGTTCTCCCCGGCGGCAGGTCGGCGACTTCTACGCCGCGGTGATGGATATCGACCGCATCGAGCGCCTGGGGTTCACCCCCCTGAATCCCGAATGGGAGCGCCTCCGGGCCGTGCGCGACCCCGAGTCGGCGATGGCCCTGCTGGGCGACTGGCAGCTCCGCGGCATCGCGGCGGGTTTCTCCATGGGGGTGCAGCCCGACGCGAAGAACAGCTCCGTGTACGCCCTGCAGCTCTGGCAGGGCGGGCTGGGATTGCCCGACCGCGACTACTACCTGGCCGATGGGTTCGCCAGCCAGCGCGCGCAGTACCGGGACCACATCGCCACCCAACTGGGGCTCCTGGGGGACGGCGAGGCCGAGGCCAAGGCGGCGGCCGATGCCATCCTGGCGCTGGAGACCCGGCTGGCAAAGGTGTCGCGCTCGCGGACCGAGCTGCGGGACCGGGAGAAGAACTACCACAAGCTCACGCGCGATGAACTGCGCGACCTGACCCCGCGCCTGCCGTGGGACGCGTTCTTCCGGGCGGCGGGCGTCCCGACGCCCGCGACGGTCGTGGTGGGTCAGCCGGAGTTCTTCCGGGAGCTCGACGCGATGGCCACGGAGGTCGAGGGCGCGCATTGGCTGGCCTACCTCCGCTGGCACCTGCTGGCCGCGGTGGCTCCCCACCTCCATGCGGCGCCGGCGGACGAGTCGTTCCGTTTCTTCGGGACGGTCCTGAGGGGACAGCCCCGGCAGGAGCCCCGCTGGCAGCGGGCGGCCAAGGTCATCGACGGGGCCCTGGGCGAGGCCCTCGGGAAGATGTACGTCGAGCGGCACTTCCCGCCTGCCGCCGCCGCGCGCATGTCCGAGCTCATCGCCAACCTGCGCGCGGTGTTCCGGGACCGCCTGAGCCGGCTCGAGTGGATGGGGCCGGCCACCCGGCAGGAGGCCCTGCGCAAGTTCGACCGGTTCTCGGAGAAGGTCGGGCACCCCCGCGCCTTCCGCGACTACGCGGGCCTGGAGGTCCGGCGCGACGACCTGCTGGGCAATGTGCTCCGGGCCAACGCCTTCGAATCCCGGCGCGAGCTGGCGCGGGTGGGCAAGGCTGTCGACCGCTCCGAGTGGCACATGACGCCCCAGACGGTGAACGCCTATTTCAGCCCGCCGCTCAACGAGATCGTCTTCCCGGCGGGCATCCTCCAGCCGCCCTTCTTCGACCTCGAGATGGACGACGCGGTGAACTACGGGGCCATCGGGGTGGTCATCGGCCACGAGATCACCCATGGCTATGACGACCAGGGCCGCAAATATGACGCCGACGGCAACCTGCGCGACTGGTGGACCGAGGCCGACGGCAAGGAGTTCGACCGACGGGCCGCCAAGGTGGTCGACCAGTATGGCGCCTACGAGGCGCTGCCCGGCAAGCGGGTCAACGGCCGCCTGACGCTGGGCGAGAACATCGCCGACCTGGGCGGCACGAGCATCGCCTTCGAGGCCCTGCAGCGGGCGCTGGCCAAGGATCCTTCCCGTCGCCGCACCCTCGATGGATTCACCCCGGAGCAGCGGTTCTTCCTCAGCCTGTCGCAACTCTGGCGGGTGAACTGGCGCGAGGCCGAGCTCCAGCGCCGCCTCGTGGTCGACCCGCACTCGCCCGGCCAGTTCCGCGGGATCGGGCCCCACGTGAACCTGCCCGAGTTCTACCAGGCCTGGGGCATCACCGAGGCCTCGCCCCTGTGGCGCAAGCCCGAGGATCGCGCGAAGATCTGGTGATCCGGGACGATCCCCGGGGATCTTCTCGGCGGCGGACGGCGGCCCCGGGCCTCACCAGGGCAGGCTGAAGGTCTTGACGTAGCTGTAGCCCTTGATGGCCTCGATGACCCCTTCCTTGATGCCGAGGCCGCTGTCCTTGATCCCGCCGAAGGGCGAGTTCTCGACCCGGAATCCGGGCACCTCGTTGATGTTCACGGTGCCGCAGCGCAGGGTCCGGATGGCCTTGAGGGCGTGAGCCAGGTTGTTGGTGACCACGCCGGAACTCAGCCCGTAGGCCGTCGAGTTGGCCACCTCGAGGGCGTCGTCGAGATCGCGGACCGTCACGATGGGCGCGAGGGGCCCGAAGCTCTCGCAGACCACCATCCGGCAGTCACGCGGCACGCGGTCGATCACCGTCGGCTGCAGCAGGGCTCCCTGGCGCCCGCCTCCCACCAGCACCCGCGCGCCCCGTGAGACCGCGTCCTGCACGGCCGCCTCGAGCGAGACCGCCGAGGCCTCGTCGATCACCGTGCCCACCTTCGTCGCCTCGTCGGCCGGATCCCCGCAACGGTACTCGCGGGTCTTCTCGACCAGGCGGCCGGTGAACTCCGCCGCGATGGATTCCTGCACCAGGATGCGTTTCACGGCGGTGCATCGCTGGCCCGAGTTGCGGTAGCTGCCCTCGGCGGCCAGCGTGACCGCGAGGTCCAGGTCGGCGTCCTCGAGCACGATGAGGGGATCGTTGCCGCCAAGTTCGAGGACCAGCTTCTTGTAGCCGGCCGTGGCGGCGATGCGTTTGCCGACCGGCACGCTCCCGGTGAAGGCCACCACCTCGACCTCCGGGTGCCCGACGAGCACCTCGGCGACCTCGGCGGTCGGCCCGAGCAGCACGCTGAGCATCGGCCCCGGGAGGCCCGAGGCATGGAGCAGTTCCGCCAGGCGCAGGGCGACCAGCGGGGTCTTCTCCGAGGGCTTGAGGATGATGGGGGTGCCCGCGGCGATGGCGGGACCCACCTTGTGGGCCACCTGGTTCAGCGGATGGTTGAAGGGCGTGATGGCCACCGCACAGCGCAACGGCTCGCGGGTGGTGAAGATCTTGCGGGCCTTGCCCTGGGCCGAGATGTCGCAGGAGAAGATCTGCCCGTCGTCGCGCAGGGCCTCCATGGCGGCGAAGCGCAGGACATCCACCGTGCGTCCGACCTCGTAGCGCGCCTCGCGCAGCGCCAGCCCGGCCTCCGAGGTGATGATCCGGGCGAACTCCTCGCGCCGGGCCTCGAGGGCCGAGCGGGTCTTCTCGAGGATCTCGGCCCGCTGGTGCCGGGTGGGGGTGTCCCGGAAGGCGGTGGCGGCGGCAATCGCCTCGAGGGCGTGCCGGCGCGAGGCCTGCGTGACCGTGCCCGAGACGGACTGGTTGTAGGGATTGCGGACGGTGAGCACGGAATCCGAGGCGATCGGGGTTCCGGCCACAAGGCTGTGGAGGTTCATCGGTGGGTTCGAAAAAAGGGTTCGGGTCGGCTCAACGGACCGGGGCCGAGGCGGGCAGGGCCTCGGCGAAGGCCTCGAAGAAGCGGTCGAGGAGGTCCGGGGAATGGTCCATCGACAGGTAGAGCTTGGTGCCCATGGGATTCAGGAAAATGCCCCGGTCGAGCAGTTCGAGCATCAGGCGGCCGCCGCGGGCCCGGTCGCTCGCCAGCCACGAGGCCTGGTCGGTGACGGGCCGGTCCGAGAAGGCCACCTGGCCCAGCGGCCCGTCTCCGAGCACCTGCACCGCGACGCCGGCCGAACGGGCCACCGTCCGCAGGCCCTCCCGGAAGCGTCGTCCCGTCGCGTGCAGTGCCTCATGCACCCCGGGCTGCAGCAGCAGGTCCAGCGTGGCCAGCGCGGCCGCGCAGGAGACGGGATTCCCGCCCGTGGTCGAGGCGCTCCAGACATACCGCGGCCCCGGCAGGTGCCGTTCCTCCAGCACCTCCATGAGGTCGGCGCGGCCAGCGAAGGCGCCGATCGGGAAGCCGCCTCCGAGGGCCTTGCCATAGGCCGCGAGGTCCGGAACCACGCCGTAGTGCTGCTGGGCCCCGCCGGGGGCCAGGCGGAAGCCGGTCACCACCTCGTCGAAGATCAGCACGATGCCGTGCTTCCGCGTGATCGCTCGCAGGCCCTCGAGGAAGCCGGGTTTCGGCGTCAGGCAGCGATGGAGCGGTTCGACGATGACCGCGGCCAGCGATGTGGCGTGGGCCTCGACGATCCGCGTCGTGGTGGCGAGGTCGTTGTACGGGGCCACGAGCACGTCCCGCTCGGCCCAGGGGGCTCCGGCTCCCGCCGCATCGCAGGAGGGCAGGTCGGTGGGCCGGCTGTGGATCATGCCCGCCACGCCCACCGCATGCTGTCCATGGTAGGCACCCTCGAAGCGGAGCACCTTCGTGCGTCCGGTCGCCGCATGCGCCACCCGCAGGCAGAGCAGGGTGGCCTCGGTGCCCGAGGCCACGAAGCGGATCCGCTCGGCGCAGGGGCTCACCGAGCCGATGCGCTCGGCCAGCTCGACGGACCTCCGGTTGACCGACGCGAAGTTCACCCCGTCGCGTGCCGCGGCCGCGGCCGCCTCGACCACCTTCGGGTGGGCGTGGCCCACCAGCGCCGATCCCCAGGCCATGGTGAAGTCGGCGAATTCCCGGCCCCGGGTGTCCCAGATCCGTGCGCCCCGGCCACGCTCGGGCACCACGAGCCTTTCGGGCGGGATGCCGAACTCACCGTTGGATCCGCCCGGGAAGACCCGGAGCGCGCGGTCGACCCAGGGGTCGGTGGAGGAGGAGAAGGCCATGACTCGGGGAGGGATGCAGGGACTCAGCCCGCCAAGGTTCCGTTGCAGACGAAGTCGAAGAGGTCGAAGTTGCGGGGATCGCCCAGGGCGCGTGCGGCGTATTGCGGCCGCAGCGGATGGCTCAGGACGAACGGCACCATTTCCTCGTACCGGCCGCCGTGGGAGCGCAGGCCTCCCTCGATCGCCTTCAGGTCATGGTAGGCCGGGGTCCGTCCGATCACCGCGTCCCGGCCCGAGCACACCACCAGGTCGCCCATGCGGTCGGGCGGCAGTTCCATCCGCCGCGCCGCCTGGTCGCGCGACAGCACCTCGGTGATGCCCGGCAGCGTGGCGACGAAGTCGATCACCTCGGCCAGCGGCACGGTCCGGTCGGTGGGAAGGTGGACCTGCGCGAAGGACCCCAAGGCTCCATGGTGGACGACGTAGGGATCGGTGATCGGCAGGATCACCCGGAAGCCGGGGCCCCAGCGCGCGTCGAGCTCGGACTCGAGGTAGACCACGTTGGGTGAGCCGTCGGCGCGCTGCTTGGAGTTCATGCCGTGGTCGGCGGTGATCCCCACCACCGCGCCGAGGGCCAGCAGGTGTCCGACCTCCGCGTCGATGGCCGCGTAGACCTCCAGCGCCTCCGGGGCGTCGGGCACGTGCTTGTGCTGCATGAAGTCGGTGGTGCTCAGGTACAGGAAGTCGGCCCGGCCGGCCTCCAGCAGCCGCACCCCCGCGCGCAGCACGTAGAGCGAGGCCTGGCCCGAGTAGATCGGCGGCGTGGGGCCCGCCAGCGCCTCGACCGCCTCGATGCCGTGGGTGGCCAGCGACGCTTCCCGTGCCTTCTCCGACGAGAAGGCGATGCCACCGCGGGCGATCAGTCCGCTGGCGAAGATGTCCCGCAGCTTCTCCTTGGCGGTGACCACGGCCACCTTGCGGCCGGCCCCCTGGGCGGCGGGAAACAGGGTCGGCACGCGCAGGAACTTCGAGGAGTTCATCATGACCTCCTGCCCGATCGACGGATCGTAGAAGAAGTTGCCGCCGATGCCGTGGACCGACGGCGGCACGCCCGTGACGATCGAGCTGTTGTTGACGTTGGTGAAGGTGGGCATGGCCGCACGGGCCGACCCGCGCCAGCCCTGCACGGCCAACCGCTGCACGTGGGGCATGAGGCCCCGGGCCATCGCGGCGTCGAGGTAGGCGTCGGCGGAGCCGTCGAGGCAGACCACCGCCACCGGTCGGGCCGGCGGGGCGTAGGTGCGTCCATTGACGGTGAAGGAGCAGGCGGTCGGATTCATCGGTCGGGCCACAGCATGAACCCGAGCCCGGCTCAGGGAAACCGAGAAGCGCCTCCCGGCCAACGCCGTGGATCTCCCGGGATCTCCTTGTCCGGCCGGGCCGTGGTGAACAGTCTCCTCACATGGCGGTCGCCCTTGAACTGGATGGGGTCTCGAAGTCCTTCGGGGACTTCCAGGCCGTCCAGGATCTGTCGCTCCGGGTCGAGCAGGGATCGGTCCACGGGTTCCTCGGGCCCAACGGCGCGGGCAAGACCACCAGCCTCCGGATGATCCTGGGCATGCTGCTGCCCGACGCCGGCCGGATCTCGGTGCTCGGGTCGTCCTCGGCCCTGGCGGTGCGCAACCGCGTCGGCTACCTGCCCGAGGAGAAGGGGTTGTACCGGAAGATGACCGCCGCCGACGTCATCGCCTACTTCGCCATGCTCAAGGGACTCGGGCGTTCAGAGGCCCGGCGTCGGGCGCGGGCACTCCTCGGACGCTACGGCCTCGGCGCTTTCGCCGATTCGAAGATCGAGACCCTCTCCAAGGGCATGGGACAGAAGGTGCAGGTGCTGTCTTCCATCGCGCACGAACCGGAACTCGTGATCTTCGACGAGCCCTTCTCCGGGCTCGACCCGGTGAACCAGCAGGTGCTCGAGGAGATCGTGCAAGACCTCCGGGCGCGTGGTGCCACCCTCCTGTTTTCCACCCATGTGATGGCCCATGCCGAGCGCCTCTGCGACCGGTTGTCGATTGTCGGGGGCGGCCGGGGACTCTTCGAGGGCTCGGTGTCCGAGGCGCGGCGGCTGCTGCCGGTGCGCATCGGCCTGGAGACCTCGGACCCTTCCGCCGATCCCGGCCCGCTTCCGGGGGTCGTCCGCCGGGAACCGCTCGGATCGGGGCGATGGAACCTCGAGCTGGGACCCGGCGCCGACCCCTCGGTGATCCTCGAGGCCTGCTTCGAGCGGGCGTTGAGGCTCCGGCGTTTCGAGGTGCACGAGACCGACCTGCACGACGTGTTCGTCCACCTGGTGGGGCCCGCGGCCCGGGAGGCCTCGATGCGATGAGGCCCGCCCTGCTCATCGCCGTCCGCGAGTTCCTTGGCAACGCCCGGACCCGGGGGTTCTGGTTCGGCATCCTCATGGTGCCGCTGCTCTGGGTGATCGCCTCGCAGGTGCCCCTCTGGCTGGCCCGGAAGGGCACGCCGACGCGCCACTTCGCGCTCGTCGACGCGACCCGTTCCGGGCGTTCCGCCGGGGTCATCCTCGGCCACCTCAGGCGCGTGGAGGAACGCCGGGAGTCGATGCACTTCCGCGAGTGGGCGGCCCCAAGGCTCCAGCCGGGTCGGTCCCTGCCGGCGAGCGACGGCGCCCAGGCACCCTGGCGGGAACTCCAGTCCCGGGTGGCGGAGTCGATGCGGGCCGATGCCGGAGCCTTCGCGCCGCCGGAGCCGCTCCACCGGCCGGTGGTCCTGCCGGCCGGCCTGGAATGGCGGGGGGACCTCGCGGAGTTCGAAGGCCGCCTTCGCGACTGGCTCCGGGAGGAGCGCCCCTGCGCGCCGGAGGGGGGTGGTGAACCCGTCGTCCTGTTCGGGGCGGCCATCGTCCTGGACGGAGAAGGCCCCGGAGAACCTCCCGTCCTGCGCTTCTGGTCCGCCAACCAGGCGGACACCCGGCTGCGGGATGCCATGGCCGAGGCCCTGTCGCGGGATCACCGGCAGGTCGAGTACACCCGCCGGGGCCTGGATCCGGCGATCGTGGCCCAGGTCGAGGCGGCGGGTGCCCGGGTCGTGGACCTGAACCCGAGGAAGGCCGCCGGCGAGGAACGGGTCGGCCTCGCCGATCTGCTGCGCCAGTGGGCCCCGAGCGCCTTCGTCTACCTGCTGTGGATCGCCGTCTTCGCGGTCTCGCAGATGCTCCTCAATTCACTGATCGAGGAGCGCTCCAACCGGATCCTCGAGGTGCTGGTCTCCTCCGTCACCCCGCTGCAGCTCATGGTCGGCAAGCTCCTCGGTGTGGCCGCGGTCGGCGCGGTGATGACCCTGGCCTGGATCGGCTCGCTGGTGCTGGTCACCGTCTGGATGGTCGGAGCTTCCGGGGTCGCCGCCGTCGCCCCGGATTCCGCCGTCGCGCGCCTGCCCGTCGAACTGGCCACGTTGCTGGCCGACTCCTGGATCCTTCCGGCCTTCGCGCTCTATTTCGTGCTCGGCTACCTGTTCTATTCGGCGGTCATCCTGGCCTTGGGAAGCACCTGCAGCGATCTCAAGGAGGCCCAGAACTTCACCGGGGTCATCGCCCTCTTCATGATGGTGCCGCTGGTTTCCATCACCTTCATCCCCAGGGATCCCAACGGTCCGGTGGCCACCCTGCTGTCGTGGATCCCTCCCTACACGCCGTTCGTGATGATGAACCGGGTGGCGGCGGGTCCGCCGATGGTCGATGTGCTCGGCACCCTCGCGCTGCTGGTCGTCTCCGACGTCCTCGTGCTTTGGGCCTGTGCCCGGGTTTTCCGGCGGGCGGTCCTGCGCACCGGCCAACCGGCCTCGCTGGTCCAGTTGGCCCGGTGGATCGCCGGCCGGGGTTGACCACCGGGTGCCCAACGAGACCGGCGACTTCCCCAAGGTTCGGGAAGTCGCCGGTGTGCTGGTCTGCAGACGGATCCGGGATCACTCCCGGTCCGGGCGGGGCGGACGTCCCTCACGGCCCGGACCGCCAGGACCGCCAGGACCGCCAGGACCGCCAGGACTCTCGTCGGCATCGAGGTTGCCGTCATGGTTCGCGTCGAGCGCTTCCAGGATCGGGGAGGGCATCCGGCCGCGTCCGCCCGGACCACCGGGACCGCCGGGACCGCCGGGACCGCCGGGGGGCGTCGGGCGCTCGTCGGTCTCGGCCGTGGCGGTGAGGGTCGCGCCGGCCAGGGCCAGCGCCATCAGGGTGCGATTCAGTGTCTTCATGGGTCGTTGCTGTGCGGTGTTCTTGGTTTTTCTGTCGACCGGCGAACCATCGCCGTGCCGTTCTGAAGACAAGAGACTCCCCGCGTGTAAGGGATGGATGTCGTCCGGGCCGAAAATTGTTAAGGCGGGGTAAATGTGGGTCGGGCCGAACCGGGATTCCCGCTAGCGTGCCGTCCATCGGGATGCCGGAATGGAGCCGGCACGCCCCGACCGAGACACCATGAAGAGTCCCGCCGCCGCCCCGGCCTCCCAAGCCTCCCTGCCCAGGGTCCTCGTCATCGACGACGACCGGAAACTCTGCCGGCTCATCCGTGACTACCTCGCGCCGATGGGCTACGCGGTCGAGGCGGTCCACACCGGCCCGGAGGGCGTGGAGCGCGCGGCGGCCGAGTCGTGGCATGCCGTCCTGCTCGACCTCATGCTCCCGGGTCTCGATGGATTCGAGGTCCTCAAGCGCATCCGTGCACGGACCGACGTGCCCGTGCTCATGCTCACGGCCCGGGGTGACGAGGCCGACCGCATCGTGGGCCTGGAGATGGGAGCCGACGACTACCTGCCGAAGACCTTCTCCACGCGCGAACTCCTCGCCCGGCTGCGTGCCGTGACGCGCCACTCGGGACGCTCCAAGACCGAAGGTGCTGACGCGGACCAGGAGATCGGGGTGGGTCCGCTCCGTGTCCGCCCGTCCGCGGCCGCGGTCCTCGGCGACCAGCCCCTGAGTCTCACGCCGGTCGAGTACGACCTGCTGGTCTCGCTGGCCCGCGCCCGGGGCCGGGTCAAGACCCGGGAGGCGCTGCTCGACGAGATCCGCGAGCGCGACTACGACGTCTTCGACCGGTCCATCGACGTGCACATCTCGGCCCTGCGCAAGAAGCTCGACGACGACCCCAAGCATCCGCGCTTCATCCGCACGCTGCGCTCGGCCGGCTACATGATGGTCGACCCGGAGGATTCCGAATGACCCTGCGCCTTCCGCTGCTGGCCCGGATCCTCCTCTGGCTGCTGCTGAACCTCGTGCTGCTGGTCGGCGCCTTCGGGGTGTTCCTCTGGACCGAGCTGGGGGGCGAGTCCCTGCTCGGGCGGGTGGCCGGAGAGCGTTCCCAGGCCGCCACCGGGGCGCTGCTGGCCGAGTTGCGCGAGCGTCCCGTCGCCGAGTGGGAACGGGCCCTGGCGCGGTTCGAGGAAGCCTATCCGGTCCGGGTGTTGTTGCTCCGCGAGGATGGCAGCCGGTTCCTCGGCACCCCGCAGGAGGTTCCGGACGAGGTCGCCCGGCGCTTGCGCCCGGTGTTCCCGCCGGGCCCCGGGGTCGAGGACCGGCGGCCCGGGGCTTTGGCCGAGGGCGGGCGGCTTCGCCCGGAGTTTGAGGAGCCCCGACCTGGTCCGCCGCCGGAGGGACGGTTCGCGGGCTTTCCGGACCCGTCGCCCCCCCCGGGCATCGGGGTGGCGCCGCCGCAACGGCCCGGCTCGCGGCAGGGCGTCCCCCTTCCACGCACCTTCCTGCGGGCGGGCCAACCGGCGCGCTACTGGCTGGTCCTGGGCACGCCGTTGCGGGGCCCCGGTGTGCCGCGGGGCCTGAGGCTGACGGTCTCCTCCGCCACCCTCTCTGCCGGTGGCCTCTTCTTCGACCTGCGCCCATGGCTGTGGGCCGGGGGAGGGGTCGTCGCGGTGTCGGTGCTCTGGTGGCTGCCCTTTGTCCGGGGGATCACCCGGACCGTCTCGCGGATCTCGGCAGCGACCGAGCGCATCGCCGAGGGGCGCTTCCACACGGTGGTGCCGGAGGAGCGTGGCGACGAGTTGGGGCGTCTTGGCGGTGCGATCCACCGCATGGCCGGACGCCTGGATGGCCTGGTCAACGGCCAGAAGCGCTTCCTTGGGGACGTGGCGCATGAGCTGTGCTCGCCCCTGGCCCGCATGGAGATGGCCCTGGGCGTGCTCGACCAGCGTGCGGACGCCGACACCCGGCCCTATGTCGACGATGTGCGCGAGGAGGTCCGCCACATGTCCGCGCTGGTGAACGAACTGCTCCAGTTCTCCAAGGCGGCGCTGAAGCCGGCCGACGCGGAGAGGACCCCGATCCCCCTGGCCGACGCGACCCGCCGGGTGGTGGCCAAGGAGCTGGGCGGGTTGGACGACCTGAAGGTTGCGGTGCCGGAGACGCTGGTCGCCCTGGGCCACCCGGACCTGGTCGAGCGCGCGATGGGAAACCTCCTGCGGAACGCCCGGAATCACGCCGGAGGCCGCGGGCCCATCCGAGTCGAGGCCTTGCCCGACGGGCCGGGCCGGGTCCTGTGGCGTGTGGTCGACTCGGGGCCCGGAGTCCCGGAGGCGGAGCTTCGCCGCCTGGGTGAGCCCTTCTACCGGCCGGACGCCTCCCGGTCGAGCGACACCGGGGGCACGGGACTGGGCCTGGCGATCGTCCAGAGCTGCATGTCCGCCTGTCAGGGTCGGCTCGAACTGGCCAACGGCCCCGAGCGTGGACTGGTGGCGACCCTGGTGCTTCCGGCGGCTCCTGCGGCGGACGCGCGTCGCGGCCCTGGCGAGCGATAGATGGTTTCCGCGTTTGCGGTCGGGGGGATCCAGGAGCTATCCCTCTGGGCGATGCGGATCACCAATCTCAACCCCGACCATGACATCGGGGCCAGCGCCTGGATGCTTTCGGTGGACGGGCACCAACTCCTGATGGACGCGGGAACCCACCCCAAGCGCGAAGGACTTTCCTCCCTCCCCCTGTACGAATCGGTTCGCGATCTGGACGTCGACGCCATCGCCCTGACGCACTGCCACCATGACCACGTCGGCTCCCTCCCGGTGGCCCTTCAGTACTTCCCACACGCCCGGGTCCTGATGACCGACCTGAGCTACTTCATCGTGGAACGTGTGCTGCACAACTCGGTGAACGTGATGGTCCGGCAGCGCGAGGAACTGGGGATCCGCGAGTACCCCCTCTACACGCATGAGGAGGTCGACGACTACGCGCCGGTGTTCCAAGGCTTCGGCCACCGCCGCGAGATCGAGTGGGCCCAGTTCGCCCGGAACCATGTTCCCGGCCAGGGGCGTCGGCATGGGCCCACGCTGGAGTTCTTCGATGCCGGCCACGCCCTCGGCTCGGCCGGCGTGCTGGTGCGGGGCCGCAAGCAGAGCCTCTTCTACTCGGGCGACGTGTGTTTCCACGACCAGACCCTGCTCCGGGCGGCCGATTTCGAGGGCGTGCGGGCCGATGTGCTGGTCATGGAGACGACCCGCGGCGCGCGCCAGCTGCCGGCCGGCTTCAGCCGCGACCAGGAGTTGGACCGCTTGGCCGAGGGCATCAACCGGGTGCTCGCCCGCAAGGGCACGGTGCTCATCCCGGCCTTCGCGCTGGGCCGTACCCAGGAGATCCTCGCCTTCCTCGCGCTGCTGATGCGATCCGGGAAGCTGCGGGAGCAGCCCGTCTACATCGGGGGCCTGGGTCGGGTGTTCACCGAGATCTACGACCTGCAGTCCAACCGGACCCACCGTCACCATCCGAACCTGAAGCTGACCCACGCGCTGAACCTCCAGGTGGTGTCCACCAACGACATCGAGTCGATGTCGCTGCGCGGCGGACGCATCTGCGTCATGACCGCCGGCATGATGAGCGAGAACACCGGGGCGCACGCGCTGGCCGCGCGCATCGTGGGCGACGAGCGCCATGGCATCTTCTTCGTCGGCTACGCCGACGTGGACACCCCGGGTGGCCGCCTCAAGGCCGCCAAGCCGGGCGAGCGGTTCCACTTCAGCCCGTCGGTCGGCCAGCTGACCCGCAATTGCGAGGTCTTCGACCTCGACCTGACCGCTCACGCCAACCGGGACGATCTCGTCTCCATGGTGTCCGAGGTCGATCCGCGGGTGGTGGTGCTCGGTCACGGGGATGCCGATGCGCGCGGCTGGATCCGTGAGCAGATCCATTCCCGCCACCCGAAGATCAAGGTGCTCGAACCGGGTCCGGGGCAGACGCTGGACCTCTGATCGACGCCCCGAGGGGATCCACCGGCCATGAGTGCGGTGCACGTGTTCCTGGCGGTCCTCCTGCTGTTGCACCTGTCGGAATTCGTGGTGTGGGTGCCGGCCGGTTGCCTGCTCTTCCGACGACGGGGGCGGGGTTGGGAGGTCGCCCAGGGCGGGGCGATCGTGCGCACCGTCCGGGGCTCGCTCCACGCGGTGTGGCCTTTGCCGGGTCTTTCCCGGGCCCACGTCGTCCGGGACATCGTGGTCGATCCTCCCGGCGCCGGGGATGCGGCATCGGCTTCCGGGAACCCGCTGCCCTGGGCACTCCACGATCCTGCGGCGATCGCCCTCCGGCGGGCCGAGGTGGCCAAGGCCTTCGCGCCGCTGCGCTGGGTCGCCTTCGCGCTCCTGGCGCTGGCCTGGGGGGTGGCCCCGGTCTCGCTGGCCCATCTGGGGGTGGGCCCGACCTTGTGGATCGTGGCCCCCATCGCGCTCCTGCTGATGGTGGGCGACGCGGTGTTCCTGGCACGGCGGCACCGGCGGGAGTTTCCCGCCTGGGAGGACGAGCGTTGGCGCCTGGTGCTCTCGGCCTGCCTGTCCCCGCTGGCTGCGACGAGATCCTGGGACCTCGCCCAGAAGGAGGCCCTGATGGGCTGCGACCCGGTGGCGGTCGCCGCCGCCCTGCCAGGGTTCCGCGACTGGGAATCGTTCGCGGCCGGGCGGTGGCGTCGGATGCGGTTCCCGGCCGGCGATCCCGCCGACATCCCGGTGAGGTCGGTTGCTGCCGCGGATCCTCTCGCCGCCCTCGACCGGATGGCCCGCGATCGGGGAATCGACCCGGGGGCCTGGGAGGCACCCCCGGTGCCCGACGATCCCTCGCACACCCGCTACTGTCCGAGGTGCCGCGCCCAGTACACCGAACGCGCCCCCTCCTGCCGGGACTGCGGCGGACGGCCACTCCTGCCGTTGTCGGTCTCCGTCTGAGGCCCCGTCCCGTCCCCGGCCGCGACCAGGCCGGTCAATGCAGGATGCACAAGTCGTGGCGATGGGCCATCAGCTCGGCGTCGCGGTCGAGAAACCAGTCCAGTCGCGCGTCCGTCTCGCCGTGGTCGATCTCTCGCGCCATGAGCAGGTAGGTCGCGTAATGGTTGCCCTCCGACTCGACCAGCGACTGGTAGAAGCGCGCGAGTTCCGGTTCGGAACCCGCGAGGTGCGCTGCGAGGATCTGGAACTTCTCACAGCTGCGCCCTTCGATCAGCGCGCAAACCACCAGGTGGTCGATGGCCGACTCCCGGCGTCCCTGGCGGACTCCGCGCATCATGCCGGTGATCCACTCGCTGCGCTGGGGTTGGCCGAAGGGCCAGCCGCGCTGTTCCAGCAGGCCGAGCACCAGCTCGAAATGCTGCAGCTCCTCGATGGCGATCCGGTTCAGGTCATGGACCTTGGGAAAGAGTTCCCGGTACTTCTCGAGGTGGATCGCCGTCGTGGCCGCCTTGCGCTCGAGGTGGGCGTGGTCCACCAGCAGGTCATCGAGGCGGCGGGTGACGCGGTCGGCCCATTCACCGTCCACCGGGCGGCGCAGCATCAGCATGGGGAAAGGCTACCGGCATCGGGTGGGGCCGTCGATACGGGGGGTGTTTTGACCCACCCACCAGGATCCACCCTGACAGCCGACCGCATCGTGAGGGGGATAGCGCCCAAACCCCGTACTCCACGGACGAAGCCCGAGTGGCCGAAGCGCCTGTGGGGTTCGACGACACGTCCCATAAAGCACAGCCTGGCTGAACGCAGCCGCCGCGGGCAACGCGCCCCTTCGGGAGGCTTCCTGCTGGGGATGGCCTTGAAGTCCCCGGGTGGCAGATGGCGATGAAATGCTCGCGCAGTGGGTCCATGACGAGTCCCCATGACCCGGCCACGGTGGGTTGACCCGGGACGGCAGCCGTGGGTCGCCTTCGATGATCTCCAGACCCAAGAATCGGACGGGACGCATCCGGTTCGAGCCCGGCAAACACCCGCTTGGTTCGAACAGAATCACCGAAGATTCATCGGTCGGCCCGGGACTCGGCCAACCCGGCGTCGTGGCCGTCGTCGTCGGAAGCTGCCGTCAGCCGGCCGCACGTCTCCAACGAAAGAACCATGAAATGCCGCCGACAGCGATCCAGGCCAGTCGCCATCGCGCGCACCGCGATCAGACCGAGGACTCATCCGGTGCGGTCAGGAGCCGTCGCCGACGCTCGCGACAACACCCGCGCACTCCCGATGGATGACGACCCGCCCGACTCGACGGTCAAAAAAATTTCAAAAAGAAGTTGTCAGGGCGGAGGGCATCGGCTTAGATGTTCTCGTTCTTACGAACGGTGCGGTTGCAAACGCAAGCGCGAGCGAGGTAAGGGCAGCAGCTCAGCTGGATCCGTCGAAGCTGAAAGAATCTTCGACAGATTTTTTCGTCGCCTGAAAGGGCGGCTTTTTCATCTCCGGAAACGGAGGTGTCAAAGGTTGGAAGTTTGGCAACAGGTCAAACTACTGGACGAAATGTTCGGCAGAGCGGTTCCTTGAAAATTGAAATGCACGATGAGTGAAGAGCCCGGCAGCCGAGCAATTGGCTGCCACAAAAACTGCTCTTGAAGTACGGCTGCCTGGGCAACTGGGTGGCAGGAACCGAGGGCAACAACGTTATATTTATACGGAGAGTTTGATTCTGGCTCAGAACGAACGCTGGCGGCGTGGATAAGACATGCAAGTTGAACGGTTGATGCAGGGTAGCAATATTCTGTGTCAGCAGTGGCGTAAGGGTGCTTAACACGTGGGTAATCTGCCGCGAAGTGTGGGATAACTCGCTGAAAGGCGAGCTAATACCGCATGTGATTTTCTTGAGGCATCTCAGGGAATTCAAACATGGGTCGCAAGGCCTGTGGTTTCGCGATGAGCCCGCGGCCTATCAGCTAGTTGGCGGGGTAAAGGCCCACCAAGGCTAAGACGGGTAGCTGGTCTGAGAGGACGACCAGCCACACTGGAACTGAGACACGGTCCAGACACCTACGGGTGGCAGCAGTCGAGAATTTTTCACAATGGGG
>JAJTFN010000177.1 GCA_021298285.1 Verrucomicrobium sp.
CAGGCATCGGTGAACCCGATCACCCGCCGGCTGCCCTGGAAGGCCACGGCCTCGGCCCAGTTGCCCGGACGGTTGCGATCCCGACGGGCATCGACCACCTGCAACGACCGGTTGGGCCCCTGCGTGCCGGAAGGCCACGGGGCCAACCCGTCGTAGTCCACGCGGTCGAGCACCTCATCCGTCCCGCCCGGCGCAGCCGGCCGGACCAACCGCAACGAATCGGCCACCGGCCCCAGCGTCCCGCTCCACTCGCCCACCACGCCCGGGAACAGGCCGAACACCTCGGTCATCCGGGCGCGATTGGCGACCACCAGCACGCGGGATCCCGGGGCCATCGTGGTTCCCGATGGGAAGGTGAAGCTGAGGTTGCTGCCGCCCAGGCGCAGACCCGAGAGATCCCACGCGGTCCGGGAAGACCGGTTGAACAACTCGATGAACTCGCCGCCGGCCGGCGTCGAGCGGCGCAGGATCTCGGAGAACACCACCTGGAAGCGCGGTCGCACGGTGACCTCGAAGCGCCGGGTGGCGCCGAGGTTTCCCGGTCCATCGTCGGTCACCCGGACGGTGATCGTCTGGACGGATCCACCGGCGTCGTCGTCCGGCGTCCACCGGAAGCCGCCGCTCACCGGGTCGATGGTCGCCCCGGCCGGAGCCCCCGGCTCCAGCGAGAAGCGCAGGGACTGGGCGGGCTGGTCGGGGTCCGAAGCGCGGACGATGAAGGACACCAGGCGCCCTTCGTCCACCGTGATCGGAGCCACGGGCTCGAGGGTCGGCGGTTCGTTGGCCTCGGCCACCTCCAACAGGAGTTCCCGCACGGTGGACTGCGGCTCGGACGATCCGTCGAAGGCACGGATCAGCACCACCACGCTGGCAGGTCCCTGGGCCTCGGTCGGCGTCCAGGAGGCCATGCCGGTCTGGGGATCGAGCATGAAGCCCTCGGGAGCCGAACCATCCACCCGGAAGCGAATCGGGGTGCCCTCGGGATCGGACGCCGAGAGCGCCAACGTCCACGCCCTGCCCTCGGTCAGCGCCTGCGGGGGCGGTGGGTCGAAGCGGGGCACGTTGTCGATCTCGACCACACGGATGCGCAGCGATCCGGTGGAGGCCAGGGCGGGCACCCCGTCATCCACCACACGGTAGGCAACGGTCTGGGTCGTCCCCCCGAGGCTTTCGTCGGGAAGCCACTCGATCTGCCCATCGGTCCCGAGGCTCAGGCCCGCCGGTGCGGCCCCGACCAACTCAAAGCGCAGGGCCTGTTCCGGACGGTCCGCATCCGAGGCACCGAGCCGGGTCCGGAACTCGATTCCCTCGCGCGCCTCGGCCAGCACCTCAGGCGGGACGATCGGGGGACGGTTCACCTCACGCACCGTCACCTGGACCCGCACCTGGCCCGTGCGCACCGGGGTGCCGTTGTCGGAGGCGCGGATCAGGAATGCGAAGGTTCCCGGCCCGTCGGTCTCGGAAGGCATCCATTCGAAACGGCCGGTCACCGGATCGATGACCGCGCCGGCCGGGGCGTCGGCACCGAGCGAATACCGGACCTGCTGACCCGCATCCGGATCCACGGCGGAAACCGTGAACACCACCGGTTCCTGCTCCGGCACGCTGATCGGGGCCAGCGGTGCGATGACCGGCGGCCGGTTGCCTCCGGCCAGCACATTGGGCTGACCCGGCGTCGGCACCTCCATGGCGTAGAACGGGGCGGGCCCACCGTCGGGGAACCGGCCCAGGGAGACGTCGTTGGTCTGAGCCCCGAAGACGATCGCATCGACCAGCACCCCGCGGGGATCGAACAGGCCGACCGACTCGCCATCCCGGGCAAGGGAGAAGTCCACATGGAGATCGGAGACCCCGGGCCGGTTCTGGGACGACTCATTGTCGGCCCACACCCGGAGGAATCCTCCCGGCGGGATCGGGTAGCCGGAGGGGATGCGGAACATCGACGTCACCGCATTGGTCAGGCGGTCGGTCAGGTAGAACCCGGACAGATCCACCGCGCTGGTGCCGGCATTGTGGAGCTCGAACCAGTCCTCGTACTGGCCGTCGGCGGGATCGATCGCCGTCCTGGTGTTCTGCGCCATGACCTCGTTCACGGTGACGCGGAACTCGGGCAGGGACGGGTCGTTGGCGGCGCCGGGTGTCGGGCGGAAGAGGCTCTGGAGGTTGCGGGCCACGCCGTCGGGCACCAGGCCGACCGAACGGTCGGCGGGCAAGCCAATCCATGGGACGACGTCCAGCACGGTGCTGCCCGAGGCCCCGCCCTCGTTGCGCACCAGCGCAATGAACCCGTTGGTCGGGCTCAGGCGGAACGACGCGTGCGGCACCCCCGACGCCGATTGCGATTCCTGGCCGTCGCACCAGACGGTCAGGAACCCCTTGGCCGGAACCACCGAACCCAGGGGGAAGGACCACTTGAGCCGATTGGTCCAGGTGTCGGTCAGGAACAGGCCACCCAGGTCGAGCGGCGAGTCGCCGGCGTTGAAGATCTCGAGGTAGGGGTCCCGGTCGCCGGCGTTGTCGCGCGGTCCGTCCGAGTTCACAGGCAGGACCTCGTTGATCCAAAGCGGCGGGAATGCCCCCAACCCGGTCGCGCCGGCATTGGCCCGGCCAGGCGTGACCCGGTCGGCGGCGTTGGTCGGGGCGGCGGCCCAGTTGCCCACCCGCCAGGAGGACTGCGAGGCATCGATCCGTTGGAGCGAGGAGCCCAGTCCGTCGGCCTCGGGCGGCCACGGCAGGCCGTTGTCGTACCGGACCTCGCTGATCACCACCTCATTGGTCCCGCTGCCGCGGATCAGCGACAGGCGCTCGCCGCCGTTGTCGAGCGATCCGGGGAATTCGTCGAACACCCGCACCCCGGCCCCGTAGGCCAGCGCGAAGGCCGCCCGGTCCCGCACCAGCACCCAATAGCCCCCCGGGGGGATCACCGCCCCCTCGGGGAACTCGTAACCCACGCCGTTCAGACGGACCCCCGACAGGTCGAACGAGCTTGAGAACGAGCGGTTGTGAAGCTCCACGAAGGAGGCGCCGGGTTCGGCGGGGTTGTAGTGGATCTCGTGGATGCCCACGAAGTCGGCCTCCGCCTGGATCAACCCGTTGTACCTCACGGTGACCGAGTCGGTGAGGCCCGAGATGGGGGTTCCATCGGCCCGCACGGCCACCAGGTTCAGCTGGTTGGTGCGGGAGGTCAGCGGGACCCGAAGCCGGAAGTTCTGCAACGAGGTCCACTCGAGGGGCATCGGAACCCCATTGACCTCGATGGCCGCCGCCGCGAACGGGGCCGTGCCGTCGATGACCGCCACGGACGTGGAGGAGGTGAAGTCCGCCCCGCCGTTGCTGGTGATGGCAAAGGCCTTGGCGTCTGCCGCCTGGATCTGGGTGTTGAGGTGGGTCCGACGGCCGTTGAGGTAGGTCGCGATGGCCGACGGGGACGAGGCTCCGGTGACCTGGTTGAAGGCCAGTGCCGCCGTGCGCGCGTTGAACTGCGGCTGGTATTCGGCAACCGACAACGGTCCGGCCACCGCGCCCTGGTAGGCTCTCCACGCCATCCGCTGGAAGGTCGGCGTTTCGAACATCACATTGACCGCCGCATCGTTGCCCCCGAAGAGGCGCCGGTTGGTGGCGTCGCCCACGCCCAGGACCCAATCCATGTCCCAGGGCAGGATGCGCCACCGGCCGCCGGGTTGGGCGTAGATGTATTTGTTCTGCGAGTTGCCCGTGCCCCAGGTGTCCCAGTTGCCCAGGCATCCATCGAGGGCGAAGGTCCGCATCCACTGGTCGATGTCGGCGACATTCAGCAGGTTGGGGACGAAGTTGGAGGTCCGGTCATTGGCCGCGGTGACCAGCGCGAAGAACTGGGTGAAATCGCTGGCCGTCGTGCCGCTCGGCCGTCCCTGCCAGTTGTAGCGGTAGCGGGCCGGACGGAGCTGGCCGTTGGGATTGCGGAAGGCGGCGAGATCGGCCCCGGTCGGCGAGAACCCGCCGGAATCGTCGAACTCGAAGGCGAAGGCGATCTTGCGCAAATCCCCCTCCCCGCCCTCGGGATACCACGCCTCGGCGTAGTCGTTGTTGGGCTGCTCAAGATCCTCGGCGACCGACCCGAAGGGCGTGCCGTTGCGGTAGAACCGCATGTAGGCCGTGTTCAGGTAGGGGAGCCCCATCCGGCGGGCGATCCAGTTGGCGATCTGGTTGCGCATCCGGGTCGCCTCCTCGCCACCGTTGCCGGTGAGGCCGTACACGCGGTCGCGGGTGCCCAGGAGCAGGTCGTCACCGGGCACCGTCAGCGCGTAGTCGGCCTGACCCGTGAACGGGCTTCCCTTGCGCCGGATGCCCGCGTTGTAGATGACCCGGAGGTTGCCGTGGACCAGCGTGGCGTCGCGGTAGGTGTTGTCGAGGCCGCCCACCAGCGGGGAATCCTGGCCGTTGCTCAGCAACGTGTTCTGCGTCGAGGTCAGCCACGCGTGCACGTGGTTGAAGCTCCCCGCCGGCACCGGGTCACCCCAGCGGATGTTCGCACCCGTGACCGGTGCCAGGCCCGCATAGACCGGCCCGTTCGGGAAGGTCGTCGATGCCGTCGTCCCGGCATTGTCGAAGGCCTCCACCACGAACTGCAGCAGGTCGCCCGCGTTGCGCCCGGCCAAGGTGGCCGACCAGATGCCGTCGCCGGCCACTTCGTCGCCACCCGCCCCGTCGTCCCGCATGGCCACCGACGAGAATGCCGCCGTCTCAACGGCCCGGAACCGCAGGCTCACCGAGCTCAGCCCGTCGGGATCCGCGACCCGCGCGCTCACGACGACCGGCTGCCCTGCCGCCGGCACCGCCGGCCGGTGCGTCACCCGGTCGATGGAGGGGCCCGCGTTGGACACCCGCCGGCTGTTGGGGGCACCCGGCGTCCCCAGGTTCTTGGGCACCTCCAGCCGCGCAGCCAATTCCAGGCCTCCGCCGCGCGTGCGCAGCAGGATCTCCGGCCAACCGGCCACCCACCGGGCCCGCACGCGCAGGGTCATCACGGCACCGTTGTTGAGGTTGCCGGACAGGGGGGCTCGCACGCAGTTGCGGCCCGCGTCGAGGTCGCCGGACGCGATCACCCGGAGCGCGCGGGTGCCAGCGAAGGCGCCGGTGGACTCCACCCGCGAGCGGCGATGGTGGCCCAGCACGGCCCAACCGGTGGCCCCGGTGCCCGTGCCGACCTCGAAGCCGCCGTTGGTGAGCACCGCGGTGCCGGCCCCGTTGAGGACCTCCACCTCATCGACCAGGCACTCCCCCGCCCCGAGCATACCCAAGTGCAGCCGGGTGGCCGGCTGGGTCGCGAAGCGCAGCGTATCGGTGACGCTGAATTGCTGCCACTGGCCCTTGTTGCTCTCGTCGGAATCGGACCAGCTGGAGGCCCGCATCGGGTCCGCCTTCGGGTCGACCAGCTCCATCGAGGATCCGCCGCCACCCGACCACTGGCCCCAGCGTCCGGCGTCCCGGTAGGCGACCTCGGAGACCACGATGCGGATCGTGTCGCTGACGTCGGGCCTGGTCAGCGCGATGCGCTCGCCGGAATTGCGCAACGACCCGGACCAGTCCCCGAAGCTGTTGGCCGCGTTCAGGCCCGGATGATTGGCCCGCAGACGGGCCACGTCGCGACCGACCACCACCTGCCCACCGGCCGGGATCGTCGATCCCGCCGGGAAGGTGAACGACACCCCGTCGTCCAGCCGCCACCCGGACAGGTCCACCGGCTGACCAGACCGGTTGTGGAGTTCGATGAACTCGTCCGCGTCGTCCTCGCTGATCGGGTGGTACATGATCTCATGGATCACCACCGACTCCAGGCGGCGCGCCGCATTGCGCGCACCGGGGGTGTGGGATTCCAACCGACGCCAGTCGTCCGACCCATCCGGGCAACGGCCAAAGGCCACCCCATTCTCCTGGGCACCGAAGCGCACCACGTCGAGAACTCGGGTCCCGTCGGAGTTCAGAAGCCACACGGTCTCCCCGGCCGCGCTGAGCCGGAATCCCAGCGCCCGCTCGTCGAGCTGCAGGAACGCCCCCGCCGCGAGGGTCGTGCCCGGCGGGAAGCGGAACCGGTTGGTCCCCAGGTCATCGGTCAGCACGCAGCCAGAGAGATCGGCCGTGCCCGGACCCCGGTGGAACAACTCCACCGAGTCGACCTGCGGCAGATCGGTGTGCGCCAACACCTCGTTGAGCATCACATTCCGGGCCGGATCGACCGGCGGCAGCGGGTCCATCGCCCCCGGATTGCCACCCCGGGTCGCGCTCGCGGCCCAGGCGCGCGGGTCGGCCTCGCCGTAGCTTGGGTTGGCCAGCACCAGCGAGTGTCCCGAACCGTCGGCCGCCACCGGCCAGGGATCCCGCGTGCCGATCTCCATCTGCAGCTTGATCGCATCCATCTCGTCGCGCAGTTCCAACGGGCCGCCTGCCCCGTTGAAACTCCCGGAGTACGGCCCCAACACCCCGCTGATCCCATGCCGCGCCGCCAAGGCGGCCGGATCCCTCGCCACCACCACGAACTGGCCGGCCCCCAGCCGGAATCCCTCCGGGAACTGGTAGCGGACCGTGCCCGCGATCTTCCAACGTGACAGGTCCTCGAACACGTCACCGGCATTGTAGAGTTCGACGAACTCCAGCGGCGACGATCCGGCGTCGGGTCCCGGCCGGTACTGGATCTCGCTGAAGACGATCCGGGTCCTGCGGCTCGAGAGGCCCAGTCCCTCGCGTCGTGGCTCGAACCCCACCTCGGCCGCACCGGTCACGGACCCGTAGTCGCGGAACCGGGCCACGGTCACCGCGTTGGTGTCGCGGCCCGAGACGGCCAGCCCCACCGGCACGGACTCCGGCATGGAGATCGTGGCCGAGCCCAACACCGTCCAGTTCGTGCCATCCATCGAGCCGAACCCGGTCATGGCGCTGCCACTTCGCCGCAGCCTCAGCCAGGTGCGCGGATGGTTCACCGGAAAGCCGCCGCGCGGGGCCGCCAGGGCCGCGTTGGCACCGGTGCCCTGCCGGGAACGGAAGAACGATCCCACCGTCGGGGAACCGGCGAAGGCACCGACGAAGGTGGCGTTGGCATCCTCGCTGGAACGCACCACCAGGCCTGCGGTCGCATAGGGGTCGGTGACGGCGAAGGACTCCACGCGTACCCGCAGGTCGAAGTCGCCCTTGAGTTGCTGGACGGCCAGTCCGGCGGAATCGGCGGTGCCGCCGATGTCGCCACCGCGCACCGAGACGTCGAAGCCTCCCTGGCCCGCCACCTGCACCGTGGTGGCACGCAGGTCGCCGCCACCGATGGTCACCGGCGACAGATCGGCGGTGAAGAACTCCCGCTGAGTGCCGGGCGCGACGGGGTTGGCCCGGGCCGACTGGTCGCGAACACCCTGGATCGACACCCGATAGCGGGCGGATGGGATCATGCCATCGACCGAGAGCACCACCAGCGCAGGACCGGAACCCGTCGAGGCCGACCGGACCACCGCTCCGCCATCGATCTGGAAACTCTCGGCGACCGGTCCCGACGGGACCGTCACCGCCTCGCTGAATTCGATGACCACGTTGGTCAAGCCCAGGTTGAAGACGCGCCGCACCTCGGGTGCGACGGTGTCGGGACTCACCGTGAGGGCCACCGCGACCGATTGGGTGGTGCCCAGGGCGTTCGTGAGGAAGGCCTGGAACAGGGCCCCGTTGTCGGTCCATCGGACGGGGTCCAACCGCAACGTCGGGCCGGAGGCCATCGGCAGGAACTGGCCGTTGCGACGCCACAGCACCTCGGCCCCGCCAGGGTTGTCGAAGCCCACGGTGAAGGTGGCCACCCCGCCTTCGTCGGCCGTGGCCGCCACCGGTTGTGCGGAAATGCGGGGTGCCTCGGGCTTGAGGCCCCAGGCGATGAAGTGATCAAGGGGGATCGGCCCCTCATCGACGCCGTCGGGCCGGAGCCAGCGCACGGACAGGTTGTCCCCACCGCCGCCTTCCTTCTGCAGGGCCTCGAGATAATAACGGCCACCCGCCACCAGGGTGACGGGCGCGCTCTGCTGCTCGGCGTATCGTCCCCACTCCCTCGGACTGGTCCAACCCGGCACGCCGGCGATCTGGCGACGTTTCTCCCGGGTGGCATCGGTGCTCAGGAACAGGCCGGAGTAGTCGTCGCCAGCGATCCAGAAGGTGTACTGGCCGGTCAACGGCGCGGTCAGCAGGCCGCTCAAGCGCTGACCGTAGTTCTCGGCCACGTCGGTGGGCGCCTCGAAGAGGTCCGTGATGAGGTTGGTGGAGGATGGCTTGGCGGGAAATGCCGGGTTGTTCGTCAGGTCGGCAAGCGTGACACCGGCGATTCCGGAGTACACTTCACGCAACAGGCTGCCGGCCCGGGCGGCGGGCGACAGGACGAACAGGAGCAGCAGCAGCAGCCAGCGACGGGCGGATGCCGAGAGTGGAAAGGACAGGTTCATGATCGGTTCTCCGAACCCACCTCCGGTCCGGGCCGACGAAACCCGGGAGCTCCAGCGATGATGGGTTGAGTCACCTTTGGCAGCTTCCATGCCAACCCACGCGTTCGGTCACCGAAACGTAACAGTTCATCCATCGCCGTCACGCGTGGATCGCCACCCGCCGGGATCCGGAGAGCGGCCATCCGCCCGGCCGCTCGGTCAATCCCGCCAGAAGAACGACTCGTCGCGCACGCGGTAGCGGACGGCCATCTCGGGGGTCTCGACGGGCTGGCCCCGGTGGAGGGACTCGACGCCGGCAAGGGTCATGCCCGAGGTCAGCAGGGTGCGCTCCAGCGGGTAGGGTTGGCGGTTCTCCACCACCATCCGCTCGATGTGGCGGATCTGCGGGTTGAAGAAGTCG
>JAJTFN010000178.1 GCA_021298285.1 Verrucomicrobium sp.
CACCCTGCCGGCGGGCCATGTCCGCGAAGAGGCCGCCGGAGCGGACCAGCGCATCGAAGGTGCCGTCCTCGACGATCCGGCCGGCGGACAGGACGATGATCCGGTCCATCCGCCGGAGGGTGGACAGGCGGTGGGCCACGCAGATCACCGTGCGGTTCTCCTCGAGACGGTCGATGGCCATCTGGACCTCGGCCTCGGACTGGGCGTCGAGGGCGGCCGTGGCCTCGTCGAGGACCAGGATGGGGGCGTCCCGGATGAAGGCCCGGGCGATGGCCAGCCGCTGGCGCTGGCCGCCGGAGAGGTTCACGCCCCGCTCGGCCACGCGGGTGTCATAACCCTGCGGAAGGCGCTGGATGAAGTCGTGGGCGAAGGCCGCCCGCGCCGCCGCCTCGATCTCCGCCCGGGTCGCCCCGGGTCGGCCGCAGGCGATGTTCTCGGCGACGGACATGTCGAAGAGCACGACCTCCTGGCTCACCAGGGCCATGCGCTCCCGCAGATCGCGCAGGGAAAGCTCCCGGAAGTCCGTGCCGTCGATACGGAGGCTCCCGGAGGTCGGGTCGTAGAAGCGGAAGAGCAGGTTGACCAGGGTGCTCTTGCCGGAGCCGCTCTCGCCGGCGATCCCGAGGCGGGTGCCCCGGGGCAGGTCGATGGAGAGGCCGGTCAACACCTCGCCGTGCCCGTAACCGAAGCCGACGCCCTCGAGGTTCAGCCCCGAGCGGAACCCGGTGACGGGACGGGGCCGGACGGCCTCCTCGACGGTGGGCCGTTCGCCGAGGACCTGGACGAGGCGCTCGATGCCGGCCTGCGTCTGCTGCACCAGGTTGTGGACTCCCGCGAGCTTCTTGACGGGCGTGTAGATGAAGGCGACGCCGGTCAGCAGCGTGACCATGTCCTCGATCTTCACCTGCCGCAGGACGATGACCACCAGCAGCAGGCCGAAGCCGAGGGTGCCGATGGTCTCGATGATGGGGTTGGTGATCTCCTTGGCGCGGACGGTGCGCATCGAATGGGCCACGAGGTCCTTGGACATGCGGCGGAAGCGCTCGACCTGCGGCTCCTCAAGGTTGAAGGCCTTGACCACGCGGATGCCCGAGAGGATCTCCACGATCAGGCTGGCCTGCGTGATCGTGGTGTTCAGGCCGGCCTTGGCCGACCGCCGGACCTTCTTCCCCAGGATGACGATCGGGACGAAGACCAGCGGGAAGAACACCAGGACCATCAGCGTCAACCTCCAGTCGATCGCGAAAAGCATGGCGACCAGGCCCACGACGGTGACCGGCTCCTTGACCAGGTCGGACAGCCCGCCACCCAGGCAGCGCTGCAGCATCGCGGTGTCGCCGTTGACCCGGGTGATGAGGTCGCCGGTGGTGGCCCGGTTGAAGTAGTCGAGCGAGAGCGAGGTCAGCTTGCGCAGCACGTCGATGCGGAGATCGTTGACGACCCGCTCGCTCACCCAGGCCAGGCAGTAGCTGCTGCCGTAGCCGACGAAGCCGCGCAGGGCGGCCAGCAGGGGAAAGAGCAGGAGGCCCCCGGTGATCTGCCGCCAGTCGGCCTCGCGGCCCGCCCGCGGCAGCCAGAGGTCGACCGCGCCGGCGGCCCACTCCTGGAGGCCGGCCGTCCACTGGTCGATGGGCCCGAATCCGCCCGGCACCGAGGCCACGGCCCCGGCCAGCGGCGCCGGGGATGCCGGAGACATCCTCAGGAGGATGGTGTTGATCGCCCAGAGGAGCAGGGCATTGGTCAGGCCGAAGAGCACCGCCAGACCCACCCCGGCGACGAACCGCCCCAGGTAACGCCTGAGGTAGGGCCATCCGAAGCGGAGCACTTGGGCGAGGTCTTGCATCTTGAGCGCCCCGCATAGTCCCGGGACAGGCCGGGTTTGTCATGCGGAGCTTGATCCCCGGCCGGGTCCGGCGGATGCGGCCGACAGTTCAGGCCAGCCCGACCGCGGCCATGACCGCCTCCCGGGTGGCCTTGGCGAGGATGGGCTCGAAGCCCGCCACGCGGATGGCCGTGTCGGGATCCTTCAGGCCGTGCCCGGTCATGGTGGCCGTCACCAGCGAGCCCTCGGGGATCTCGCCGAGCCGGACGGCCTTGATGAGGCCGGCCAGCGGGGCCGCGCAGGCCGGCTCGACCATCACGCCCTCGGTGCGGGCCAGGAGCTTGTAGGCGTGCAGGATCTCCTCGTCGGTCACCGAGCGGATGGAGCCCTGGCTCTCGCGGGCGGCATCCACCGCGCCCTGCCAGCTGGCCGGGTTGCCGATGCGGATGGCCGTGGCGACGGTCTCGGGGTTGGGGACCGGGTGACCCAGCACCAACGGTGCGGCCCCGGCGGCCTGCCAGCCCATCATGCGCGGCAGCGTGTCCGAGAGGCCCGCCTCGGCGTACTCGCGGAACCCGCGCCAGTAGGCCGTGATGTTGCCGGCGTTGCCCACCGGCAGGAAGTGGAAGTCGGGCGCGTCGCCCAGGGCGTCGCAAATCTCGAAGGCCGCCGTCTTCTGGCCCTCGATGCGCACGGGGTTCACCGAGTTGACCACCTCCACCAGGCCGGTCTGGCCCAGCTCGCGCACGATGTTGAGCGCGTCGTCGAAGTTGCCCTCGATGCTCACGGTGGTGGCCCCGTAGAGCAGCGCCTGCGACATCTTGCCGTGGGCGATCTTCCCCTGGGGCAGCAGCACCACGCACTTGAGCCCGGCCCGGGCGGCGTAGGCGGCCGCGCTGGCCGAGGTGTTGCCGGTGCTGGCGCAGACCACCGTGGTGGCGCCCCGCTCCTTGGCCTTGGTGATGGCCATGGTCATGCCCCGGTCCTTGAACGAGCAGGTCGGGTTCATGGCCTCGTACTTGAGGCGCAGGTCGAAGGCGCCCCCGATGGCCGCCACGAAGTTGGGCACCGGGATGAGCGGCGTGTTGCCCTCGAGCAGCGTGACGACCGGCGTCTCGGCGGTCACCGGCAGGAAGCGGGCGTAGCGGCGGATGACTCCGGGCCAGGCCGGCGCGGGGGCGGGGTTGGAACTCATGGCGTCGTCGTGGGGGAAGGCGGACCGGGGTCGGTCGGTGGAAAAACGGGGGGTCTCTCTCTCGGGCTCGATCGTTCGGCTCAGGCCATGGCGCGGGCGATGGCGTTCCACCACCGGTCGTGCAGCCCGGCCACCGGGGCCGAGAACTCGCCGGCCGGGGTCTTCAGGACGAGGTCGTCGCCGCCGACCGTGCCGATCTGGACGGCCGGGACGCCCATGGCCCGGGCCTGCTTGACCACGCGGCCGGCGTCGATGGCGGCCACGGAGATCACCACGCGATTCTGCGTCTCGCCGAAGAGGAGGGCATCGAGGCGGGCGCCCTCGGGGGCGCAGGCGGCCAGATCGATGGTGGCCCCGAGGAAGCGGTGGCTTTCGCGGGCCACCTGCCGGCTGAAGCACGATTCGGCCAAGGTCACGGCCAGGCCGCCCTCGCTGCCATCGTGGGCGCTCTTGACCACGCCCTCACGGATGAGGCCGAGCAGGGTGGTGTGCAGGGTCTGGGCGGCGGCGAGGTCGACGCGCGGCGGCAGGCCGTTCTTCTGGCCGTGCACGCGCTTGAGATACGCGCTCCCACCAAGGCCCTGGAGCGGGTCGGCCAGGTCCACGGGCGCCCCGAGCAGCAGGATGGCGTCCCCGGCATCCTTGAACCACTGGGTGGTGATGTGCTCGGGCTTCTCGATGATGCCGACCACGGCCACCGTGGGCGTCGGGTCGATGGCCCCGAGCGCCCCGCGCTGGTTGTAGAGCGAGACGTTGCCGCCGGTCACCGGCGCGCCGAAGGCGCGGCACCCGTCGGCCAGGCCCCGGACCGACTCCTTGAGCTGCCAGAAGATCTCGGGGTTGTGGGGGTTGCCGAAGTTCAGGTTGTCGGTCGATCCGACCGGGATGGCCCCGGAGCAGGCCAGGTTGCGGCAGGCCTCGGTGACGGCCGCCTTCCCGCCCTCGTAGGGATCGAGGTACACGTAGCCGCCGTTGCAATCGACGGTGAAGGCCACGTACTTGTCGGCCAAGGGTGCGGGGGGCGCATAGGGATCGGCCGTTCCGGCCTTGAGGGCGGCGTACTCGGCCTTGGTCACCGGCAGGCTGTCGGCCTTGATGCGGATGACGGCCGCATCGCTGCCCGGGCAGACCACCGAGCCGTCGCGCACCATGTGGTCGTACTGGCCGTACACCCAGTTCTTGGAGGCGATGGTGTGGTCGGCGAGCAGGGTCGCGAGGTGGCCCATCGGGTCACGGGTGTCGGCGATGCCGTCGAGCCGGAAGGCACGCACGCCGGCCATGTAGGCCGCCTCGCGGGCCTCGCGCTGGTAGACCGGGGCGTCGTCGGCGAGCTTCTTGGCGGGCACGTCGACCACCACCTTGCCCCCGTGGCGGACCACCATGCGGCCGGTGTCGGTGACCACGCCGATCTCGGCCCAGGGCAGGTCCCACTTGTCGAAGACCGCCTTCACCTCGGCCTCGCGCCCCTTGTGGACGACGATGAGCATGCGCTCCTGCGACTCCGAGAGCATGATCTCGTAGCTCGACATGTTCGGGGCCCGCTGCGGCACCTTGTCCAACTCGATCTCGATGCCCGTGCCGGCGCGCGCGGCCGTCTCGCAGGTGGAGCAGGTCAGGCCCGCCGCGCCCATGTCCTGCATGCCGGCCACGCACCCGGTCGCCAGGAGCTCGAGGCAGGCCTCGCAGACGAGCTTCTCCATGAAGGGATCGCCCACCTGCACGGCCCCGCGCTGCTGCTCGGCCGACTCCTCGGTGAGGTCCTGCGAGGCGAAGGCCGCGCCGGCCAGGCCGTCACGGCCCGTCGCCGGCCCGACGTAGAACACCGGGTTGCCGACCCCGCGGGCCGCACCGCGGGTGATCTGGTCGTGGCGCAACACGCCGAGGGCGAAGGCATTGACCAGGGGGTTGCCCTCGTAGCTCTTGTCGAAATAGACCTCGCCCGCGACGGTCGGGATGCCGAAGCAGTTGCCGTAGTGGGCGATGCCGCCCACCACGCCCGAGAACAGGCGGCGCACCTCGGGGTTGGACAGCTCGCCGAACCGCAGCGAATTGAGTGCCGCCACCGGCCGGGCACCCATGGTGAAGATGTCGCGGATGATGCCGCCGACCCCGGTCGCCGCGCCTTGGAACGGCTCCACCGCGCTCGGGTGGTTGTGCGACTCGATCTTGAAGGCGATGGCCACGCCGTCGCCCACGTCGATGATGCCCGCGTTCTCCTCGCCCGCCCCCACGAGGATCTTCTCGCCCTTGGTCGGGAAGGTCTTCAGCACCGGCCGGGTGTTCTTGTAGGAGCAGTGCTCCGACCACATCACCGAGAAGATGCCCAGCTCGGGGTACGACGGCTCCCGCCCGAGGATCTCGAGGATCTTCTGGTACTCGTCCGGCGTGAGGTTGTGCTTCGCGACCAGTTCCGGGGTGATGGCAGGATCGTGCATCGAAAGGGCCGACGATACTGCCGTTACTAGGGAGGAAGGTTCTCCGGAATCGCCCGATGAGCAATGTCCTGTGCGATCAGGTTCTTGTCCTCAACCGGCTGTGGCAGGCGGTCAACGTCTGCTCGGTCCGCCGGGCGTTGACGCTCCTCTTCGAGGGCAACGCCCAGGTGGTGTTCGGCATGGCCGACGGCGACTACCGGACCCTCGACTTCCAGCAGTGGCGCGACCTCTCGGCCTCGGAACCGGAGGGCGAGGCGTCGGTCGGGACGGTGTCCTTCCGCATCCGCGTCCCGCGGGTGATCCTGCTGATGGGCTTCGACCGATTCCCCAAGAAGGAGGTCAAGTTCACGCGGCACAACCTCTTCGAGCGCGACCAGAACACCTGCCAGTACTGCGGGAAGGTGTTCGACCGTCGCGACCTGAACCTCGACCACGTGATCCCGAGGGACCGGGGAGGGCCGACGACCTGGGAAAACATCGTGTGCTCGTGCATCCCGTGCAACACGCGCAAGGCCAACCGGACGCCGGCCGAGGCCAACCTGCGGCTGGTCCGCAAGCCCAAGCGCCCGAAGTGGCGGCCCTTCGTGCAGGTGAGCTTCGGGGCATCCATGCATGACAGCTGGCGGCACTTCCTTGACGTGGCGTACTGGAACGTCGAACTCGGCTCCGAAGTCCACTGAAGCAAGGCCGGAGGAACGTCGAACTCGGCTCCGAAGTCCACTGAAGCAAGGCCGGAGGAACGTCGAACTCGGCTCCGAAGTCCACTGAAGCAAGGCCGGAGGAACGTCGAACTCGGGCTGAAGCCGGACCGGTTCAGCCGCGCCGACGCCAGAGGGCCATCAGGGTGAAGAGCGCAACGGCCGCCGAGTAGGCGGTGATGCCCAGTCCCACCGACTGCGCCACCCCGCCGGACTCCGCAAAGAACAGCAGGGCCAGGCCGGGTGCCAGCGTGAGACCCGACTCGGCCAGGAAACACAGGGCGGCCAGCCCTCGGGGCGCCTCGTCAAGGCGCTCGGAAATCCACCGCCGGTACGACCATTCGCCCATCGAGCGCATGATCCAGGCGTTCTGGAAGTTGCGGGCCGCCACCAGCGCGCTGGTCGTGGCCACCGCGATGGCCAGGCCTGGAAAACACCCGACGCCCAACGAGGCCAACCCGTTGACGGGCACACCCCAACGCCAACCCAGGCGGCGGGCCAGGGGGTTGCCCTCGAGGGCCAGGTTCGGGGTGGCCAGCCAGGTCGAGGCCAGGTCGGCCGACCGGCCGGCCAGGGCCAGCACCGCGAACAGCCACCATGACGCCGAGCCCGGCGGGACGAACTCGGGCAGGGAAGAACTCACGACTTGCCGTAGATGGCGTCGGGCGTCTGGAGCTGCGGTTCGGTGACCTTCCAGGTCCCGCCGTCGCCGTCGAGGCTGCGGAAGAAGCAAGACTGGTATCCCTCGTGGCAGGCTGCACCGGTCTGCTCGACCTGGATGAGCAGCGTGTCGCCGTCGCAGTCGAAGGCCACGTCCTTCACCACCTGCACGTGGCCGCTGGACTCGCCCTTCATCCAGAACTTCTGCCGCGAGCGGCTCCAGAAGAAGGTGCGCCGGGTCTCGAGGGTCTTCTCCAGCGAGGCCCGGTTCATCCAGGCCATCATCAGGACGCGTCCCGTGGCCTGCTCCTGGATGATGGCGGGGATCAGGCCGTCGGAGGTCCACTTCAGTCGGTCGAAAAAGCTCATGCCGTGTCCCGGAGCATGGGAAGGAGCCCGGGGATTGTAAACCGGACGGACGGGGATTCCACGGGCCTGCGGGGGCCGCAGGAGCCGGGGAAGTCACGCCCGGTCCCGATCCCGCGTCTCAGTCGAGACCACAGGCCTGCTTGGCCCGGGCCAGGGTCTTCTGGGCCTTGGCCCGCGCCTTGAGCGCCCCCGCCCGCAGGATGTCGCGGACGTCGTCGGGCCGGGCCGCCAGCGCCGCACGCCGTTCCCGGAACGCGGCGAAGTGCTTCCAGTACTCCTCGAACAAGCCCTTCTTGAGGTCGCCATAGCCCAGCCCCCCGGCGCGCAGCCGGGTCTCCCAGTCGGCGGCCACCTCGGGCGCGGCGACCAGGCGCAGGAGCTGGATGGCGATGTTCTTCTCGGCGTCGGGCTTGGGCTCGGCCGGCGACCGGCTGTCCATCTGGATGGACATGACCCGCTTGCGCAGCGCCTTCTCGTCGCCACCAAGCTCGAGGGTGTTGCCGTAGCTCTTGCTCATCTTCTGGCCGTCGGTGCCGGGCACCACCGCGACCGATTCCTGGATGCGCGGCTCGGGCACGACGAAGGTCTCGCCGTAGAGGTGGTTGAACTTGAGGGCGATGTCGCGGGTCACCTCGAGGTGCTGCTTCTGGTCCTTGCCCACGGGCACCACCTGGGTGTCGTACAGGAGGATGTCGGCGGCCATCAGCACGGGATAGGCGAAGAGGCCGTGGTTCACCGCGCCCAGGTCGCCGTCGGCCAGCCGCGCCACCTTGTCCTTGTAGCTGTGGCAGCGCTCGAGCAGGCCCATCGGCGTCACGGTGCTCAGGAGCCAGGCCAGCTCGGTGTGCTCGGGCGTGTCGGACTGCTTCCAGAACACGCACCGGTCGGGGTCGAGGCCGGCGGCCAGCCAGTCGAGCGCGACGTCCATCGTGTACTGCCGGCGCTTTGCCGCGTCGGTCAGCGAGGTCATCGAGTGGTAGTCGGCGATGAAGTAGTAGGCCTCGCCCTCGTCCTGCAATTGGATGGCCGGGAGCATGGCGCCGAAGTAGTTGCCCAGGTGCAGGGCGCCGCTCGGCTGGATGCCGGTGAGTACGCGCATGGGCCGGAGGTTGCGGAGGCCCGGGCCCAAAAGGCAAAAGGCAAAATGCCCCGGGACCGCCGGGGCACCGCCGATTGGACACCGCCGATTGGGCGGCAGGTGGCGCCCGGGTTCAGGGCTGCCGCAGGTGGCCCAGCTCGCGCAGCGAACTGTAGCCCTTGGCCCAGGGCTCGGACGGGCGGCCGAGGATCACGTGGTCGAGCACCTCGATGCGCAGCAGCATCCCGGCCCGCAGGATCTCACGGGTGATGCGGATGTCGGCCTCGGAAGGACTGGGGTCGCCGCTGGGGTGGTTGTGGACCAGGACGATGGAATGGGCACCGGACGTGATGGCCGGCCGGAAGATCTCGCGCGGATGCACCAGCACCTGGTCGACCAGCCCCTCGGTGACCGTCTCCATGCGGATGAGCCGGCATCGGGTGTTGAGCAGGAGCACGACCATGCGCTCGGCCTTCCAGCCCGAGGCCGTGTCGGCCAGGAGCGCGGCGATGCGTGCGGGGGTGTCCAGGACCGGGGCGTTGCCGATCGCCTCGCGGGAGACCCGCCGGCCGAGCTCGAGGGCGGCCATGAGGATCGCCGCCTTGCCGGGACCCACGCCTCGGAAACGGGCCAGCTCGCCGTGGGAGGCGCGGCTGAGGCTGGCCAGGCTGCCGAAGTGGCGGTGGAGCGACTGACCCAGGACCACCGCATTGGACCCGGGCAATCCCGTGCGCAGCAGCAGGCCGATGAGCTCGGCCGTCTGGAGGTGCTCGGGCCCGTTCTGGATGAGCCGCTCGCGGGGACGCTCCGGGAGCGGGACGGCCCGGAGGCTGGTCGGCCGGACAGGATCGGCCGGGCATGGACCGGTGGGACGTGGGTCGGCCGCGACGGGTGCCACGGCGACGGGTCCGGCTGTCCCGACCGGGAGGACGGCGCCGGCGGGCACGGCCGGTTCGGCATCCCCGGCACCATCATCCTCGGAGGGATCGTCCGGGCGCCGCGGATCGGGTTCCGGGGCGGCCGGGACGGTGGTCCGGGGAGGCCCCGCGGGCGGAGGGGGCACGAGGATGGCAGGCAACGGGACGGGACGGTCGTTCAGAGGATTCATCTCGAACCAGCCTTCGCTCGATCCGGGGCGGTTCTTTCAGGGGGGCGCGAGATTCCCGGGAGATTCCGTTCGCGGCCTCCCCGCCCGGGCCCCCTTGACTTCCCCGGAGACCGACCGTCCTCTCTGGGATCCATGATCCGCAGCGGCCTGCTCAATCCCCACCTGATGGCGCTCCTGGCCCGGGTGCGTCACACCAACCGGCTGGTCATCGCCGACTCCATGTTCCCGTCGTGGCCCGGCATCGAGACGGTGGACCTGTCGCTGGTCTATGGCATCCCCACCGTGCCCCAGGTGGTCGAGGCGGTTCTGGCGACCTGGAAGGCCGGCCCCGTGTGGATGGCCTCGGAGTTCAACGACCACAACGACACCGCCGTGCGCGCCGAGTTCCTGTCGGCCTTCGGCGGCACGCCCGTGCTCTGGGAGCCCCACCTCGCCCTCAAGGCCCGGGTGCCCGGATCCATCGGCCTCATCCGCACCGGCGAACGGCGCATCTACACCAACGTCGTCCTCGAGTCGGCCTAGGCCCGGCCGCTCTCGACGATTGCTCAAGGACTCCAATCAACCTGCGAACCCGTAGCGCACGGCGGCCACCCACACGATGAACAGGATGC
>JAJTFN010000179.1 GCA_021298285.1 Verrucomicrobium sp.
CTTCGGACCCCGACGCCTCGACGGCGCTCGCCCCATCCGCGCCGTGCCGCTGCCTCACCTCAACACCCTCCGCGACCTCCGCGTCCGCGCCGTCGGGTAGGTTGGGATGCCCTCAGGATCCATCCAATCGCTCTCTCAACCGGGGAGCGCAGCGGTTGCTGCCAGACGCGCCGCTCGGCGCCACCGCCTGCCTGGTCGGAATCCGTTGCAGAATGTTGTTCCGCCCGGCCCGATCGCCGATGGACGCTTCCAAGTTTTGCGAACCGCGGTGCTGGCTACATGATCCGGTCTTGCATCCGTTGGCCGGCCGTCCACCGGTCAAGGTTGCTGAGGAAATGTCGGACCAGTTTTTCATCCTGATCACCAGTGCCTCCACCGACATGACAGGTCAGGAAGCAGTTGGGGGCCTTCCAGAGCGGATGCTCCGGCGGCAGTGGCTCCGGATCCATCACGTCCAGATAGGCCGCCCCGACCCTCCCCGATTCCAGCGCCCGGATCAGGGCTGCCTGATCCACCGTGTTCCCCCGTCCGATGTTGTAGAATCGCGTTCCCGGGCGGAAACGGCCCAGAAGCTTGGCATCAAAAAAACCACGGGTCGCCACGGAGTCGGGCAGCGCGTTGATCACGTGGTCGGCACTCCCAAGGGCCTGCTCCAACTCATCCATCTGTGTGATCACCGGGATGGTCTCATCTCCGGTCGCGTGCCGCCGGAATGCCGTGATCCTCATGTCCCAAGGTGCCAGGAGCGTCGCCAGGCGTCGCCCGATCGCCCCGTAGCCAAGAATGACCACCGCCTGTCCGGTCAGGACCGAGGCGGTGAATCGGTCCTCGAGGTACCGCCACTCCCGAGGGCCATCCTGGTTGCGTAGCTGCGACGGCAGGTTGCGCGCCAATGCCAGCATTCCGGCGATCACCTGCTGGGCGCATGGGTCGGCGAAGACGCTCGATGCGTTGGTCACGGCGGTCCCGCGGGCTTCGAGGGCGAGACGAAAATCCTCCCGGTCGTATCGCGTGTATCCCGCCGTGGACAAGGCGACCCATCGAATCGACGGGTAGGACATGACATCGTCGGGGGCTGGTTGACCGTAGGCGATGTCCGCCCCGGAAAGTTCCGGATCCGGCTCGCCGGGAAGCAGCACGGAACGGGACGATCGGGACGATTGGACCAGACGGTGACCCCGTCGCCCGATCTCCGCGCGCAGCAGGGCATCTGCGGCAGGTTGCGGGGCGTGGTTGGACCAGATCGTGAGCTTCACTGGCCTCGATCTCGGACGAGCCTCGCCCGGGCCGCAAGCCAAACCGGCAAATCGGAGCCATCCCTCCATGCCTGGGGTGGGTTCCCGGGACGAAACGGATGATTCCCGGATGTCGCCCCACCCAAACCCGCTCTCGACGACGCGTCCCAGGATCGTTCCAATCCACCGCATGGATTCCCCCGCCTTGTCTCGCAGACGGTTTGTCCAAGGCGCCTCCTGGGTGGCCGGATCCCTGCTCGCCGGTTCCCGGCTCCGGGCGCAGCAACCGGCCAACCGGGTGGTGGTCGGCGTGATGGGCCTGCACCGGGGCAGGGCACACCTGGAAGGGTTTCTCACGGTTCCCGGGTGCGACATCGGCACCGTCTGCGACGTGGACCGCCGCGCCGCCGCCGAGGCGGCCGATTGGGTCGAGAAGAAGACCGGCCGGCGCCCGCGCGAGGTCGTCGATTTCCGCACGATGCTCGACGACCGATCCATCGATGCGATCAGCATCGCGGCCCCGAACCACTGGCATGCTCCGGCGACGATCCTGGCCTGTGACGCAGGGAAGCACGTGTATGTCGAGAAGCCGGGAAGCCACAATCCCCGCGAGGCCCAATGGATGGTCGCGGCCGCCCGCAAACATCGGCGGCTGGTCCAGATGGGCAACCAGCGCCGAAGCTGGACGATGGTCCGCGAGGTGATGGACCTGCTGCACGGGGGCATCCTGGGCAAGGCCCACGCGGCCAGAAGTTGGTACCATGCCGACCGGACCGGCATCGGCCGTGGACGCCCTGCGTCCGTGCCTGACTGGCTCGACTACTCCCTCTGGCAGGGCCCTGCGCCGGAACGTCCCTACCTCGACAACGTGGTGCATTACAACTGGCACTGGCGATGGCACTGGGGCGGTGGTGAGCTGGCCAACAACGGGCCGCATTTCCTGGACCTCGCCCGGTGGGGCCTCGGCGTGGATTGCCCGATCCGCGTGAGTTGCACCGGAGGCCGGCACTATTTCCGGGATGACCAGGAGACCCCCGACACGATCATGGCGGCCTTCGACTTCGGATCGAGCCAGATCACCTGGGAATGCCACAGCTGCAACCCGGTGGCCCCACACGGTGCCGGGGTCGGCGTCGAGTTCCTCGGCGAGGGCGGCTCCCTGCTGCTGGTGGACAGCGGCTGGAAGCACCGGGACAGCAAGGGCAGGACCGTCCGGGAAGGGAGTGCTCCTCGGCGCGACTCCGACCACTTCCTCAACTTCATCGAGGCGATCCGAGGCAACGCCCGGCTCAACTCAGAGATTGCCGAGGGCCAGAAGAGCACCCTCCTGTGCCACCTGGGCAACATCGCCTGGCGCACCGGCCAGACGTTGCATCTCGACCCGAAGACCGCGACTGTCCGATCGAACCGCGACGCGGCTGCGCTGTGGGGCCGGGACTACCGCAAGGGCTGGCGCCCCAAGGTCTGAGGGATGTCGCGTTGGCTCCCGGACCTGCCGGCAGCCAATCCACCGCGCCAGGCCTTCCCGCCGATTCCCTGGTCCGACTTGCCCATCGATCGACCATAGGAGGAAGAATCGCCGAACCCGATTGGCTTTGACCCGCCGGCCCGGGATTGGTCTCCTCCGCACCCACCATGAAACCGAATCGCATCCTTCCCGACCTCCAGTGCTCGCTGCTCTGCGAGGACGTGAAGCAGGAATCCAACGGCAACTTCATCCTCATCGGCGTCATCGGTCTGGTGCGCGTGCCGCAGCTTCCGATCACCGCCTTCAAGCTGTGTGTGTTCAACCGGTGGGTGGCCGGAATCGGTCAGTTCACCGAGGTGGTCCGCCTGATCGCCCCGGACGGCAACACGGTCCTCCGCCAGAACTCCGTGAAGTTCCAGTTGGCCGACCCCGCCCAGGCGATGACCACCGTCAGCGTCATGGCCAACGTGGAGTTCAAGGACGCCGGCGTCTACACCATCGAGGTGCTGGTGGACGACGTGATGAAACTGCGGTTCCCGATCCCCGTGGTCTTGGTGCAACCGGCGCAGGGCTCGGCGGCCCAGACGGCTCCGCAGGGTTGAACGGCGCCACACGTCGAACCGCCGGGAGCCGGAAATCCCAGCCCCCGTGGGGTGGTCGCCAGCCACCGGTGATCAACCCGAGACCGTGCCCGGGTGTCCGGCGTCCCCGGTTCCGCCGGATCCGGTCGTCGCAGGCGGTGCCCCCTCGAGCGGCAGGCTCGGGGTTTCCGAGGCGGTCGCCTCAGGGGTCGGCGACTCCGGTGCCGTGGCGAGCCCGGGATCGACGGTGAGCAGCGACTCGGGACGTTGGACCGGAATGCGGCGGAGTTCCGACGCATCGGGCAGGCCCTCCAGGCTCGACAGCCCGAAGTACTCCAGGAAGGCCGGCGTGGTGCCGTATTGCATCGGCCGGCCAACGACTTCGGCGCGGCCCACCTGTTCGATGAGCCCGCGCTCGACGAGGCTGGAGAGAACTCCGTCGACGGCCACCCCACGGATCTGCTCCATCTCGGCCCGGGTGATGGGTTGCCGATAGGCCACGATCGCCAGGGTTTCCAGGGCCGGTTGGCTCAATCGGGACGGACGGTTCTTCGCACCGAGGAAAGCGCGCAGCCAAGGGGCGTACTCGGGTTCCGAGACGAATTGCCACGCCCCGGCGACGCAGACCAGGCGGTAACTCCGCCCGGCCGACCGGTGTTCCTCTTCCAGGATCCCAAGGGCCTCCTCGATGATCCGCAGATCGAGCTTCTGGAGGGCACGCACCGGTTCGATGGCCTCCTCCTCCTGAGCGGCACGGTGGAGCACCTCCCGAAGCTCCTGAGGGGAGAGTGGCTTCTGGGCGGAGAACAGCAGGGACTCCAGAACGAATTTGAGCTCCATCGTGGGGCCCCGGGAATGACGGGAAAGCGCCCCGAAGACAAGCCCCGAAAGCGCCCGAAATGCCGTCGCGCCATGTCTGGGTGCGATTGGCCATTGTCTGGGGACGGTGATTGCCTACCATCCTGCGTCATGGTGTCTGTGAGATCCTCCCTGGTTGCCCCCCTCGTTTCGCTGCTCATCGTCTCCCTTGCTGGCCGCGCCGTGGCTGCCGAGGAAGCACCTCCGAAGGCGGATCCGAAACCTGCCGCCGCCCCGGCCCCGGCGGCCAAGCCGCCCAGTCCGTGGACGACCACGGCCTCCATGAACGCGGCCGTGGCCAAGGGCAATGCCGACACCTTGTTGGTGGGGGCTGCCTTGAATTCGCTGCGCAAGTGGGACAAGAACGAGATCGCGCTGGGTTCTGACGCGACCTACGGCGCGAACAGCGATCCCACGACGCGCAAGGAGACGACCACCGCCCAGAACTACGGGGTGTACGCGCAGTACAACCGGATGCTCTCGGACCGCATCTATCTGGGTCTCCGGGCGGATGGCCGGCAGGACCGCATCGCCTCCATCGACTACCGTGCCACCGTGGCCCCGGCGTTGGGTTATTATGTCGTCAAGAACGATCGGTTGACGGTGAAGGTGGAGACCGGCCCGGCGTTCATCTTCGAGCGGTTGAAGGGGGTCGGAACCGCCAACTACCTCACCCTTCGTCTGGCCGAGGAGGTTCAATGGAAGATCAATGACCGGGCATCGGTCATCCACACCCTCGAGTATCTGCCCCAGGTGGAAGACTTCGGGAATTACGTGATGAACTTCACCTTGGGCCTGTCCACCAAGATCACCGACAAGGCCAGTGCCAACATCACCTTCCAGGATTTCTACCGTTCGGTTCCCGCGCCGGGTCGACGCGAAAACGATCTGCGCCTGATGGCGGGGCTGTCGTACGCCTTCTAGGCCCCCGAGCCCCCCGGCCGGCACATCGCACGGGTTGCGATCCGAGCCCAAGAGCCTCCGGTCGCCGGGGGCGATGGGTTCGGGTTGCCCTGGATCATTCCTTGCGCTCCATTCTCTGTCGCCATGCCAGTCTACCAGTACGAAACCATTCCAGCGGTGCCTGATGAACCGGTGCGCCGATTCGAGGTGAAGCAATCGATGAACGACAGGCCCCTGTCTCGGGATCCTGAGACCGGCAAGCCTGTCCGCCGGGTGATTTCAGGCGGCTTCCTGATGCTCAAGGCCGAGGCGGGTTCCGGATGCGAAAGCGGGGCCTGCGAAGTGCCGTCTCCCCAACCCTGTGGGGGGTCATGTGCCTGCCATCCGTGCCCGCTCCACCGGCCGATTCCATCGCTGGAACCAGCCGTCCGGAAATCCACTCAGACCGATGAATCCCGTCACCACCGTCCTGCGCGCGCTGATCTTCAGTCTGCTTTGCCTGTGCCTTGGTCCGTTGTCGGCCCAGGAGTCCCAGGGGGAAAAACTTCCGGTTGCCGGCAAGTCTCCGCTGGATCGATTGCCATGGGTGCTCGGCCCCACCAACGCCACGTTGTCGGGGCGTGCGACGGTGCAGATCCCGGCCGGGTTCCGATTCCTCCCGGCCGATCCGGCGCGAGACTTCCTCAAGGCGACCGGAAACCGGCCCAGCGGTGAGGAGTCCGGGTTGCTCATGCATGTCCGCGACCGGTGGTGGGTCATCCTCGAGTTCGACGAGATCGGCTACGTGAAGGACGACGAGAAGAAGGACCTCGATGCCGACAAACTCCTGGCCACCTACCGCGAAGGCACCGAGGCGATGAACGAAACCCGCAAGGAACGGGGGGCCCCGCCGATCCGGATCGTGGGCTGGCACGTGGCCCCCAATTTCAACGACCTCACCAAGAACCTTGAGTGGAGCGTCGAGGCCGAGAGTGGCGGGGACAGGTTCGTCAATTACAACGTGCGACTCCTCGGCCGCAAGGGGGGTGACACTCATTGAGGATCGCGCCCAGGTCGATGCCACGTTGCCGCAGTTCCGCGAAATCCTTAGGAGCCATCGCTACGTCGAGGGGGAGTCCTACGCCGAGTACCGCCAGGGGGACCGGATTGCCCAGTACGGGCTCGGGGCCTTGGTGCTGGGGGGAGCCGCCGCCGCCGCGGCCAAATTCGGGTTGTTCGGCCCGATCCTCCTGTTTGCCAAGAAAGCCTGGAAACTCGTCGCTGCAGCGGTCGTGGGTGCGGTGATGTGGGTGAAGAGCCTGTTCACCCGGCGCGAGCGTCGTGAGGGAGGGTGGAGGCGGTCTTGAGCCTCATCGCGCTCCACAAGCCCTACGGAGTGCTCTCTCAATTCACTCCGGATGGTTCCCCCCACCGGACGCTCGCGGAGTTCGGGCTGCCACCGGGGGTGTATCCGCTGGGGCGTCTGGATGCCGATTCGGAAGGGTTGCTGTTGCTCAGCGACGAGGCGGGCCTCAACCATCGACTGCTGGAACCCGAGGCAGGCCACCGTCGTACCTATTGGGTTCAGGTGGAGCGGATTCCTGAGGCGTCCGCCCTTCGCGCGCTGGAGACCGGCCTGCTGATCCGGGGACACCGGACCCTCCCTGCGAGGGCTTGGCGCCTCGAACCACAGCCGGTGATGCCTCCGCGGCAGCCACCCATCCGTTTCCGCAAGTCCGTGCCCGACTGTTGGATCGCCGTCGAGTTGTGCGAGGGCAAGAATCGGCAGGTTCGGCGGATGACCGCGGCCGTGGGGCATCCGACCCTGCGTCTGGTCCGGGTCCGGATCGGAGCCTTCGATCTCGGGGATTTGCCAGCCGGCCGGTGGCGGGAGGTCTCGCCGGCCGAGCGACGGCGGATCTTCGGGCTGGCCGATCTGCCGCGCCGGTGATGTCCCTCTGGTCCCCGGGCAGGGGCGGAGTGGGGCGCCGTGCGGAAACATCCCCACCCATGGTGTGGCTGGTCCGGCACCGAGTGGTAGGGGGGCGGTTTGGTCGGTGGATTCGGCCTGATTCCTGGGCGGCGATGGGGCAGGGTCCATGTCCGTGAGCCATCTACATTTGGACATCTTCAGCGGGATCCGGGAACTGGAACGCGAGCTGAGCAAACTGCGGTTGGGTGGCTACCACCTGCATGCGGCCCGAAGGCACAAGTCATCGATCGAAGGGGTGAAGTTCGACGTGCACCTCGACGGCGAGGGGCACGGAGATGGGCATGCCCATGAGCATGGGCATGAGCATGAGCATGAGCATGGGCATGAGCATGGGCATGGGCATCAGAGGACGTTTGCCATCATCCGACAACTGATCGAGACCAGCGCCCTGTCAGACTGGGTGAAGGCCAAGGCGATTGCCGTGTTCCATCGGGTTGCCGTGGCCGAAGGCAAGGTGCATGGGTTGCCGCCGGAGTCGGTCCACTTCCATGAGGTTGGCGCGGTGGATTCCATCGTCGACATCGTCGGCGCGGCCATCTGCCTTGAGCGCCTGGGGCGGCCCCGCGTCACCAGCGGTCCCGTGGTCGAGGGTACCGGGTTCGTGAACTGCGCCCACGGCCGGTTTCCGATCCCGACGACGGCAACCCTGGAGATTCTTGGCGCCCGAGGCATCGGGGTGACCCAATGCGACGAACCCCATGAATTGGTCACGCCGACCGGCGCGGCGATCCTGGCGGAGTTCGCCGAGACATTCGGCCCAATGGCGGAGGTCCGAGCCCGTCGCATCGGCTATGGACTGGGGACCCGCGAAAACAAGACCCGGCCCAACGTGCTGAGGGTCATCCTTGGGGATGGTCTGGAGACCTCGGCCGTGCGCGACTGGGAGATCGACGAAGTGTCGGTGTTGGAGACCAACCTGGACGACATCTCCGGGGAAATCCTCGGTCATGTACTGGAGAAGGCCCTTCGGATGGGGGCTCTCGATGCATTCCACACTCCCATCCAGATGAAGAAGCAGCGCCCCGGGGTTCTCCTGAGCCTCCTGTGCGCCCCGGCCGAAGCCGATCGGTTCACCGAATTCCTCCTCGTCGAAACCTCGGCTTTCGGGGTGCGCCGAACGACCGCGCAGCGGCGCAAGCTGAAGCGTGACCACATTGTCGTGAAGACCGCCTTCGGCTCGGTGCAGGTCAAGCGGGGATTGCTGGATGGCCAGGTGGTCCAGGCGGCACCGGAGTACGAATCCTGCCGCAGTGTCGCAGCCATGGCCGGTGTGCCGGTGAAAGACGTCTTCGAGGCGGCTCGCCGGGCGCTCGGTTGAGGTCTCCAGCGCGCCGGATGACTGGTCCTCGGGACGTCGCGTTCGTTTCGGGGCGCCATTGCGCAGGGCCACCCGGCGGCCAACGAATTCACCGACGGGAATCCAAAGCCATCTGGGTCGATGCGGGGCCCTGGCAGGGTGTCACCTCGTCTGAAGCCAGAAAAACCGATTGCCATCAAGAGATGCTGGTGTCAGAGAGAATCCATGAACCGGTCATGGATGCTGGCTGTGGGTCTGACTCTGATCGTTGCGAACTCCGGGTGGGCCCAAGGAATCCGTGGGGTGACGCGGCGGACGCCCAACTTGATGGCCGGCCAGACCGCCTCCCAATTCTTCGCGGCCGGGGGCCTGCCCCTGAATCCGGTCAATCCCGCGCTGGCGACGATGCCTGGTGCTCTTCAGGGAGCGCCAGGTGGAGGTCAAGGATGGGTGGCGGCGCCGTCTGGACCCGGCGTGCGCACCGGGCAGGGCATTGGATGGGCCCAGGCGCAGCGTCCCGTGCCGGTTGCTGTCGGGAGTGGTGCCCAACGGGCCGCTCGGCTTCCGTCGCCCGTGCGTTGGCCCCAAGGCAGCGCCGTTGGCGTCCGTTGACCGTCCGTTTTGGAGTCCCGCCCCCGAGGGCGGTCCGCCGTGTCGGATGGTGGGCTGAGGGAGGGAGCCGGGGAGGTGTGATCCCTGAAATGTTGCCAAACCTGCGGCCGTCCGGGAAAGGGTCCAGCCCCTTGCTCGATGGCGGTCTATCCCGGAGTCAAAAGTCCCCCTGAGGGTTCCTGTTGCGAGATGCAATGGAATGATCCGAGACCCCAGATCAATTCCGTCGAATCGATCCCGATGACCTCTCTCCCCGGGAACAACGGGCGCAGGAGATCCAGCGCCTTGGCGTCGTTCGCGTGGCGGTAGGTGGGGACCAGCACCCGGCCATTGGCGATGTAGAAGTTCGCGTAGCTGGCCGGCAGGCGTTGTCCCTCGTGTTCAACCACCCCGGGCATCGGCAGTTCCACGATCCTCAGCGGGCGGCCATCCTGATCCTTCATCAACCGGAGTCGTTGGAGATTGTCCTGAAGCAGCCCATAGTTGGCATCCGACGGGTCCTCCTCGACCACGGTCACGACGGTTGTCGGATCGGTGAATCGGGCGATGTCATCAACGTGTCCATCGGTATCGTCGCCCACGATCCCATCACCCAGCCAAAGGACCTGCCGTACTCCCAAGAAGTCCCGCAATCGCGCCTCGATCGCGTCCCGGTTCAGATGCGGATTCCGGTTCGGGTTGAGCAGGCACGCCTCGGTGGTCAGCAGTGTGCCTGCGCCATTCACCTCGATGGCGCCGCCCTCGAGGATCATCCCGGGAGAGAACAGCGGCAGATTTCGCAGCGCCGCGACATGACGGGGCACCGCATCATCCAAATCGAATGGGGGGTATTTTCCTCCCCAGGCATTGTAATCCCAGTCCACGACCGCGCGATCCCTGGATCCCCCATCATCCCTGACCAGGAAGATCGGTCCGTGATCCCGGCACCAGGGTTCGTAGGCGGGGAAGTGGTGAAAACTCACCCGCTTCAGCGGTGTATTGCGTTCCGTCAGCAGCCCCCGGACCCAATCCTCCTTGTCCGCATTCCAGACGTTGATGTGCACCGCCTCGACCTCCACCAGCGCCTTGATGAACGCTGCGTAGACGTCGGGCACCGTGTCGTACTTGTCCGGGAAACTGATGCCCTCCGGGCGCGGCCAAGTCAGCCAGGTCCCGGAATGAGTCTCCCATTCGGCCGGCATGCGGTAACCCAAAGCAGCCGGAGTCCCCTCTAGATTCATGTCTTCATCCAACTCCATCCCGCTCAAACATCCAAATCAAAACATGGTGACAGGTTCAATGTAGTTGACGGGGACGTGGTGGGTGGGCAGGGTTCGGGGATGCGCAAGGGGCGGATCAAGGTGGAGGGGGCGGTGTACCACTGTGTGTCCAGGACGGTGGGCGGGCAGTTCCTCTTGGGGGCGCCAGAA
>JAJTFN010000035.1 GCA_021298285.1 Verrucomicrobium sp.
CTTGCAGTCGCGCGGTGGCGAGGGTGACGAGGTTGGTCTGGGTGCTGAATTCGCGGATGAGGCGGCGGTAGCCGGCGATGGCGTCATTGGTGCGACTCAGTCGGCGTTGGGATTCACTGAAGCGGAACAAGGCCGTGGCGATGAGGTCGCGCTGCGCGTCAGCCAAGCGGATCACCTCGCCATAGGCCTCGCTGGCGGCCTGGAAATCGGCGCGGGTCTCCTCGGCGAGCAGGCCTCGCTGGAAGGCCTCGGTCAGTGGATCTGCGGCCCGGAGCGTCAGCATGAGGCCCAGAAATGCCGACATCAGCGATGGGATACGCAAGGGATTCATGGAGACAGAATGCCCACGGCCACGGGTGGAAGTGTCAGGGAACGGCAACATCGGGAGCGATGCGAACCCAAGCGGCCCGGGACGGTCTCGCCACGTCGGGGATCGCACCGCCGAGTCACGGCTTCCCTCCCTTTCCGGACCGCGAGGCGGCATGGTTTCGGGACATGGGTGTCGCTTCGGGTCGCTGGGGTGCCGCCTCCGGTTCGTGATCGGATCGGCGGCCTGGCGCCAAACCAGGCCCCGGGTCGAGATCCGTCGCCGTGTCCGGCCCGAGATCCAGACGGTAGCCGACCCCATGCACGGTCTTGAGGAATTTCGCGGCCCCGCCCCCGGGCGATCCGGGCTCGAGTTTGGCGCGCAGGCTGGCCATGTGGGTGTCGACCGTCCGGGTGGTTGGGAAGGCTGCGACACCCCAGACCACGTCCAGACACCGCTCGCGGGAGACCGGCTTGCCCGGGGTCTCGGCCAACAGGCGCAGGAGGCCGAACTCCTTGGCGGTGAGGTGCAGCGGTCGGCCGCCACGACGAACCTCCAACCGGGCGAAGTCCACCGTCACCTCGCCCAACTGCAGCTCCGTGGGTGCCGCCGCACCGCGATGGAACCGCCGCAGGAGCGCCCGCACCCGGGCCAGCAATTCGTCGCCGCTGAAGGGCTTGACCAGGTAGTCGTCGGCACCGGAGTCCAGGCCCCGGACGCGATCTTCCACGCGACCCTTGGCCGTCAGCATGAGGATCGGCACGGCACGCCCCAGGCGACGCACCTCGCGTGCGAGGGCGAACCCGTCGAGGCGGGGCATCATCACGTCGAGCAGGAGCAGGTCGGGCTGCTCGGCCAGAGCCCGCTCGAGGCCCTCGGCCCCCTGCGCGGCGGTGATCACCCGGTACCCCTCCGACACGAGCAAGTCGCTCAGCACCGTGCGCATGGCCGGCTCGTCTTCGATGATCAGGATGCGGGACATCGTCGGGGCGGGTTCCGGTTCGACGGTTCAAGCCTTCAGGCGGTGGGATCCGATCCCGGGTGCGCATCGGATGCAACGTCCGACGCAGGGCCGGGATCTGTCGGCGACGGATCTGACGCCGCGATCCATGGTGTGCGGGAAGGCTCCTCCCAGGGCAATTCCATCACGAGGCAGGCCCCCGGGCCCGGCGTGTCGTCGACCCACACCCGGCCCCGATGGGCGCCAACGATGTGCCGCACGATGGCCAGGCCGAGTCCCACACCCTGGGTCTCGCGCCGGAGTTCCGAGCCGCGCCGGAAGAAGCGCTCGAAGACCCTCTGACGGTCTTCCGGGGGAATGCCCGGACCGGTGTCACGCACCGAGATCCGCACCACCGACGACGGACCCGCCGAGGGTGACGACGGCTCACCGGGCGCCGCGCGCCAGGTCTCGACCCGCACCGTCACGGCACTGCCCTCGGGCGCGTGCTTCAACGCGTTGTCGAGGAGGTTGGAGAGCGCCTGTTGCAGGGCGACGCCGTCGGCGAGCACCTCGATCACGGCCTCCGATCCGCCGCGGGGCTGGAAATCGGCCGGCTCCGTCCACGCGATGTGGACCTGGCGCTCGGCGGCGAGCGGCTCGAAGGAGCGCACCGTGGCCGAGACGAGCCGGACGAGGTCGGTGGGCTCGAACTGGTATTCCTTCCGCCCCTGCTCGATGCGCCCGAAATCGAGGACGTTCTCCACCAACCGTCCGAGGCGACGGGTCTCCTGAAGCAGCAGGCCGGCGTACTGGCGGCGCTGGTTGGGCTCGGCGACCCGACCGGAAGCCAGGCCCTCGGCCAAGAGGCGCAGGCTCGCCAGAGGGACACGCAGCTCATGGGACACGCTGGCAATGAAGTTCGACTGCTCCTCGTTGAGCGCCTGTTGGCGCTGGATCAAGCGCTGCATCTGCCAGGCCGCCAATCCCGCCACCGCTGCCGCCGCCAGGATGATCCCGCCGAAGAGCCACTGCCGTCGCTGCTGCGCGGCGAAGACGACGTCAGGATCGCTGAGGTGGATCCGGACCACGAAGTTGGGACGATCGAGGCCCTCGAGGACCTTGACCTGACCGGACTTCGGATTCCACCGGTCACCCCCGACGATCCCGGCTTCCTCGGCGAGCACGGGCAACCTTGACGCCTTGGGAAACATCGGAAAGGGCAGTCGGCGTCCCTCCCATTCCACGGAAAGGGTCCACCCCGCGGGAAGGGTCGGTTTCGCCTCCTGCCCCGGTTCCTGCGCCCAGGCTTGGTTCTTGAGCGCCATGAACGCCGCCCAACCAAGGCTCTCGGATGAAAAGAAGGTCACCTGCTGCGCATCGGTCCCTTCGTCGGCGAACCCCCACCACGTTTCCCGGCCCCAATACACCCAACCCATCTTCTGGGAGCCTGTGGAATCGATGGGGCGGATGGCCCACATCCTGTGCAGTTGGCGGGATCGCTCGTCCAAAGACCATGCCAGCAGCAGACCCATCGGGGTCTTGCTGAGTTCTTCAAACGGTCGCGCGATGGAAGTCAGCGGCGGCGGATGAGATCTCAACAACGCATCAGTCATGACGCTCGGTTGCCGGAAGGTCAGGCCTCGAAGCAGCTCCAATTCTTCCTCTTCTTCGGAGGGAGAACCGGCCCGCCTCACGACTTCCTGATAGGCCAGGGCTCCCAGCGGCAGCCCGGAGATCGATTCGACCCGATGCGTCACGGCGCTCAACCCCAGGTCCAACAAGTCGTCCCGCACGGTTGAGAGCCCTTCGGGTGCCCGACGGAGCGTCAGGAACCTCGCCCAATGATCCACCGAGAGATCCTTGGACTCGGCCCGGACCGCGCGCAATTCGGCTTCCATCTCCTGCGGCGACAACGGCGCGGAATCCTGCAGTCGCTCCAAGGCGGCCCGGACCCGGGGCGAAAGCTCCAGAACCCAGGCCGGGGGTTTCGGGACCTTGGGATACCCCGGGGGTTGCACCAATCCCCGGGAGTTCGCGACCACTTGGACAGGACTCCCCAGGAATGTGTTCGGAAACCACCATCCGTGGGATGTCCGAAAGACGCGGGAAAGGCCATCATCCACCTTCAGCTCAGCCATCAGGTTCAGATCCTCCACCCTCAGTCGATCCTCCGTCCCGGGATGCGGCCGGTAGGCGGGATCGGCGGACCTCCACTCGAAGCGGTTCCCGTCCTTCAGGGCCCCGAATTCCGACTCCAGCGTTCCCAGCCATGACGGCCAAGACACCCTCAACAGGGCCGAGAAATGCCGGGCCCACCGTGCCGCCTCCCGGCGGGTCTCGTCCTCCACCGAGACGCGGTCCCGGACGACGGCGATCCACCCCACCACGGCCAGGATGGCCACCGGCATCAGCACGAGCAGCGCCGTCCACCTCGAAGAACTCCTGGAGGCCAGAGATCCCGGGCGCGGGTGCCTCCGAGGCATGCGGTCCCAACCGAGCATTCCGCCGGCGACCAGGAGGCCCGCGATCACCAGGAACAACAGTCCGTCTCTCCAGTTGACTGAACTCGACATTCGATGGGCTGGGATTGTCTTCGAAGGTTGTAGACCCATCCTGCCTGCGGGCGGCAGCCGATTCGTCAGGGAATTGTCAAATCGGCGGCGGGAACCACAGGGCCCGAACCGAACCCGAAACCTGTCCAAAGAGCTGTCCCCCCATCGGTCCTTGGGCCGGGTGTCGGTCGGTCGCCGGAGGACGGGCGGAGGATCGATCCCGGCGGGTTGAGAACTGCAGGCCTTGGCGCACGGCCGATCCGGATCCCGGAGAGGCAAAAACCGGAAAAACAAAAACCGGCCTGTGGGGCCGGTTGTTCCGCGGGAAAAGTGGCGGGAGTGGCGGGGCTCGAACCCGTAACCTCTGCCGTGACAGGGCAGCGCTCTAACCAGTTGAGCTACACCCCCGCGTTGGGGAGCGGAAGGTGTTCGCAAAGCACCCTCCTCGTCAACGATTTTGTCGGGGATTCACCAAAGTCACCGGCTCACCGAACGCTTTCCCGGGCACGCACCCGGGTCCCGGCGGAACCGTCGCCACGGGCGAGGGGGAGCCCGGAAGGTCGGGAGGTGCCAGTGGACGATGGACACGATGAACCGACGGGCAAAGACTCCCGGCCCATCCCATGAACCGCGCATTGTGGCTCGGCCTCGCTGGCCTCGTGATCGCCTCCCCTCTCCTCGGGACCGACCCGACGGATTCCTCCACGGCTCCGGCCACGACGGCCGCCCAGGACCCTTCCACGCCGGCGCCCTGGCCCGGTGCCCGCCAGGACCGCTGGCGCGGGTTCGTGCGCCACCGGTTCACCGTGGATGGCGCCACCGGCTGGGTCGTCGAGCCCCGGCAGGCCGCGCCGGGCAAGCCCTGGACCTGGTGCCTGGAGTTCCCGGATGCCTTCACGGAACGGACCGGGGTGCTGCAACTTCTCGAGCAGGGGTTCCACCACGTCCATCTGGAGGTGGGCAACACCTTCGGGTCCCCGCGGGCCCTCGAGCAGTTCGACGCGTTCTATCAGGCGCTTCGGCGCGGCGGGCTCGGGCCCAGGGCGGCCCTCGTGGGCATCAGCAGGGGTGGGCTCTACGCCTACCGGTGGGCAGCCCGGCATCCGGAACGGGTGGCCTGCATCTATGGCGACGCGCCGGTGTGCGATTTCAAGAGCTGGCCCGGCGGCAAGGGCACGGGCAAGGGCAGCCCGGGTGACTGGACCCAACTGCAACGCCACTACGGCTTCGCGACCGAGGCGGAGGCGTTGGTCTTCACGGGGAACCCCGTGGACCAACTGGCCCCGTTGGCCAAGGCGAAGGTGCGGCTCCTCCATGTGGTCGGGGACACCGACGACGTCGTGCCCGTGGCCGAGAACACCGCGGTGGTGGCATCCCGTTACCGGGCCCTTGGCGGCCGCATGGAGGTCATCCACAAGCCCGGTGTCGGCCACCATCCGCATGGTCTTGACGATCCGGCCCCGGCGGTGGCCTTCGTCCGCGAGAGCTTCGGAACCCGTTGACCACCTGGGCATTCAGCGACCAAGGGCCCGGGGACACGGACGCATCCTGACATCCCCGGGAGGGCCGCCACCCGCAGGCCTGGAGGCCCATCTTCAGGCCTCCGGCTCTCCCGGTTTGTGGATGGATCAATACAGGACGGTGACCGAGCCGTCGGACTCCCGCCAGGCGGCGACGGAACCCCAGACAGGCACCCCGGGAAGGCGTTGCACGGGCGAGTCCTGTGACGATGAGTTCAGTCCGACGGTGCGCCAGGCCAGCTCACCGCCCCGTTGCCAGCCCGTGCCCTCGGTCCAGGCGACCAGCACGGAATCCGTTCCCTCGAGCGGCACCACCACCGGGTGGTTGGCCTTGCGGCCCGGCTCGGAGACGGCACGGACCGGATCGGCGGCCCCCGGGCGTCCGCACCGGATGCGCCCCTCGGAGAGCCACACCGCCAGGGCCGAGCCTTGGGCCCAACCCAGTCGGCTGGTCGAGAGCGGGCATTGGTTCAGCTCCCAGGCGTCGAGGGCGGTGGTCTGGAACTCCAGCGAACCCGCACGGGCCTTGAGCAGGCGCATGCCCCGCTGGGTCTTGCCGGCGGCCCCGCGCACGAGCACCCAACCGGAGCCGTCGGGCCCGAACCCCGCGTCGAGGGCGCAGCAGGCGCAGACACCCATGCCAGGCGGATCGATGCGGCGCGGCGGATCGAAGGTGCGGCCCTCGTCGCGGGAGACGGCCAGGAAGACGGCCCGACGGGTCTCGTCATCCCCCTCGGGCGGAGGGGTCGGCAGGGCGGCATGCCAGACCACCCAGACAGTTCCCCGACCGTCGGCTGCCACGGCCGCGCCGCCGTCCAGGTGACGGGTCATCCCACCGATGGCGCGCTGGGGCTCGAAACCATCCGCTCCCGGCTTCGACCGCGCATGGAGGAGCGGGGCTGAACCGGAGGCGGTCGGCCGCAGCTTTGAGGAACCGTTCCAGACCACGTGCAGGATCCCTCCGCCGCCGAGAGCCACCCGGGCCCCTCGCACGGTGCCGAGGGCCACGGCGGCACCGGCCTGGGAGTTGACCGTCTGCGGCCGTGACCACGCGCCACGTCCGGGCCCGCGGCTCACGCAATGGATGTCCGCCGCCTGGGGGTCGCCGCTGAGATAGACCAGTCGCACCCGACCCTCGGCATCCACGCGGGCATCCGGTTGGAGGCCCCCTCCCGGCACGCGCTCGGGCCGGACCTCCGCTCCCCGAAGCCTTGTCGATGGGCCGGCGACCACCGAGAGCAGGCCGATCAAGGTCACGAGTCGCGCAGACCGATGGAACAACGTCCGGATCATGCGCCCATCAACCGGCAGGCGGCCGCCGTTGTCCATCCGACATTGCGACGGGGCGGAGACTGGCCATCCGTCCGTCGCGATGCACGGCCGTCGACGAGGGCGGGAACCAAGGATCCGAGGCAACGACCCGAAGCACCTCGCCATCGCCCACGAGATCGGCGGAAAACGCGTGCTGAACAAACTGTTGCCCAGTCGGGGGCGGGTTCCTAAGGTCAACGTCTCGGTTGCGCGGGTAGCTCAATTGGATAGAGCGTCGGTCTCCGAAGCCGAAGGTTGTGGGTTCGACCCCCGCCCCGCGCACCATGGTTCCCCCCCCGGCTTGGCTCCTTCTGGTTTGGCTCGCCCCGGTTCCTCCCTCAGTTCTCCTGCAGACACCCCTGCGGCAACGGGGCCCGATCGGTTCCCCTCACCCGACGGTGCTTCGGTCCGGGATGAACCCCCTGGCGAAACTCTCCGGCATGGGTGGTGTGGCCCCGGGCCGGGTGCACACATGATCGGCGACCCGGTGCGCGAGGCGGACGATCTCCCCTGGCGGATGACCCACCAAGAGACCCATTGCCAGGGCGGCCGTGTAGCTGTCGCCCGCTCCCACGGTGTCGACCACCTCGACCACCGAGCCCGGCCTGTCCACGCATCGGCCGCCACTCCACAGCAGGCTGCCCCGGGCTCCCCGGGTCAGCGCGACCGCCCGGAGATCGAACCGCTCGGCCGTCCGGGCAAGGAAGGCACCGGGATTGGCTCCGGGGCCCGGACCTCCCAGCACCTCGGCCAACACCGGCAACTCCTCGTCGTTGAGCTTGAGCACATTGGCGGCTTCCAAGGATTCCAGGATCACCTCCGGCGACCAGAACCGCTGACGCAGGTTGAGGTCGAAGACCCGCAGGGCCTCCGGCCGGGTGGCTTCCAGCACGCGCCGGATGGACTCGCGGGCCACGGGGTGACGTTGCGCCAAGGTCCCGAAACACACCGCATCGGCCCCGGCCGCGACCTGCAACACCCCGGGGCCTGCCTCCAGGAAGTCCCAGGCCACGTCGGGATGGATGGTGTAGGCGGGCTGACCCGAGGGGTCCAAGGCCACGCTCACGGTCCCGGTGGGGGCGACGGGGTCGATGGAGACGCCCGCCGTGGAAAGCCCCAGACCGCCCAGGCGCTGCAGGAGGTCCCGGCCGAGGTCATCCGACCCGACCCGTGAGATCACCCTGCCCTCGCCACCCAACGCATGGGCATGGTAGGCGAAGTTCGCCGGCGCTCCGCCCAATTGGCGACCCGTCGGCAGGAGATCCCAGAGGACCTCGCCGAGGCCGATGCAGAGGAACGGGCGGGATTTGGGGATCACGCGGGTGGGCGGTGGAATCGTTGCGTCGTCAGCGGGCCTTCCACGCGGAACGGAGTCCATGGACCTCCAGCCGCTCGAACCGGACGGGACCGCCCACGGCCCGGACCGACAGCGAGAGATCCCCGGCCTTGGGCGGCACGGGCATCGGCACGTAGCACAGGCCACGGCTGGCGAAGACCTCGAGGCCGGTGCGATCGCAGTAGACGGTCAGGTCGAGGCTTCCCTGGTGCAACGGGGCCGGAGCGCGGTGGCCATCGACGACGAGTTCCTGGCGTTTCACGTCGTAGGTCACCGGAACCCCGCGCACGGTGAAGGCCACCTCGGTCGCGTCTCCGGGCCGGATCACCGCCCGGACCTCCTGCAATTCCGCGGCGACCGCGGCCAGGGGATTGGGAGCCCCGATGGCCAGATCGACGGGACCCGGCGCCTGGAAAACGGTTGAGCTCCGCAGCGCCTCCAGTTCACGCACGGGGGTGAAGGTCAACCGGGGCCCGTCCGCCGTGCCCAGCAACCGGAGCTCCAGCGGCACGGTCATGGACTGGTTGAAGGCCATGCCCTTGGTGGCGGTCTGGAACCAGCCGATCTGGATGCGGCGACCGTCCGAGGCGGGAAGGTCGCTGAAGGTCTGTGGCGCGTAGAAGCCCTTGCCCCGATGGCCGGTCAAATTGGACTGCTCCGGCACGAAGCGTGCGCCATCGAAGGTACCCACGGCATAGGCGCTGTTCGCGGCCAGCAGCACCCACTTCCGGCGGTTCGGGTCGCCATCGACCGGCAGCTCGAAGAAATCGGGGCATTCATAAAGGTAGGGTTTGCCGGTGGCATCGCCCTCGACGATCTGGCCCAGAGTCCAATCGCGGAGATTGGGCGAATGGAAGAAGTGGATGGTGTGCTTCTTCTGCCACTCCACGTAGAGCACCATCACCCAACGCTGGGAGGGCTCGTGCCACATCACCTTGGGGTCGCGATTGCCGCCGGTGATCTGCTTGAGCACCGGGTTGCCCGGGTATTTGGTGAAGGTACGGCCGTCGGTGCTGTAGGCCAGGCACTGCACCGTGGGATTGCCGGCGGCGGTGTAGATGAGCACCAGCGGGGGCTTTCCGTCCTTGCCGAAGCCGCTGGTGTTCTTCCAGTCCACCACGGCGCTGCCGCTGAACATCGGCCCGAGGTCGTCGGGCAGGAGCTTGTCGCCCAGCTCCTGCCAATGGACGAGATCGCGGCTGACGGCATGGCCCCAGTGCATGTTGCCCCAGTCCCAGCCATAGGGGTTGTGCTGGAAGAACAGATGGTACTCGCCATGGAAGAAGACCATCCCGTTCGGGTCGTTGTTCCAGCCACGCTTGGGCGAAAAGTGGAACTGCCCGCGCAGGCGCTCGGCATAGAGCGTGTCGGCATCGCGGATCTCATCCCCTTGCCCGACCGAGGCCAGCGCGGTGGACTCGGCCGGCAAGCGGTCCACGTGCAGCGTCACCGTCCGCCCGCGCCAGGCCGACACGTCCATGGGCGCCCACCAGTCGGCGGGGCCGTCGGCCAGCTCGATGTCGTTGCGCACGATCGTCTGGCCATCGACCCGCAGCGTGACCACCCGCTTCGGGGCGCCATGGCGGATGGGCAGGTGCAGGTAGCGCGCGGTCACGGCGATGGAACGCTCGACATCGATCTGCGGGCCCTTCGGCCGGACATCGGTCTGGCGCAGGTGATCGACATTGAGATGGCCCCACCCGCCCTTGGCCTCGTCGACGATGCGGATGGAAGCCGTCCGGCCCATCAGGTCGGAGACCTCCCAGGACCCGGGTTCCAGGCTCTCGCTGCCGCCGCTGCGGTCATTCGGACCCGTCGCCGAGCGGACCACCCGGCCATCCACCAGCAATTGCAGGGCGAGCTTCTGCTCGTTCTTGCCCCCGCCGATGAGGAAGGCGAGGTGGCGCCGCTCGATGCGGAAGGGCGGCGAGGTGAGGGTGCCCATCGAGTCGTCGCCGCCGCGGAAGGTGTTCACCAGACCGTTGCCCTCGAAGCCATCGACCCGCATCTGGCCGGGCAGCGTGCCACGGGCCGGGCCGTCACCGAAGGCCTCACCCATGGCCTTCCAGCCACCGTAGTCGGGGCCCTCGAAGTCGGCGATGAGCAGGTCGTCGGCCGCGCGCGCCACCGCGGTGGTCACCAGGGCGAAGGCCAACGCGAAGAGGGTGTTCCGAAAAGGGATGTTCACAGGATGGGACGGGAGGGTTCGAAGCGGGGAAAAAGGAAGATCGGTTTGGAAAGGAGGCGTCGGGTTCCAACGGTTCAGCGGACCCCGCGTCCCTGCCGGAGCTTGTCGAGGAGCACGGCCCCCAGGATCACCAACCCGAGCACCACCTTCTGGGTGTAGCTCTCCACGTTGGTCAGGTTCATGCCATTCTGGATGACGGCGATGGTGAAGGCGCCGGTCAGGGTGCCGAGCATCCGGCCCTCGCCCCCGCTGAGGCTGGTGCCGCCCACGACGACGGCGGCGATCACGTACAGCTCGTACATGGCGCCATAGGTGGGCGATCCGCTCTTGAGCTGCGAGGCCATGACCACCCCACCCACCCCGGCCAGGAGGCCGCTGGACACGTAGGCGAAGAGCAGCACCCGTCGGACCGGCACGCCCGAGAGCCGGGCCGCCTCGGCATTGCCGCCCACGGCATAGAGGTAGCGACCGAGCTTCATGCGCGACATGAGCACGTGGGCCACGGCATACAGCCCCAGCATGAGCACCACGGCATTGGGCAGGCCGAAGAGGTCCGCACCGCGTCCGAGCCAGACGAAGGCATCGGGGATCTGATAGATGGATTGGCCCTGGGCCAGCAGGTAGGCCAGGCCACTGCCCACCAGCATCATGGCCAGCGTCACGATGAAGGGCGGGATGGCGAAACGGGTGATCATCAGGCCGGAGAAGCCGCCGACGGCCCCGCACACCAGGATCGCCAGCAGGCACCCCAGCATCATGCCACCGGTGGAGGCGCTCACACCGCCGGCCCGGTCGCGGATGAATCCGGCCGCCAGCACGGCCGACAACGCGATGAGGCTCCCCACGGACAAATCGATGCCGCCGGTGATGATCACCAGGGTCATGCCGATGGCCACGATGGCGATCACGGCGATCTGGTTGGCGATGTTCAGGAGGTTCTCGGACTTGAGGAAATTCGGCCACCGGTAGCTGGCGGGCGTGATCACGCGGGGCGATCCCAGCGACGGGAAATCGGAGCCGAGGTCGGTGAAGACCCGCCAGCCTCCGGCCACGCGGGTGGCGGCGACCACGTCGATCGACCCTCCGGCCGCCTGGATCTTCTGCAGGGCCTCGCGCGCGCCGCGTGGTTCACCGGTCACCGACGCGAGGACCTGGGCGCCGGCGGCCTTCAGGTCGCGCTCGACGCGGGCCGCGAAGGCCGCGTCTCCAGGCTGGTCGCTGGCGACGACGAACACGCGGGCCCCCTGAGGCATCGCCTTCAACACGGCCCCGACCACCTGACCCGCGGCGGCCTCGCCGGTCGGCGATTGCTCGCTGGTGGTCACCGCGCTGAAAAACGCGCACAGCACGCCCAGGACCAGGATCATGCCATAGTCGGCCAGCCATCGTGCAGGTTTCATGGGTTCAGAGATGGGCCAATCGGAGGATTTGTTCCTGGGTGGCCTGGGCCACCTCGGTGATCTCGCCGGTGATCCGGCCCTCGTGCATCACCAGGATCCGGTCGGCCATCCCGAGCACCTCCGGCAGTTCGGAGCTGATCATGAGGATCGATTTCCCGGCGGCGACCAGTTCGTTCATCAGCAGGTAGATCTCGTGCTTCGCGCCGACATCGATGCCCCGGGTCGGCTCGTCGAAGATCAGCACCTCGCAGTCGCGGGCCAGCCACTTGGCCAAGACCACCTTCTGCTGGTTGCCGCCCGAGAGGTTGCCGACCCGCACCTCCGGATCGGACAGGCGGATGCGCAGGGCCGCGATGTAGCGGTCCAACTCGGAGCGTTCCCGCCGCCGCTGCACGAAGCCCCGACGGCACCACCGCCGCAGGTTGGGCAGGCCGAAGTTCTCCCGGACGGAATGCCTCAGCACCAGTCCTTGCAGCTTGCGGTCCTCGGTCAAGAGCCCGATCCCGGCCTCGATGGCGTCGCGCGGTGAGCGGAGGTCGAGCACCCGGCCATCGAGCCGGATCTCCCCGGCGTCCCTGGGATCGGCACCGAACACCAACCGGACCGTCTCGGTGCGGCCCGCCCCGACCAATCCGGTCAGCGCGAGGATCTCGCCCCGGCGCACCTCGAAGGACACGCCTTGGACGGCCTTTCCCCGGCGCAGGCCGGACACCTGGAGCCGAGGAGCGCCCCGGGTCACGCGGCGGGGCGGGAACTCCTGGTCGAGCGGTCGACCCACCATGCGTTCGATCATCTGGTCGCGGGTGATCGTCCGGATCGGGCCGTCGGAGACATGGACCCCGTCGCGCAGGATGGTGACCCGGTCGGCGATGGTGAACACCTCCTCCAACCGGTGGCTGATGTAGAGGATCCCCATCCCCTGGTCCCGCAACTCCCGCATGAGGGCGAAGAGCCTCTCCACCTCGTGGGAGGTCAGCGCGGCCGAGGGCTCGTCCATGACCAGGATCCGGGCCCGGTGGATGAGGGCCTTGGCGATCTCGACCAGCTGCTGCTGGGCGGTGCTGAGCCGGCGACAGGGCGTGTCCAGATCCACGTCGACGCCCATCCGTTGAAACAGGGCCGCCACCTGTTCCCGTTCCTGGCGACGGGCCACGAAGCCACCGGAAGTCTCCTCCTGGCCCAGGAAGATGTTCTCCACCGCCGTGAGCGCCGGGACCAGGTTGAACTCCTGGTGGATCACCGCCACGCCGGCCTGGCGGGCCTCCTGCGGGGATTGGAACCGCCTCTCACGGCCCTCGAGGACCAGCGTGCCGGCGTCCGGGGCATGGACGCCCCCGATCACCTTCATGAGGGTGCTCTTGCCCGCGCCGTTCTCACCGAGCACCGCCAGCACCTCGCCGGCGTGCACCGTCAGGTCCACCCCACGCAGGGCCCGCACGCCCGGAAAGGATTTCACGATCCCGGTCAGCGACAACAGCGGGGGATTCACCGGACTCGTCGACACGGGCGGACTCGGCAGGCTCATACGCCCATGGCCGACTCCAGGGCACGGCGCATGACCCCGGCGTCGGGGTCGATGCCCGTCCAGTACTGGATGCCCACGATGCCTTGATTGACCAGCATGCCCAACCCGTCGAGCGGGCGGCAGCCCCGGGAGGCGGCCTCGGTCAGGAAACGGGTGCGGACCGGGTTGAAGACCACATCGGCCGCGACCATGCCGGGGCGAAGCGTGTCGAGATCGATCGCCAGCCGGGCGTCGGGATCATACAGCCCGATGGAGGTGCCGTTGATCACCACGTCGGTCCCTTCGGGAACGGCATATTCACCCCCCCAGACGACGAGTCGGGCATCGAGCCGGAGTCGATCGCGCAACAGGCTCACCAGTTCGGCGCCGCGCCGCTCGGAGCGGTTGACGATGGTGATGTGGCGCACACCCGCCAGACCCAGTTCCACGGCGATGGCCCGCGCGGCGCCACCGGCCCCGAACAGCACCACCGACCGGCCCCGGGGATCGATGAGGGACTCGAGGGATTTGAGGAAGCCCTTCCCGTCGGTGTTCTCCCCGATGAGCCGGTCCTCCCGCCGCACCACGCAGTTCACGGCCCCCATGACCGCGGCGGACTCGCCCAGCCCATCGAGGTGGGCGATCACGCTCACCTTGTGCGGCAGGCTGCAGTTGAAGCCCCGGAAGCCCATGGCCTTGGCGCCCTTCACGGCGGTCCCGAGATCCGCGGGCGACACCTCCAGGTTGATGTAACGCCAGTGCAGCCCGTGGTGGCGGAAGGCCGCCTCGACCATGGCCACGGTGGGATTGCCGTCGGCCCCCTGGGACATGGATCCGACGAGTTCGTGCAGGAAGTGCGGGGTGTGGCTCATGGGCGGTGGATGGGACAGGGTCAGGGGAGCGTGGGGTCCTTGAGGGCATCGGCCTTCCGGTAGAGGCGCGTCGGGATGAGCATCTGCGGCGGCAGCGTCTCGCCCTTGGAGTGCCTCACGATGGCGTCGACCATGCGGATGCCCATCTGGTCGGGGAACTGGATCGGGTCGGCGTGGATCTTGCCGTCCTTGATGGCCTGCTTGCCCTCGGGCTGCCCGTCGAAGCCGATGATCAGGATCTGGGTCTTGCCGGCCTTCTCCAGCGCTGCGCGGGCGCCGAGGGCCGCCGGATCGTTGATGGCGAAGATCCCCCGCAAATCGGGGTGTGCCTGCAGGGCGTCCTCGGCGGCCTTGTAGCCCAGGTCCTTGGCCCCGCCGCTCTCCAGCTCGGTGACCACGTCGATCCTGGCCTTGCCGGCCGCGTTGTGGGCCCGGATCACCTCCAGGAATCCCTTCACGCGCAACTGGCACGACTCGGCCTGCTTGAAATGCAGCACGGCGACCTTGCCGCCAGCCTCACCCAGGGCCTCGATCATGGCCTGCCCCGCCTCGCGGCCGCCGCCCTCGTTGTCGGTGGCGATCTGCGTGACGATCTTCACACCCGGCTCGTTGCAGGGGATGTCCACGGTGAACACCGGGATCCCCGCCGCGTTGGCCTCCTGGATCACCGGGAGGATCGACTTGGAGTCGCACGGGCTCAGCACGATGGCGCTGACCTTCTTGACGATGAAGTCCTTGATCTGGTTGCCCTGCTTGGCGACGTCCTTGTCGCCGCTGACCACCAGCGTCCGGTAGCCGTGCTTCTTCCCCTCGGAGGTGATGTGATCCCCGATGACCTGGAAGAACGGGTTGTCGAGGGTGAGCAACGAGACGCCGATGAGGCCCTGGGCGTTGCCGGACGGGGCGGATGTTCCGGTCGCTCCGGAGGGCTGGTCGCCGCAGCCTCCGACCAGGGCGACGAGGATTCCGGCGAGGAGGAGACGGCGCAGGGGGTTCATGGCTGGTGTCAGGTGTCGGGTGGGATGGGATCGGGTTTCGGGAAGACGGTCGAGGCTCGTCCGGGGTTCAAAGCGTGCCGGTCTTCAGGAACTCATGGCGCACCGGGACGCTCACCCGCTGGCCCGAGGCGGAGACGAAGGTGGCGGTGCCGGGGGCGAACTCCACCCGCTGCACCCCATCGAAGCCGGCCGGCACGCGGGCCACGCCCTGGAGGTAGTTCACGGCGGTCGGGCGATCCGGGCTCAGGGCGACCGAGGTGGCCACGCCATCGCGGGTGAGGACATTGTCGGCGGTCGAGGCGGCCAGGCCGTCGGCAAAGAAGGCCGTGACATCCTCCAGGCCCAGGCAGTGGTTGCGGCCATTCCAGGGATGCCCGTGCCGGCCGTGGTTCTCGATCCAGAACACGGTGCTGTTGAGCACGGCCGGATCCTTGAGCGCGTACCAGAGGTATCCCCGGTCGGTGAAGGTCGCGGTGGTCCAGGCCGGGCCGCCGGTCTTCTCCCACGGCTCGTTGACGCATTGCACCAGGTCGGCGTGGCCGAAACGGGCGGGCAGGCGCGTGAGGTCGGCATCGGGTGTCCCTTTCCAGGCGACGGGAACCTTGGCCAGGTCGGTCCAGCGCGCACCCGGCAGCAGCGACTGGTACTCGCGCTGGCGGGGATCGCTGAAGAGGGACGGGCAGGTCATGCCCCAGCGCAGGGGGCTGGTGGCGATGCGCACGGAGCCTTCGGTCTCGGGCATGGCCAGCGTGGCATGGTGGCCCAGGGGCATCCGGCCGGAGTACCCGGCGAGGACGTGGCGCGAGTAGACCACCTGGTGCCCGTCGACCAGCGAGAGTTCCTTGGTGATTTTCCCGCGCCGCACGCGGGTCTCGAACTCGGCGGTGAGCGTGGTGACACCGCCCGAGCGCCGGGTGCCCACCAGACGCCACGGCTCGCCCACGATCTCGCCATGGGGCGGGTGCTTCTCGCCGGCGACCGGCTCCGAGTTGCCGCCGAAGGGCGCGCAGAAGAAGTCGCCGCGCAGGGGCCCGAGCACCGGCGCGGGCATGGCCGAGGGTTTTTCGTCCTGCCATGGCGAGACGTGGTAAGGCCTCACCGGACGGTCGGAGTCGCGGAAGAAGGTGACCGGGGCCATGTGCCCTCCGATCCGCGTCAGCGCCACCTCGACCTGCGGCGTGGCGACGATCCAGCTGGGCTGGGAATGGACCGTGCGTTTCGGGGTGGCGACCTCGGCGGCGAGAAGGCTCGACGAGGACAAGAGGAACAGGGCCAGACGGGCACGAAGCGACGGGGCGGGAGTCATGGTGTGGACGGGGTGTCTCCTCCGTCATGCCCCTGTCGGAGGGTCTCCGTCAATCCCCGGGGCCATACCGATCCCAGGAAATCCCCCGCAGGTGCCCTCGCGGATGCCACCGTCCCCGGAGGATTGGGGTGGCTGGGAGATTGCTTCCGCCCAGCGATCGGGCCAGCCTGATGGGACATCCCACCCGTTATGCTCCTGCCCAAGCGCCTCCTGGCGGCCCTGGCCGCCACCCTGACGTGTTCCGCCACCCTGTCCGCCGCGGTGAGCCTTCCGCCCGGCTTCTCCATCGAGACGGTCGCCGGCCCGGAGGCGGTGAGCGAGCCCATGGAGCTGGCCTTCGCCCCGGACGGCGCGGCCTGGGTGACCGGGCGTGCCGGCCAGGTCTGGCGCATCGACGCCACCACGCGGGCGGTGCAGCCCGTGGGCTCGGTGCCGACGGAGGTCAGCGGCGACCGCGGCCTGCATGGCATCGCCTTCCATCCGGACTTCCCGCGCACCCCGCACGTGTTCCTGGCCTACCACCTCACCAACGCCCCGCAGGGCAAGTATGTCGCCCGCGTGGCCCGCTGGACCGTGACGGGCGGCGGCGGCACGAACTCGCACCTCGACCCGGCCAGCGAGAAGGCCCTCGTGGACTGGGAAGGCGACCAGGCCGGGCAGCATGTGGGCGGCGCCCTGCTGGCCCACCCCACCGAGCGCGTGCTCTACGTCACCACCGGCGAGAACAACCAGAACGCCAACCTGCGCAAGTACTGCGACGATCCCGAGAACAAGGCCCAGGCCCTGGGGGACCTGCGTGGCAAGGTGCTGCGCATCGGGTTCGATGGCTCGGTGCCCAAGGACAACCCGCACGTGAAGACCCCCGGCGCCGATCCGCGCGTCTTCACCCGCGGGCACCGCCAGCCGTGGTCCCTCTCCTACGACGCCCCCACCCGGCTCCTCCTGGCGGCCGAGAACGGCGGCGACCTGAACGACGACCATGACGAGGTCAACCGCATCCTGCCGGGGGCCAACTTCGGCTGGCCGAAGGTCTTCGGACCGGGCCTGCAAACCCTCACCCGCACCAACCGAGTCGAAGGCTTCACCGATCCCTGGTTCCACTACCCCCGCAACACCGGCGCCTCCTGCGTGGGTGCCCTGATCTACCGCCCCGGCACCTCCGGCGAGGGCTACCCGGCGAAGTACCGCGGCGCGCTCTTCTACGCCGACTTCAGCCGCAAATCCATCCGCACGGCCCCGGTGGACCCCAAGACCGGCAAGGCCGGCGCGGGCGAGGCCTTCCTGCAGGGCCTGCCGGCGGGCCCCTTGGCCATGCAGTTGGGCCGTGACGGCGCCGTGTACTTCATCACCCACGGCGGCGGCACCAAGGCCTCGACCAACGACACGGTGGCGCGGATCGTCTGGAAGCAGCCTTGAGCGGCGTCGTCGCCCCGGGCGACCTCACGGCAGGGGCTCCAAGCGGTAGAACCTCCCAGCATCGGTGGGCTGCAGGTCGGTCCAGATCACCAGCCCCGAGGGGTCCGAGGCGAGGCGAGCCCTCTCCTCCCATGGCGTCGATGGCTGCATCGACGGACTGGACATCAACCGGAATCGGCGGCCGGCCTCGGCCAAGAAACGCACTTGGAGGGAGCCACCCGGTTCCAACCACCGGACCGAGGCCGCCCTTTCCCCGGCAGCCGGAGACGCTCCGACCAATCGCACCCGGGCCCTCGACGTTTCCGAGCCGTACCGGATCTCGTATCCAAAGCTGTCGGTCGCGGCCTCGGGCAGTCCGGCAGGAGCGCGGTAGACGACCTGATCCCCCTCGAGATCCACAGCGCCGCCGAGTTCGCTCCGTCGCCCATCGAGGGCAAACCCGGGGGCCCCATTCGGCAGATGATCGTTGTCCAGAAGGTCCGAGACCGACCAGCGCTGGACGGCTGGCCGTCCCCGCTCGAGGGTGTCTGCGACGGCGGTCAATGGGCCGGGGATGGTGAGCCAGACTTCCGCGCTGGGGAGGCTCTCGACCCCCGAACCTGCCAACGCGGAGGCCGTGAACCGGTGGAACCCGGCGCCCGGGGCTGCGACCGGCTCCCAGCGCCATCGGCCATCGGCATTGGCGCGGACCTCCGCCTGGAGGATGGCCGCCTCCCAGAGGCGGACCCTGAGGCCTGGAACGGCCGATCCGTGCAGCACGAGCCCCGGCAGGCGGGTTGGGCTTGCCGGCGGATCAATGCTCGGCGGCGGAGGGATTTCACGACGCTCGAGGGCAGCGATCAGGCCCGCGACCAGGATCCTGCCCGGCGTGGGATCCTCGTCGCCCCGACCGTTGTCGACCAGGTGGACGCGGATCTCGTCGAAGGGCCACGATGCGCTGGCGGGCCGAAATTCACTGCCGGTGACGAGAGGGCGCCCTCGGGCATCGATCCGCGGGCGTCCCTCGCCGTCGAGCTCGGGTTGCTGGAGGAACTCCCGGCAACGGCCCTGGCCGTCCTGAACCACCAGGCCGTCGATGCCGGATCCGGGGGGCAGGATCAGGCGAACCGTCTGTTGGAGGGAGGTGACATCCACCGATCCATCCCCGGCCTCGAGGGCAAACCACAGCGACCGTTCCTGGCCGGCGAGAGTCACCCCCTCCTGATGGGCGAGCGAATCTGCCCAGGCCGACCGGGTATCGGGCGACAGGAATTCCAGGCGGACCCCGGCGATCTTCGCCGGCACCGTCGGGCCGGTGGGTGCCGACCCGCTTGGTTCCAGCGTCAGGCCGAGACAGGAACCCGGTTCCGCCTCGATGGACCCGCGGATGTCGGGATCGGCGTTTTGCGGCCGGGTTGCAGGCCATGGCAAGGAGGCCATCGAGGACTGCCGGGCGTCGGCCACGCCGTCCTGGTCGAGATCGCCCGCAAGGGTCTCGGTGAGGTCGTCAACGCCATCGCCGTCGGTGTCCGGCATCAGACGGACCTCGAAATCGCGGATCATGCCCCGGGCTGTCAGGGACAGTTTCAGGAGGGCCTGTCCCCGGAACACCATGTCCCCGGATCGACGCAACCGCAGGCGATCCCCATCCAGCGTCGCCTCAAGGCCCCATCGAGCGAGATCGCCGGCATTCTGCAGGGAGGCGGACAGGACACCTCCCTCGGGATCGAGGAAGTGGTCACCGATGCGGTATTCCCGTTGGGCGGAAGGTGATGCCTCCGGGCTGACCCAGAGAAGCCTGCGGCCCGGACGGACAACGGGACCTTCCACGCGGTTGTCGACGCGGATCTCCAGAGGCTGGATCCGCTGCGCGCCCCTGGCATCCTGCACGGTCACGGCCAGGCGGTGCACACCGACCCGCCTGGTGTCGATGGGGTGTTCACGGTCCAGGGGTTGGCGGACCCGAACCCACCCGTCGGCATCGATGCGGAAGCGCGGCGCGTCGGGACCGATCAACCCGAAGGTGACCGGATCGCCGTCGGGATCCTCGCCACGGAGGCGCAACACCTGCTCATGGCCTTCCGGCTGGCTCAACACCCAGACACCCAAGGCAGGATCCGGCAACGGTGCCGGCGCGGACCCGGACCCGGTCCAGGCCCATCCCGACAGATTGGGAGGGCGGTTGCCCGAGGCCTGGCGTCCGCGGAATTGGACCCGCAGGACCAGACGCGCCTCGGCGCCCGTCGGGTCGATGCCGACCACGACAACCCGGGCGGAACCGGCGCCAATCGAGGCGCCCCGCACCATCAGGTCGCGACCGACGATCCGCGCCTCGACACCGGCATCGGAAGATTCGAGGCGGAAGGCCAGGGCCTGTGCCCCGCCGGGGTCCGCATCCTGGAACAGCCCGTCGAGCCCGAGCACGACCGCGTCATTGAATCCCAAGGAAATCCCGAATTCGGAGGCGGCCCGGGGCGCGTCGGGCCGGTTTCGCACGCTCAGATCGATCCTGCCGCCGCCAGCCGAGGCAAGACGCACCCCGAGCGCATCGATCAACTCCGCCTCGAACGGCCACGCCACCAGGGTCATCCCGGAGACCTCCGGATCCGGGACGAACACCAGAAGGCCGGATTCCCATTCCTGGAGCAAAACCCTGAGCGGTTCGTTGCCGGTGGGTTGCACTGGCGACCAGACACCTTCCTGATGGCGTTCCAGGTGTCCATACGTGCGTCCCTCCGCGTCGCGCGGGAACGAGTCGAAGATCAGTCGCAGGGTCATGCGACGTGAACGCAGGGAGTCGAGGTCGAGCCGATTGCCGTCAGGTCCCCGGACCTCAATGAGGTCCTCGGCGGACGGGATCCAGACAGGCGCCCCGGAATCTTCCTCGACCACCATCGGGCAGGCGGGGTTCAGCACAAGGGAATGACCGGCGGACGGCATCGAGATGGTGAGGGTCCCGGTGACCAGGCCGGCGATGTTCGGATCTCGGGCATACGCCACGACCGGATAACTGCCCGGCAGGATTGGCACCGTGCGGCTTCCCGCATAGGTGACCTCGACCTCCAACCCGGCCGGCTCGGTGACCACACGGACCGGCTTGGGTCGACCATCATACCTCTGCTCCAGATCCATGAGGTTCATGGTGGATGCGGCGGCCACGACGCGGAGAACCACGGACGCAGAAACCTCGCGCGGCGGCGCACCCGAATCGCGGGCCACCACGGTCAGCGGGAAGTCCCCGATCTGCCATGGATTGCCAAGGATGGACCGGTTGGCCGCATCGAACGACAGGCCACGCGGCAGACCGGACACGGAGAACCTCAGGCGCTGTTGGGCATCTGGATCCGCGAAGGAAGTCTCCGGGATGATCCACCGGAACTCCTGGCGGTACACCGCCATCAACTCGGGGAGGACACCATCCACCCGGGGCGCGTCGTTCTCATCGGTGACCGTGATCAGGAATTCACGCTCGAGGGCCAGCCCGCCGGGATCCGAAACGGCGACCCGGATGCGGACTTCTGGGGTGGTTTCGTGGTCCAGGCTCTCCGTGGTCACCAGCCGGTCTCCCTGCAGCTTGAAGGGAGGAAAACCGGGTCCAGCGGAGAGAAGCCGGAAGGCGAGGCGGTCTGCCCGATCCGGATCCTTGCCCTGCAGTCGGCCCACCATCCGACCTTCCCCGGAGTTCTCAGGAACGGTACCCCCGATCAATTCCAGATGATCGGGAGGCTCGTTGAGGTTCTGGACGGTCACGGTCACCGAACGGTCCGTCCGGTTGCCGGCGGTGTCGGTGGCTCGAAGGACCACGGCGTAGGTGTTGTTCTGGTCAGCATCGGAGGGGGACTCGAAGTCGGGAGGGGCGAGGAAGGCCAACACGCCATTCGTCAGGGTGAACCGGGTGGCATCGGCTCCGCCGG
>JAJTFN010000180.1 GCA_021298285.1 Verrucomicrobium sp.
GACGGTGCCCGGTTGACCACCGATGAGCATCAGCTTTGCGTCTCCGTGGGGAGTGGCCTCCAGTGCCGTCAGCCTCGGGATCGAGATCGGCGCGCCGGGGGCCGACGCCTTGGACACCATGAAATCCGCGCGGCGATCCCGACCGTCGAAGGAGCCGACGCCCGCGATGGACGCCGGATCCGGAACGGTCACCACGGCCTTGAGGCTGCGGAGCGTGTCGTCGAGGAAGGGACCCCAGCGCAGGATGCCCGACTTGGCATCCCATTGGGCCTCGTCGGAGCCGATGGACACGGACGCCCCTGGGCCCAGGTGGATCTCGATGGCCTGGCAACGGGTGTTGGCCGCCGGGCCGACGTGGATGGAAAGGTCGATCTTCTGTCCATCGACGGGGCGTGACTCCAGCAGCAGGTACGAGTCGGGCAGGCGCTCGGGCGTGCCGTTGGTGCCCAGGGTCGGAGCCGGGGCTGGATCGCTCAGGGCGCGTCGCAGGCCCTCGAGCCGGTCGGCGGTGCCCGGGAGTTCCGCCCCGGTCGGTATCCAACCCATGGGGAACCCCATCGACGGGTCGAACTGGTAGGTTCCACCGGCCCGCCACAGGTACCCGGCACGGGTGAGATGCCCGATCGGCACCGTTCCCGACGGCAGGGTTCCGGCCACCTCCGTTCCACCCCACGGCACCCCGTGACGCCAGTGTTTGGAGTAACCCATCCATTCGTCGTCCGAGATCCGTCGGTCGGTGGGGCTTCGGTCGGCCGGATGCGAGGGACCTGTGCCCGGTTCCACCGGCGGCAATCCCACCACCATCATGGACGTCGAGGCCGCCTTGAGTCCCTGGGCATCGTACGCCGCCGCGTCGATGCGGATGCGGCCCTCGACGGCGACTTTCCAGATCAGCGTGTGCTCGATGGGGCTGCCCGGGTCTGGGGCCCGGAAGAACTCGAGGCGGGACTCGCCGATGGGCTGCCCGTTGGCCCAGAAGGATACCCTCGGCAGGTAGCCCTTCGGATCGACGGCCACCCACGTCAGCGCCGTCTCGGAGCCCACGCGCAGCGCCTGGCCCGGGGTCGGTGCCAGGGGCTTCAGCATCGCCCCGGCCGGCTCGGTGGTGTCGGCCAGGGTCACCTGCGCCCAGGCCGCGGACGGATCGATGCGGTACGAGGGGTCATCGAGCAGCTTCACCACCACCGTTTCCTCGGGCTCGACGAGGTCATCGGCACGGCCAATCACCAGCAACTCCGCCTGCATCTCGCCGGCCCCGAGGGTCAGGTCGCCGTCGAGCAACTCGAAGTCGCCCCCGTTGCTGGCGCTTCCTCCCACGGCGTAGCGGATCCTGAGGGGCTCGACGGGCTCACCGACCCGTTGGAAGACCAGCCTCCCGGGTCGAACCCGGATGCGCTGGCTGGGCTCGGAGGTGGCCGTCTGGTCACCCACGATCCGCACCTCGGGCGCGTTGGCCGGTGCCGGCTTGGTCGAGTCGCGGATCAACACCCGGGTGTCTCCGGGCAAGCCGGGAAGGTAATCGGACGGCTCGGCCCCGGGCGTCACGCCGTCGGGCCGGGGAATGATCGCCAGGTACAGGATCTCGTCGCCCTCGGCCTTGTCGTCGGTGACCGGAGCCAGCGCCAGCTTGGCCACCGCCGATCCGGCGGGGATCACCACGCTGCGGATCCATGGCGCGAGGGATGGCGCGTCCACCGGCTCGGGCTTCAGGCCGCCGGCCACCACCATCAGGTCGCTGGCCCAATCGGCCGAACCACCGGCCTTGAAGTAGACCCGGAGCGGTTGCGACAGGTCGCCTGTGCGGCGGAACTCGACCGTCATCAGGTCGTTGGGATCGGCTTCGACGGCCAACGGGTCGAGGGCGCTCACCGTCACGCTCACGCCAGCGCCCGGTGGAGGATTGGGTGGGATGATGGGAATCACCGGCGGCTGGATCGGAGGTGCGGGGTCGCCGACGAGCACCCGGACCGGCTCCGACTTGGCCACGGTCGTCGCACCCCGGAGTCCCCGCGCGGTGAGCACCCGGATCCCCGGGACCGGTTGGTCCCACACGGCACGGTGCGCCACCTTGAGGCCGATCACCGTCGGGAAGAGATCGCCGCTGCGGTCCGACCGGGCCACCACTTCGCCGTCGGCGAGGAACTCAACCACCGTGATCGGTCCGCCCGCAGGGTCCAGCGCCACGGCCTCGAAGATCATCGGCGCGACCGGGAGCCGGGCCCCGGAGGCCGGCCCGCTCAGGACGATCATGGGGAGCCCCCGCTCGGACGGCACCTGCGCCCGCAGCGGACCCCGGGCCGTGGTGGCCAGGATCAGGCAAAGGAGTCCGTGGAGGAACGTCAGCAAGGTGCGGCGAGCATTCATGGCCTGGCGGGAGTGGCGATCGGTCGGACGGTGAACCGGAAGACTTCAATGCCACGATAGGTGCTCCGGTCCCGGCGGCAAGGTGACACTCCGGTCCGCGACAGCCCGGGAACACCCTTCGCGCGAATGCCAAGCACCGCGAACCGCGCCTTCCGGACGGACCGCCGCTCACCGCGTCCGCAGCTCGACGCACCGCCAGCGTCCCGTGTCCCGCCAGCCGTCGCGCAGGTACAGACGCCCGCCGGAGAGCGCCGGATTGCACCAGTTCACCCCGGCCACCTGGGCACGGCCCAGTTCGCGCGCGGTGGTGCCGCCTGTGTCGAAGAGCATGAGTTCGCCCCCGTCGGTGAGCATCAGCACCCGGGAGTCGCCGGCGGCGATGAATCCAGCGTGGGCCTTGTCGGCGGCGCTGGTGATCCACCCGGACTGCCTCCAGCGGAGCTTGCCATCGTCTCGACCGATGCACACCACCTCGCGCTGCGGCCCGAGGCCGACGATGCGGTCACCCACGAGGATGGGGCACGAGAAGTTGGGGGCCGCCTCCTTGGAGTTCCACGCCTCGGACACCGACCAGCGCCCGCCGTCACGCCGGACCTGCAGGCACAGAAGGCCCGTCTGGTGGGATCCGAGGATCACCCGGTCGGGCAGGAGCAACGGCGTCATGACATGACGCGAGAAGGCCGTCTTGAGCGGATGCCTCCAGAGCACGCGGCCGGTCTGCGCTTCGAACCCCACGGCCGCGTCGGCCATGAAATCCACCACCTGGCGAACCCCGTCCAGGGTGCCGACCATGGGCGCGGCATAGGCGGCCACTTCGTTGCCCGATTTCCATCGGAGGGTTCCGGTCGCCGGGTCCAGCGCCACCACCGCGGCCCCGTTGGTGGATCCTGCCGAGGCCCACAGCCAACCCGCCTCGACCCAGGGCGAGCCGTTGTTGCCGTGGCGCATCGCGCCCTGGCTGTTGCCCTTCTCGCCCACGAACACCGCCCCGAAATCCTTCGTGTAATCGACCGCCCACAGAGGTTGGCCATCGGAGGCCCGGAAGCAGGCCAGTCGCCCGCGGCATGACTGTGCGAAGACCCGTCCCTCGGAAACCACGGGGGTGCAGCGCGGCGCGGCCGGTCCCTGCGAGTCGGTGAAGGTCTCGTCCACCACGGCCTTCCAGCGCTCGGTTCCGGAGGTGGCATCAAGGGCCCGGAGCACTTCCTTGCCGCCCTGCGCCTCGGCCACGAACACGCGATCCCCGGCCACGACGGGCGAGGCGTAGCCGGGGCCGGCCTCGACCGACCAGACGACCCGGGGCGATGCAGGCAGGGTCATCAGCGGGGCCTCGTCCGCCGCCGGGTGTCCGGTCCGGGTGGGACCGCGCCACTGCGGCCAGTCGGCGGCTCCGTGGACCGCCCATCCGCCCACTGGCCCCATCCCGAGGGCGGCCACCAAGGCGGCGCAGAGACCCAAGGAGTGGCGGCGGACCATCGGGATCGGGAGCATGGCTCCACGCTCCCGCAGGGCCTCGGTCGTCGTCAACCCCTTGGAGTCCCGAGACCGCCGTTCCGGGGTGGCGTCGATCGTGGCATGGGGATCCGGTCGCCGGCTCAAGGAGTCCGGGCGTCTTGGCCGCTCCCCGCGTCGCCCACGGTCGGCCGGATCATCAGCACCAGCGCCACCGAGATCACGGCCGCCGAGGCGAACACGCTGAAGATCGCCGCCAGCGGCAACCCCCGGTCGCGCAGGATCCCGAAGCCCCAGTCGGCCAGGCCGCCGCAACTGATGCTCACCAGGTTCATCAGGCCGTAGCCGGTGGCCCGCTGCTCGGGCGGCGCCACCTGGCAGAGGATCGGCATGTTGTTGCTGTCGAAGAACCCCCAGCCCAGCCCGAAGAGGATCAGGAAGGCGATGGCGACCCACAGTTGCCCGGTCTGCGGCGAGAATCCCACCCCGAACATGGCCGGGATGATCAGCACCATGCCGAACGCACTGACGTGGATCCGCCCCCGGGGAGTTGAACGCATCCGTTGGTCCGCCAGCCATCCGCCCGCGAAGGCACCGACGATCGCAGCGGCCTGCCAGTAGAGGGTGGCCGACACGCCCGCCTTGCCTTGGCCGATCTTGAACTCCGATTTCAGGATGGCCGGCATCCAGTCGCGCACCACCCATCCGGCCAGCGCGGGCAGCGTGAAATAAAGCACCAGCAGGAGGAACGAGCGGTTGCCCAGGAGCGCCCGCACCGTGCCGAGACCCGCCGCGGCACCGCCCGATGTGGCCCGGGGTCGTGGGCGGTCCTTGAGCAGCAGCAGCAACGGCACCGCCAGCCCCATGCCCACGAGGCCGCTCCAGCCGAAGGTGCCGCGCCATCCCAGCCCCGGCATTTCCGCCGCGTAGCCGGTGAAGCCTCCGAGGATGACCCCGCAATAGATGCCCATCTGATGAAGCCCCACGGCCCGCGAGCGGGTGGAGCCCGTGTGGTAATCGGCGATGAGCGCCAGGGCCGCCGGGATGTAGAAAGCCTCGCTGATTCCCATCAACGACCGTGCGGTCAGGAGTTCCCCATAGGATTGGACATGCCCGGTCCACCAGGTGACGGCCGACCAGGCGAACAGGCTGCCGCAAATGGTCAGCCGTCGGCCGAACCGGTCGGCGATCCAGCCGCCCACCGGGCTCAGGAAGGCGTACACCCACTTGAACTGCCCGAGCATCCGCCCCCAGTTGGCCTCGGAGCCGATGTCCGGGAGGTCGGTCATCACCGAACTCTTCATCGCCGCGGGCATCTGGCGGTCGAGGTAGTTGAGCAGCGCCACCGGGGCCAACAGGAACACGGTGAGCCACGCCCAGCGGGGCAGGGGAGACGATTCGGGGGCGTTCATGGACTCGGGCACGAGCGGACGTTTCGCGGGAACACCAACGATCAGACCCGAACCCGCCGCCCGGGCAATCGCGAATCGTGGGCGACGTCTTCGCAGATTCCCGGAGAGAAGCGCCCTGCTGCTGACGAAGGCTCCGGTAGGATGACCGAGCCGATCGACCACGACAGCCCCTGGAAGGAGGCG
>JAJTFN010000181.1:0-3919 GCA_021298285.1 Verrucomicrobium sp.
CCGGGGGTAGGCCGTGGCATCCGATCCAGCCGCCCCCGATCCGTCCGGAACACCAGGTGCGGCGGAACCGGTTTCCTCCTCGGCATCGCCACCATTGGCGATCCACACCCCGGCCCTGCAGGGGCTCCTGCAACGGTTGGCCGGCGAACTCAGCCTGCCGACCCGGCCGCGCCTGCGCTGGATCCAAGCCACCTCGGGCAACGGCCTGCAGCTCATCCCGGTGGAGGAGGTCCTTTTCTTCATGGCTGACGAGAAGTACACGCGGGTTCGGACCGCCACCCAGGAGGCCCTCATCCGCAAACCCATCAAGGACCTGGTGGAGGAACTCGACAGTGAGGTGTTCTGGCAGATCCACCGCAGCACCGTGGTCAATCTCCGCGCCATCGCGAAGGTCATCCGCGACGGCGACGGCCGACCCCGGATCCGACTGCGCGATTGCCCCGAAGTGCTCGAGGTCAGCCGCAACCACAGCGGTCTTTTCCGGGGCATGTGACCGACGGTCTCGGGAACCGCCGTGGTGTCGAGGACATCGGTGGAGCCCTCGGGTCGTGTCCCACATCGGTCAGGGAGTGCCTCCCTGTCGCCGCCAGTCGTTGTCGGCGTAGGACCGCCAGGTCCGGTTGGTCTTCACGGCCTCGGCATGTCCGTCGGCATAGGTGATGTTGGCCAACTGACCGGGATGCCGTCCCAGCATCCGTGCCTGCTGTTGGGCCGATGCGGCGTCGTCGAAGGCCCACGGTTGGGGATACATGCCGCCACGGGATGGTGACCCGTTGGCCCGCCCGGCATCCCCCAGCACGATGAATTGGGACGGTTGGCGGAATGACGACGGCGGGGTGGTCTCATTGAAGCCGAAGTCGGGGTTGGCCAGGAACCAGGCCTGCTGCGAGGCGTTCTCGAGATTGGCCTCGTTGTGGTTGTTTCCATAATCGGTGGTGAACCAGGCGCCGGGTTTCGGTGCGTCCCACTTCGGACCGTTGGGGCAGCGGAACACGTTGGTCGCCCCGCCAAGGAACGGAATGAGCACTTGGCGGTACGAATAGGGTGCGCGTGCCTCGAACGTGTCGGGAGTCCCGGAGGGTGCGGTGCGCTCCGTGACGTGGTTGGGGTAACGGTCCTGATGGTCCTGCAGGTAGAGCAGGTAGCCGATGCCGATCTGCCGGACATTGCTCAGGCACTGGACGCGCTTGGCGGTGGATTTGGCCCGGGAAAGGGCGGGCAGCAGCATTCCTGCAAGGATCGCGATGATGGCGATCACCACCAGGAGTTCGATCAGGGTGAAGGCCGCCCTTCCGGGACAGGAGACGGCCGGCGGACGGAGGACTGCGGGAGACATGGACGCTTGGATTTCATGGGTGATGCCTCCGGAGGTCCGGTCGGTCTCTGGGTTGGGGTGGAGCCTCCCCGGGATTCGGGGTCGGCGTGAAAACTCAGATGTTCTGCGCGATGGCCTGAAGATACCGGTACTCGACCAGGATGGTCTGGAGGGCGGCCACCAGGGCGTCAACCTGCCGGTGCAGCGGAGCCTGCTGCGGGGTCTCCAGCGTGATCTCGAAGGGCGGACGCGACATGCCCGGGATGGATTGCAGCATGCCGGCATATCCGCTGTGGATGATGCCGGAGCGGGCATCGAAGCCGTCGATCACCGCCCCGTGGTTGCGCGGCAGGTACCGGCCGGCCTCGAGCAGCGCCGGTTGGAGGAGGTGTTCGGACAGCACGCTGCCCTTCACGAACCCGTAGAGGCCCTGGCTGGTGTCGTCGCTGTGCAGGGTGACGATGCCATCAAAGGCCTGCATCCAGATCTCGGACTCGAGGAATCGGACCTCGGGATGGCGCGACTGCCTCCAGAACTCCCGGTTCAGGTCCACGCCCGCGCGGTTGTGCCGCGTGCCGTCCTCGTATCCCGTGGGATTGCACAACGGGTACAGGAACACGGCATAGCCTTCGGCGATCTCGGGATGGTCTTCCAGCGTCTGGAGGAACTTGCCCAGGGCGAGGACACCCTCGGGCTCGTCGCCGTGGAGGGTGGCGAAGATCCCGATGCGCTGCAGGTCTCCCCCGCCCTTGCGGCCGACGTAGAGGTACCGCGGGAGGGAATACTCCTCGCCCAGGATGCGGACCGGGGTGCGGGAGGTGCCGACCAGGCGCCGGGAGTCCCGGGCCCATCGCTCCAGCGGCTCGAGCACCTTCGGGATGGAACGGCGGGGTCGGCGGGAGGTCGGAATCCCGGAGGCCGCAGCCGTGGCCGACGGGTCACCTGGGTGCGCCGTCAACGCCCCGATGCCGGGGAGTGTGGCTGGGGACACGGACGGAGCGGCGACCGTCCCGGACTCGCGGAGTGGAATGGTGAGGTTCATGGGGATACCCGAGCGGGAGATCCCTCCCGGCGGGTGATGACGTCGAAGGTTCCCCCCTCGGCGAAGTGGCGTTTCTGGGCCTTGGCCCAGCCGCCGAAGACCTCGTCGATGGTGAAAAGGTCCACCTTGGGGAACTGCGCGGCGAATTCGGCGGCGATGGCGGCATTGCGGGGCCGGTAGAAGTGCTTGGCAGCCAGACGCTGGCCCGCCTCGCTGTAGAGTTGCTGGAGGTACGCCTGGGCCACCTCGGCCGTGCCCTTGCGCTGGACCACCCCGTCGACCCAGGTGACCGGCGGCTCGGCCAGGATGCTGACCGAGGGCACCACGCGCTCCAGCCCGGCCGATGAAGACTCGCGCTGGGCCAGGAGGGCCTCGTTCTCCCAGGTGATCAGCACATCTCCCACACCGCGCTCGATGAAGGTGACGGTGGAACCGCGGGCCCCGGAATCGAGCACCGGCACATTGCCGTAGAGTCGGCGCACGAAGTCCACGGCCTTGGCCTCGTCGCCCCCGGACTGCCGCAGCGCGTAGCCATAGGCCGCCAGGAAATTCCATCGCGCCCCGCCGCCGGTCTTGGGATTGGCCGTGATGACGCCCACGCCGGGCCGGACGAGGTCCGCCCAGTCGCGGATGCCCTTGGGGTTGCCCTTGCGGACCAGGAACACGATCAGGCTGGTGTAGGGGCTGCTGTTCTCGGGGAGACGCTTCTGCCATTCGGGTGACACCAGGGTCGGCTTCCTGGCGATGGCATCGATGTCGTACGACAAGGCCAGCGTGACCACGTCGGCCCGCAACCCGTCGATCACGGAGCGCGCCTGCTTGCCGGAGCCGCCGTGCGACTGGGTGACCTTCACGGCATCGCCGGTCTTGTCCTTCCAGTATCGGCCGAACCACTCGTTGTAGTCGGCGTAGAACTCGCGGGTGGGGTCGTAGCTGACATTGAGCAACTGGAAGTCCTTGGCCTGGGCGGTTGTCACCCCACCCGTCCAGGAACCGCAGAGAATCCACGCCGACCCGGCGACCACCCGAAACCATTGGGCCAAGTTCATGCGACTCCTTGGGTTCCCTTGCCGCTGCCACCACCCGACAGACGGACCTTCTCGGTGCGCTCCATCTGCACGACCCGTCCCTCGTGGACGACCAATTGGATCACCCCAAAGCGCAGCGACGCGATCCAGGGGCTGAGGGTGTCGATCCATTCCGACGGGGTGCCGACGGCGATCCGGTCGACCCGGGACTCGTGGGAACCGTCCCGTTCCGGAACCCCGACGCTGGGTTGCTTGCTCATGACGGAGCGACCTTGGAACCAAATCTCATCTATGTCAACTGCTTTGATGTAGTTTAGTTCTCAAGGCTGATTTTTTGGGTGTTTTGTTGGTTTTTTGGCGATCGAGCCTATTCCAGCGAATCATCCATTGTTTTGATCGACTTTTATCGTTTTCACGGTCACCACGGCACTCCTGCAGCCTGTCCCTGCAGCCTGTCCCTGCAGCCTGTCCCTGCAGCCTGTCCCTGCAGCCTGTCCCTGCAGCCTGTCCCTGCAGCCTGTCCCTGCAGCCTGT
>JAJTFN010000181.1:3975-9356 GCA_021298285.1 Verrucomicrobium sp.
CGTTCACCGCGGATCACCTATCCCTGCAGCCTGTCCCTGCAGCCGGATTCGATTGGGAGTTTCGGCACGGAGATTGCATAGTCTGCTGCATCATGAACCGACGGGTCATCGGCTGTCTTTCGGTCGCCATCGCCATCGGCGGGATTTGGCTGGGCGTGTCCCGCGCACTCAAGTCCCCGACAACCCCTGACTTTCCGGGCGGGTCGGCCTTGACCACCGATGCCGCCCAAACCCAGGAATCGGTTTCTCGTCATGGCGTGGCCGCCGCGCCCCGAGGGGCAGACCGGCCGAAGCAGGTCCTCGCTCCGTCCACCATCAGGCACCTGCCGCCGGCCTTGGCCGCATCACCCCAGGTGCCGGCCTCGCGGGCCAGCCGATGGTCGGAATCGGTGCCCGAACCGGCGTTCGCACGGTTCGCCGAGTGGACCCGCCGCTACTTGGCCGAATCATCCCCCGCGGCCCGACAGGCCCTGGAAGCCGAGGGCCTCGAATTGGCCCGACAGCGGCACCGGGAACTCGAGGAACTCATCCCGTCGGACCCACGACGGGCGCTGGAACTGGCGATTCCTGGAGGCCTTCGCGATCGGTTGCCCCCATCGATGCTCCTCCATCTGGAAGAGCCGGTGGACGGCCGGGGCGATTTCGGGGTGCTGGCCGCCATTCCCGCCCCGGGCCACACCGGGCCGTTCGAGCCCATCTACCGGACGGTGTCCCTTGGGGATCGCGCCTGGCGGGCCCACACCTATGGCGCCGCGCTCCTTCGCCCGACCCTGACCGACGTCCCGCTGCATGGCATCGCCCTCGGGAACCTCTTCGCGCTCGACCCCAATGCCGTGCGCATCCTCGACCCCGACGAGGCCGCACGCTCGGCCACGGCCGCCAAGGACGCACTCTGCGCGGTGTCGAGCCAACCGGTCACCGCCTTCGCCGAGGAGGTGCCGGTCGATGCCGGCGGGCACACCGCGTGGCTGTGCAGCGCGGCACACACCGAGAACTACAACGAGCGACTCATCCTGGCGGCCCTCGACCAGGGCAACGGCACCGATGCCGACGGCGTGTTCCGCCCAAAGTCGGCCTACACCGAGGGGCTCAAGCGCCTCCTCATGATCCGCTGCGACTTCAGCGATCTGGCCGGCGCCCCCTTCAGCGACTCGGCCGGGACCAACATGCTCAACGGGATCGCCTCGTTCTACCTCGAGCAGAGTTTCGGCAAGACGACGTTCCGACCACTGGGCGGCGGCAGCGCCATGACGGCGACCCTCCGGATGCCCAAGACGGCCGCCGTCTACGGCGCCTCCGACCCGTCGGTGCTGCGCAGCGATGCCCGGAACGCCGCCCGGGCGGCGGGTTTCAACACCGCGTCGTTCGACTTCGACCTGATCTGCGTGGGAGCGGTGCCGGGGTTCAATTGGGCGGGCCTGGGCTACGTGGGGGCACCGGGCGCCTGGGTTCGGGCGGCCTTCGACGCGGCCGGGGGAACGTCTGCGCACGAACTGGGCCACAACTTCGGCCTCAACCACGCCAACGCCTGGGACACCGGCGGCCAGAGCATCATCGGCCCCGGCAGCAACGTGGAGTACGGCGACAGCTTCGACACCATGGGCAATGCCACAGCCGGCCGGCGCCACTTCAACGCCCGTTACAAGAACTTCCTGGACTGGCTGCCCACCAGCCAGGTGCGCATCGTGACCACCTCGGGCACCTACCGGCTCTTCGCCCATGACGCGACCAATGCCGCGACGACCCGGGCCGTGCGGATCGCCCGCAACACCCAGACGAACTACTGGCTCGAGTTCCGCCAGAAGTTCAACGACCGCCCCGCCCTCTGGGACGGAGTCGGGCTGCGATGGGCACGCTCGGGCAACCAGCAGTCGCTCCTGCTGGACGTCACGCCCGGGTCGCCCGACGGCAAGAACGACTCGGCGCTGCTCATCGGGCGGACCTTCTCCGACCGCGCGGCCGGCATCCACATCACCCCGCTGGCCAAGGGCGGCACCGAACCGGAGTCGCTCGACCTGCAGGTGAACCTCGGCCGCTTCACCAACAACCAGCCGCCGACGGTCACGCTGTCCGCCAGCGCCACCTCGGCCTTCGCCGGGGCGCCGGTCTCCTTCACGGCGACGGCGTCGGATCCCGACGGGGACACCCTCGCCTACTCGTGGGACTTCGGGGACAACGGCATCGTGGCGGCCAACACCAACCGGGTGAGCCGCTCCTGGGGCACGGCCCGGGAATACTGGGTGCGGTGCACCGTCAGCGACATGAAGGGAGGCGAGGGATCGGCCGCGGTCCTGGTGCGCATCGGCAACCCGGCCACCTTCCGCATCGCGGGCCGGGTCCTCCAGGGCGGCAAACCGGTGCCCGGCATCCGGGTCGAGGTGTCCAACACCCAGCAGACCTACACGGTCGGCGACGGATCCTTCACCCTCACCGGGCTTTCCCGCGGCACCTACACCCTCAAGGCCGTGGGCGAGGGGTACATCTTCAGCCCCTCCGGCTTTTCCAATCCCCTGACGCTCACCGGATCGGTGGACGGAGCCAACCTCGAGGCCTCCCAACCGGGAGACCTGGCGCAGGTCGCCCTCGTGCCCCTCGGGGCCCAATGGCGTTACTACGACACCGGCGATCTCACCGGGACGCTCTGGCGATCGGCCGGGTTCAACGACGGCACCTGGACCCGGGGCGCGGCCCCGCTGGGCTATGGCGACGACAACATCGTGACGACGGTCCGTTTCGGTGCGTCCGCCTCCGCGAAGCACATCACCACCTGGTTTCGCCACGCCTTCTCGGTGGACGACCCCACCCGCTTCCTGTCGGTGACACTCGGGATGATCCGCGACGATGGCGCGGCCGTGTACCTCAACGGGACCGAGGTGTTCCGGAGCAACCTGCCCACCGGAACCCTCACGGCGACCACCCGGGCCAGCGCCAGCGTCGGGGGCAGCGACGAGACGACAGTCTTCGAGGCCTCGGTCGATCCGAAGTGGTTCCGCCCGGGCACCAACGTGATCGCGGTGGAAGTGCACCAGTACGCGCCCGACAGCTCCGACCTGCGATTCGCCCTCCAGCTGACCGGCCTGCTGCGGCCGTCCTCGGCGGCCCCTCCCCGGATCGAGTTCGCTGCCGGACCCGAGGAGATCCGCCTGAGCTGGCCGGTCACCGCCGTGGGCTTCGAGCTGCAGGAATCCAAGTCCCTGGCCTCCCCCTGGATCCCGTCCGACGAGACCATCCGCGCGGAGGCCGGCCAGAATGTGGCGGCACCTCAACCGACCGAGACCCTGAGGTTCTTCCGCCTGGGCAAGCCGTGAGCCGGAGCGACACGGGGGCGCCGCGCAGACGCGGCCCGAGACCCACCCCGGCATCGCCCGCCATCGCCCGCCACGTGGGGTTCATCGTCGCGATAACAGGCCTCAAAAGGCCGCCCGCAGCCGCTCGGGATCGGCGCCCGTCCCGCGCAGGGTCCTCAGGCTGAGGGCCGCATGGCGTTTGGCGAGGCGGACGCCGTGCTCGTCGGTCATCAACGGACAATGGAAGAAGGCCGGAGGTTCCCAGCCAAGGGCGCGGTAGAGCAGGATCTGACGGGCGGTGCTGACCAGCAGGTCGGCACCGCGCACCACCTCGGTGATGCCCATGGCATGGTCGTCGACCACGCAGGCCAGCTGGTAGCTGGGCACGCCATCCGGCCGAAGCACGACAAAGTCGCCGAAATCCCGGCCAGCGACCCGGGTCTGCACGCCCTGCCCGCCGTCGTTCCAGGTCAGGACCTCCCCGTCGGGCACCCGGAAACGCCAGGACACCGGCCGCCCTGCGGGGATGGCGTCGACCGGGCGGCACCGGCACGTGCCCGGATACACCGGCTCGTCATCCGCCGCGTGGGGCGCCCGGACCGCCGCCTGGATGTCCCTGCGCGAACAGACGCAGGGATAGACGCACTCCGCCGCCTGCAGCCTCCCAAGGGCGTCCCGATGCAGCTCCACGCGCTCCGACTGCGAATAGGGCGCATGGGGTCCACCGCAATCGGGGCCCTCCTGCCACCGGATGCCGAACCACCAAAGGTCCTCCAGGAAGGCGTCGACGAACTCGGGCCGCACCCGGTCGCGATCGAGGTCTTCGTTGCGCAGCACCAGCACGCCCCCATGGGACTCTGCCCGCCGATGGGCGATCCAGAAGGTCCGGGCATGCCCGAGATGGAGGTGGCCCGTCGGCGACGGGGCGATGCGCCCGCGGTAGACCGGCTGCCGTCCGGAGGTCATCGGCAATTCCCCACTGCTCAGGCACCGCCGGCCAGGAGCCACCAGCCGCCCACGCCGAACGCCACCGCCGAACAGGCCCATAGCAGGCCCCGGTACCCGCGGCGGGCCCGACCGGCCCAGCGCTCCGCCAGACGCCCGAGCAGGGCCGAGAACCCCGCCATCGCCAGCACGGTGCCGACGCCGAAGGCGGCCAGGTAGGCGATCGAGTCCGCCAACCGGGTGAATCCCAGCGACGGCAACACACCCAGGAAGTGCGAACTGCCCGCCAGTCCGTGCAGGATCCCGATGCCCAGGGCCGCGTGGCCATGGCCGTGGCCGTGGGCGTCGACCGCGGCGGGCCCGTCAGCCATCGGGTGCGAGTGACCGGGCCCATGGAAGTGCACATGGCCGTGGCGGCTTCCGTCGTGGGAGTGCTCGTGCTCGTGGACCTCGACCCGGAGGGCCTGGCGGACCGTCCAGAATCCCATCGCGATCAACAGAACCCCGACCAGACGCTCGCTCAGCGATGACACCCCAGCCACCGGGATCGCCGAACGGAACATGATGGCCAGAACACCGATGAGCACGACGCCGGCGGAATGGCCGATTCCCCAGCGGACCCCGGCAAACCACGCCCGGCGATGACCGCGCACGGCCAATGGAGCGACGGCAGCCAGGTGATCCGGCCCGGCCAGGACATGAAGCAACCCCGCGACCAATCCTGACAACGCCGCCAACATGGGCCCGAGGCTACGCAGTCGCCCGCAGGCCGCCATGCAAATCCGGGGGATCCGGATCCGTCGACGTCCCGAACCCGGAGCACGGACACTCCCATCGAACTCTTGCCCGCCCGCGATTCGCGGATGCTCATCAGAACAACAAAAACCTTGCAGGTTCCGCCACGGAACCTAGTTTCACGCCGCTCCGAGCGGTTGCGCGGTTAGCTCAGTGGTAGAGCATTACCTTGACACGGTAGGGGTCACAGGTTCGAACCCTGTATCGCGCACCATTCATTCTGTTTGGCTTTCGGGTCTTTCAACCCTATCGTTGCCGGTTTCTACTGACGACTTTCCTTCCCCCTTCGGGACCGGTCGTGTTCGTCAGAACTCTCCTGTCGATTTCCAACATCGATGGACAAACCGACAGTCA
>JAJTFN010000182.1 GCA_021298285.1 Verrucomicrobium sp.
GACCCTGCGCGGGTCCGCAAGATCGACAGGTCGGCGCTTGTCACCGGGTTGGAAGAGGAAGAGATTTCCATGGTGACCCGGCCCAATCCCAGTGGTCGAAGATGGTCTGCCGCAGACCTTGTCCGGCGGGTGGTATGGTGCGTTCTGGTGTTGTCTGCCCCTGCGGTGACGGTAAGGACCGCCCCGCTTCCGCACCCGGTGAAGACCGCGATCGGTCGATATTGCCTCGACTGTCACGATGGAGACGTCAAGAAGGGCAACCTGGATCTCGGCAGGATCCTCGCGGACGACCTCCAGAAACACTCGGTCGAATGGGAACGGGTCGTCCGCAAACTGGCGGCGCGGCAGATGCCCCCGGTCGGCAAGGACCGGCCCCCGGAGGAGGATTTTGAACGTCTCGCGGCCGCACTCGGTTCGTCGCTCGACCGGTTGGCGGCGAAAAACCCGGATCCTGGCCGCACGGACACCTTCCGCCGCCTCAACCGCACGGAGTATCGGAACGCCATCCGGGATCTGCTCGGCCTCGAGATCGACGTGGCGGCGTTGCTCCCCAAGGACGACGCGAGCCACGGATTCGACAACATGACCGGCGGCGACTTGTCGCCGACCTTGCTGAGCCGCTACATCTCCGCCGCCGAGAAGATCAGTGGCCTTGCCGTGGGTTCACCGATCCAAAGGCCGAATGGCGACACCTATCGCCTGAAGCCGGACCTCACGCAGGAGGGACACATGGCGGGGCTTCCACCGGGAACGCGTGGTGGAACATTGATCCGACATACGTTTCCCCGAGATGGTGAGTATGAGATCCAGATCCGCCTGACCCGCGACCGCAACGAGGTGGTCGAAGGACTGCACGAGATCCATCAACTCGAAGTGCTGCTGGATCGAGATACCGCCGCTCGGTTCCAAGTGGGCCCGCCGCAGGGCGACCGCGACTTTGAGAAGGTGGATGCCCACCTGAAGGCGCGTGTCCGGGTGAGGTCGGGCCTCCACGAGGTCGGCGTGACATTCATCAAGAATCCGTCCTCGCTGGTGGAGACCCAGCGCGATCCCTATCAGGCCCGATACAACATGCATCGGCATCCGAGGCTTTCGCCCGCGATCTATCAGGTGTCCGTCACCGGACCCTACGAGTCGCGGGACGCCGGCGAGCCGGCCAGTCGTCGGAAGATCTTCCTCAGTGATCCGAACCACCCGGGAGAGGAGGACGCCTCGGCTGAGCGCATCCTGTCGGCCTTCGTGCGCAGAGCCTACCGGCGGCCGGTGGTGGCCGCGGATCTGGTCAAGCCGCTGAAGTTCTACCGCGAGGCCCGGGAAGCCGGAGGCTTTGAGGCAGGGATCGGGTCGGCCCTCAGCGCGGTCCTGGTCAGTCCGCAATTCCTCTTTCGCATCGAGCATGATCCTGCCGGCGTGGCGCCGGGGACGGCCTACCGGATCAGCGACGTGGAGCTGGCCTCGCGGTTGTCGTTCTTCCTGTGGAGCAGCATTCCCGATGAAGAGCTGCTGGCAGTGGCCGAACGGGGTGAGCTGCATCGGCCGAAGGTCCTGGAGCGTCAGGTCCGCAGGATGCTGGCCGATCCGCGCTCCGTCAGTCTGGTCGAGAATTTCGCCGCCCAATGGCTCCACCTGCGCAACCTGGATTCCTTCACGCCGGATCTCCGCCTCTTTCCCGATTTCGACGACAATCTGCGCCAAGCATTCCGGCGCGAAACGGAACTCCACTTCGAGGCGCTTCTGAGGGAGGACCGCAACGTCCTGGACCTGATTCGCACCGACCACACATTCCTCAACGAGCGCCTCGCAAAGCACTACGGCATTCCCCATGTGCATGGCAGCCGGTTCCGCCGCGTGGGCCTCGCTCCCGAGAGCCAGCGCGGTGGACTGCTCCGGCAGGGCAGCGTGCTCACCGTCACCTCCTACGCCACCCGGACCTCGCCGGTGATCCGCGGCCATTGGCTCCTCGGCAACCTGCTCGGAAACCCACCGCCCCCGCCGCCTCCCGACGTCCCCAACCTGAAGGAGAACACCGTCTCCGAAAGCCTGCCGATGCGCGCCCGGTTGTCCGCCCACCGTGCGAACTCCGCGTGCGCGAGCTGCCACGACCTGATGGATCCGTTGGGTTTTGCGCTCGAAAACTTCGACGCGATCGGCCGCTGGCGACTGTCCGAGAACGGCCTGCCCATCGATGCCAGCGGTGGGCTTCCCGACGGCAGCCGGTTCACCGGTGTCACCGGCCTGGAGGACGCGTTGCTCCGGCATCCCGATCTCTTCGTCGGAACGATGACCGAGAAGCTGCTCATCTTCGCGCTGGGACGCGGAATCCGAGAGCAGGATGCGCCGTCCGTCCGCCGGATCGTCCGTGATGCCCGGCGCGACGGGAACCGTTTCTCGTCGATCGTCGTCGGAATCGCCAAGAGCACCCCGTTCACCCTGAGGAAAACACCATGAGTTTCATCACGAAGAAGTCCATGCCGCGTCGGACCTTCCTGCGTGGCATGGGAGCCACCATGGCCTTGCCGCTGCTCGAGGCGATGGTGCCCGCCGCGACACCGCTTGCGAAGACGGCCGCCCATCCCGTGCGCCGGCTGGGATTCGTCTTCATGCCGATGGGTTGCGACAACTCCCGGTGGACACCTCCCGGCGACACGCTCGACCAGCTGTCGCCGATCCTCGCTTCGCTGGCACCCGTGCGCGACAAGGTCTCCATCATCTCCAACCTGGAACTGCAGAACGCCTACCCCGGCAGCCATGCCACCTCCAACTCCGCCTTCCTGAGCGCCGCCAAGGCCAAGCTGACGGAGAGCACCGACTACTACCTGGGAACGACGGTCGATCAGATCGCCGCCCAGAGGATCGGGCAGGAAACCCAATTGCCGTCGCTCGAGTTGGCCATGGACCACCTCCAGGTCGTCGGTCAGTGCGACAACGGCTATTCCTGCGCCTATCAGAACAACCTTTCCTGGTCGTCTCCCACGACCCCGTTGCCGGCCGAGGCGCATCCGCGCATCGTCTTCGAGAGCCTCTTCGGCGACGGCGGCAGCCTCGCTGAACGCCGCTCCGCGCTCAAGAAACGGGCCAGCCTGCTCGACTCCTTCACCGAGGACCTCGGCCGACTGAAACGCGATCTTGGTCCCGGTGACCGCGCCAGACTTTCCCAATACCTGGAGACCGTCCGCGAAGTGGAACGCCGCATCCAGAAGGCTGAGGCCGACACCCGAGACAATCGCCTTCCGGATCTGGACCGTCCCGTGGGCGTTCCCGCCGCGTATGCCGACCATGCCCGGCTCATGTTCGACCTTCAGGTGCTCGCCCTGCAGGGTGACGTGACGCGGGTCATCACCTTCCAGTTGGCGCGCGAGACCAGCAACCGGACCTATCCCGAGATCGGGGTGACCGATCCGCACCATCCCCTCTCCCACCATGGCAATGATCCCGTGAAGATCGAACGCATGTCGAAGATCAACGCCTTCCATGTGTCGCTCTTCGCCGAGTTCCTCCAGAAACTGAAAGCCACACGGGAGGGAAACGGCACGCTGCTCGACCATTCGCTGTATCTGTATGGCAGCGGCATCGGAGACCCGAACATCCATGACCACACGAACCTCCCGATCATCGTCGCCGGTGGTGCGGCGGGCGGCATGAAGGGCGGTCGCCACCTCAGGTATGCGAAACCGACACCACTCGCCAATCTCCACCTGACCCTGCTCCACAAGGTCGGCGTCCAGGTCGATTCGTTCGCCGACAGCAACGGCACGGTGGATCGGTTGTTCGAGCCATTGGGCATTTGACGATGCGCCTGTTGCCGCCCGCAGACCTGCCGCCTCTCCGCCCGACCACCGGGTCGAGACTGCGGCGACGTTTTGCCGCCGCCGTGGTTTCCCTGGCGCTCCTCGGTCCGGTCGTCGACTCCCTCGCACTCGAGGCTCCGATCGCCGATGCCGTCGAACGATCGGACCTCGGTGCCCTTCGGGCCCTTCTCAAACGAAACGACGATGTGAATGCGCCGCAGGCGGACGGCATGACCGCACTGCATTGGGCGGTTTACCGGGATGATCTCCCGACCGCCCGCCTCCTCGCCTCCGCCCGTGTCGCGGTCACGAACCGTTACGGCGTCACGCCCCTCTCGTTGGCCTGCCAGAACGGGAACACCGCGATGGTGGAGTGGCTTCTCGAACGCGGCGCCGATCCGAACACGGCGGTTCGCGGCGGTGAGACCGTGCTCATGACGGCCGCCCGCACGGGCAGGCCCGGACCGGTGAAGGCCCTGCTGGTCCGCGGCGCCCAGGTGGATGCGAAGGAACGCCGCGGCCAGACCGCGTTGATGTGGGCCGCGGCGGAGGGGCATGCGGAGGTGGTCGATTTGTTGATCCAGTCGCACGCCGATTTCCGCACCGCACTGCCTGATTCCGGATTCACGCCGCTGTTCTTCGCCGCTCGGGCCGGTCGGAGGGAGGTGGTGCGCGTCCTTCTGAAGGCCGGAGCCGATGCGAACGAGGCGATGCGTCCCCTCAGGCCTTCCGCCAAGGGGCCGGCCAACGGGACCAGTGCGTTGGTCCTCGCCATCGAGAACGGCCACTACGAACTCGCGCTCGACCTTTTGGACGCCGGCGCCGATCCCAACGACCAGCGATCCGGATTCACGCCGTTGCACCGGATGTCGTGGGTCCGCAAACCGCCCAGGGGCGAGGACCACGGGGCTCCGCCGCCGGCCGAACTCGGACGACTCGACAGCTTGGCCTTCGTCCGGGAACTGGTGAAACGCGGTGCCGACGTGAACCGGCGTCTGGCCCATGGCAAGAGCAGTCCAGGCCAATTCAGCCGGAAGGGTGCGACGCCATTCCTCTTTGCATCTGCCACCTCCGATGTCGCCCTCATGAGGCTGTTGCTCGAATTGGGTGCCAATCCCGCCATCGCCAACGACGACCAAACCACGCCGCTCATCGTCGCCTGCGGGATCCATGTCGGATCGGACGCGGCCAACGAAGTCGCCGGAGAGGAATCCGAAGTGCTCGAGGCGACCCAGTTGCTCCTGAAGCTCGGCGCCGATGTGAACGCCGTCGATGCCAACGGGGATACAGCCATGCACGCCGCCGCGCTCAAGAATCTGCCCAAGGTGGTGCAGTTCCTCGCCGACCAAGGCGCGAAGGTCGAGATCTGGAACCGCAGGAACCGGCACGGCTGGACGCCGCTCTCCATCGCCGAAGGACATCGGCCCGGGAACTTCAAGCCCTCCGCAGAGACGGCCGTCGCCGTGCGGAAGGTCCTGATGGCTGCCGGTGTCATCCCGCCCGCCGAGGGATCCTCGGC
>JAJTFN010000183.1 GCA_021298285.1 Verrucomicrobium sp.
CCTCCGACCATCCCGCCATGAACGGTTCATCACGCCATGACGGCAGACCCGAGCCCCGACCGGACGGTGGTCGCTCCGCCTGGCGCTTCCCGGCGTTCTTCCGGTGGATCGCCATCGCCTGGGCCCTTGCCGCGCAGGTCATCCCATCCTGGGCGGTGGAACTCCCCTCCCGGGTCGCCAACCCGACGGTGGGCGTGCGCCCGAAGTCCCTGGCGTCGCCGTTCCCATCGGGGATCTCCCCCCAGGTCCACCTGCGGCTCGAGGCGCCCGACCTGTCGGTGGTGCAGGCGGAGGATGCCACCGCCCGTGCGCGTCACCCGAAGGGCCGTGCCCGCGTCGGAATCCGGCGGGTGCTGCCCGAACCGGTCCGGGTGCAGGGGGGCAAAAGCCCATGGACCCTCCTGCCCGACGGCAGCAGGGCATGGATCGCGCGGGTGGAATCCGTCGGTGCCCTGGCCATGCGCCTGAGGCTCGAGGGGGTGGATCTCGCGGGAGGTGCGGAACTCCGGGTGAGCGCCGCCGACCATCCAGGGGAGTCGCACGGCCCCTTCGATGCAGACACCCAAGGAGACCGACCGGGGCTCTGGACACCCAGCATCGAGGGTCCGGTGGTCCTGCTGGAGTGCCGCGTTCCTGCCGGGGCTCCCATGCCGTCCTTCCGGATCAGCGAGGTGACGCACCGGTACGTGCCGATGGGCCACGAAGCCCAGGCCCGCGGGGGCAAACCCTCCGCGACCGCGGCTGCCTGCCATGTCGATGTCAGTTGCGAACCTGCCTGGGCGACAACCGCCCAATCCGTGGCCGGCATCGGCGCCGTCGGGGTGGTCGGGGAGATCTTCTGCAGCGGTTGCCTGCTCAATGACCTCGACCCGGCACCCAAGACCGACTACCTGCTCACGGCCGATCACTGCCTCTTCAACCAGTCGGAGGCGGACTCGGCCGAGTTCTACTGGAAGTACCAGACTCCGTCGTGCAACGGATCCGCCCCGGGACCTTCCACGGTGCCCCGGACGGTCGGCGGTGCGGACATCCTGTCGGCGCTGAGCGAGGCCGAGGGCAACGACCATTGCTTCGTCCGCTTGCGGGGGCCGGTGCCGGCCGGTGTCACCTACGCCGGGTGGAATTCCGATCCCCCGGCCCCGGAGGAGGTGCTCACCGGAATCCACCATCCCCAGGGCGATTTCAAGCGCATCAGCTTTGGCGTCGGCCAGAGGGAGAACGCCAACTACCGCATCGTCCGCTGGACCCGCGGGGTCACCGAGGTCGGCAGTTCCGGTTCCCCCCTCTTCAACGCCCGCCAACAGGTCATCGGGCAGCTCTTCGGTGGGGAGTCGGATTGCTCGGTCTCCGATCCTTCCCACCAACTCGACGACTACGGGCGCTTCAACGTCACCTTCCCCAAGGTGCGACGCTGGCTGCTCAATGAGCCGGCGACGGTGCCTCCCAACGACCCGTTCTCGGCAGCGACCCTGCTCACCGGTGCCTCGGGATCGCTGGGCGGCACCACGGTCAACGCCTCTCGGGAAGCCGGCGAACCGGACCACGCCCAGGGTGGCGGACGCAACTCCATCTGGCATCTCTGGACGGCCCCGGTCTCGGGGGTGGTCACCTTCGAGACCGTGGGGAGCGATTTCGACACGACGCTGGGCGTCTATCAGGGCGTCGCGGTGGCCCAACTGAGCCGGGTGGCGGCCAACGACGACCTGGAGGCGGGAAACCCCGCCAGCCGCGTGGGCTTCGTGGCGACTGCCGGCATGCCGTATCGGATCGCGGTGGACGGTCGCGACGGGGCCATCGGCACCGTGGTGCTGACCTGGCGGCCCGGCGGCTCCGCGACGCCCCCGCCCAACGACCTGTTCACCAACTCGGCACCCACCGTCGGTTTCGGCGGCGTGTACCGGGGCAACAACCGCGGGTTCACCCGGGAGTCCCTCGAACCGTCCCATGCAGGCGGACAGGGAGCCCGCTCGGCCTGGTGGCGCTGGACGGCCCCGATCTCGGCCCCCGTGGTGATCAACACGCTGGACAGCGCCTTCGACACGCTCCTGGCCGTCTACACCGGAGACTCGGTGTCCAGACTGACGTTGGTTGCCGAGAATGACGACATCGTCGAACCCATGGACAGCATCCAGAGCGAAGTACGCTTCGACGCGGTGGCCGGCGTGACCTACCACATCGCCGTCGACGGCTTTGGCAACGGCACCCAGCAGGAGGAGGGTCCCATCCGGCTCGACATTTCGCAGAAGGGTGGCACGCCCTCGGGCAACGACCGGTTCGCGGCGGCCGCCCACCTCGTCGGTGCCAGCGGCTCCGTGACCGCCAACAACCGGAATTTCACCCGGGAGGCCGGTGAGCCCAACCATGCCGGGGTCGCCGCCAACCGGTCGGCCTGGTGGGACTGGACGGCACCCGCCGATGGCACCACGCGCTTCGAGACCACCGGCTCCGCCTTCGACACGCTGCTGGCGGTGTACACGGGAAACACCGTCGCCAGCCTTCAGCGGGTCGTCGACAACGACGACATCCTCTCCGGCGACGTCTGGCAGAGCCGACTCGAGTTCCAGGCGGTCCGGGGCACGGTCTACCGCATCGCGGTGGACGGGTTTGCCGACGCGGGGCCGCCGGTGATCCAGGAGGAAGGCAACATCCGGCTGGCGTGGCACCAGACCCCCACCCAGGGCCCGGCACAGCCGTTCGCGATCCAGCCCGGTTGGTCGGCCCAAGGGCGTTTCGAGGTGCGCCTGACCGGCCAAGTTGGCGTCCGGTACGCCCTGGAGCGCACCCGCAGCCTGGCCCCCGACCTCCCGGTCTGGAACCGCCTGGCCACGGCCGTCGGAGACGGGTCCCTGCTCGTGATGGCGGACGCCGAGGCACCCGGAGCCGAGGCTCCGAGCGGCGGTTACTTCCGGGTGGTGACCCTGCCCTGACTGGGGCATCCTCCCGGCGTGATCCCGGACGGAAACCGACCGACTGCGGCGGAGCCGAACCCAACCGCCCCGTTCCTGCTGCTGTTGCAGGTGAACGCCTTGGCGCTGGGGCGACGGGCGCTGGCGCTCCGGAGCAAGTCGAGGCTCTGGGTCGCGGTCATCGGCATCTTTCTGGTGGGGTACGCCGTGATGGCCTACGGCCTCTTCTTCCAGGGGCTGCGCTTCCTGTCCCGCTTTCCCGGGCTCGGCGGATTGCTCGTCGAGCGCATGCTTTTCCTGCTCTTCGCCTGCCTCTTCGGCCTGCTCCTGCTCAGCAACCTGGTGATCAGCTACTCGAACTTCTTCCGCAACCGGGAGTCGGACTTCCTCCTCCCCTTGCCCATCCCGCCGGAGACGATCTTCCGCTGGAAGTTTGTCGAATCGGTCGCACTGGCCTCCTGGGCCTTCCTCTTCCTCATCGCGCCGCTGCTGCTGGCCTACGGCCGGGTGCATCGCGTGGATTGGCATTTCTATCCGATGATCGGCGGCCTCGTGACGCTGTTCATCGTGCTCCCGGGTGTGGCGGGCTCCGGGTTCGCGTTGCTTCTGGCGCGGCACCTGGATCGCCGGCTCTTCCAGGCGGTGCTGGTGACCGGCGTCGTCCTGCTGGTCGGGTTCTTCTTCTGGAAGACCCGCCCCACGGAGGTCACCGAGGAAATGCTGCTCGAGAACCGGGTGCTGGTGGTCATCGACCGCCTGCTGGACAACACGCGCATCGTCCAGTTTCCCTTCCTCCCAAGCTACTGGCTGAGCTCGGCGGTGCAACAGTGGGTGGAAGGAGCTTATCGCGGGGCGCTCTTCCAGGGGATGGTGCTCCTGAGCTACACGCTCTTCTTCGGTCTGCTGGCGCTCACGCGCTTCGGCTCCGCCCTCTACGAGGCGACCAGCTGCGTGCGCAGCCGGGGTTCCCTGTTCGGTGGTTGGCATCGCCTGCGTCGGCGCCTCGACCGGCATGTCGGCCAGGGGAACTCCCAGGCGGTGGGCAGCCTCCTGGAACGGGCCGTGGCCAGGATCCCTGGCCTGCCGGGCGACGTCGGCGCGATCCTCGTGAAGGACATCCGCGTGTTCTGGCGCGACACCACCCAGTGGGGCCAGACCCTGATGCTCTTCGGGTTGCTGACCGTGTACCTGATGAACCTGCGGCATTTCACCCGGCAGTCGGACTCGGCCTTCTGGGTGTCTTTGACGAGCTTCCTCAACCTCGGGGCCTGCTCGCTCAACCTGGCCACCATCACCACACGGTTCGTGTTCCCCCAGTTCTCGCTCGAGGGCCGGCGGGTCTGGTTGATGGGACTGGCCCCCCTTGGACTGGCCCGGGTCGTGTGGTGGAAATTCCTGACCGCCTCGGTGCTCACCGGAGTGCTGACCCTTGGCCTGACGCTGCTGAGCTGCCGGATGCTCCACCTTGAGCCTGCACGCACGGCCTTCTTTGCCGTGGCCATCGTGGTGATGACCCTGGTGCTCAACGCCCTCTCGGTGGGGCTCGGCACGCTGTACCCGAATTTTGCAGAGACCAATCCCGGCAAGATCGTCAGCGGCTTCGGCGGGACGTTCTGCCTCGTCTTGAGCTTCGTCTACATCCTGGGTTCGGTGCTGCTGCTGGCCTTGGGAAGCCCCTGGGGATGGCATGGCGAGGAGGCGGTTCCCGGACGGGCGGTCGCCGGCGGCCTGGCCTTCGCCCTGTCATCCCTGCTCATCGGTGCGGTTCCCTTGCGGTTGGCCCTCAGGCGCGCCGCGACCATGGAGCTTTGAGCGTCGCCCATCCGACCGGTGGGGGACCGCCGACATGATCCGGAGGAGTCCCAACTTGACCATGGGAACACGCGCATGGTTTCCTTCGGAACCAGCGGAGAGGTGGCCGAGTGGCTGAAGGCGCTGGTTTGCTAAACCGGTTTACGGTCAAAAGCCGTAACGGGGGTTCGAATCCCCCCCTCTCCGCCAGCTTTTGCTGGGGTTTTTGAAGATCGGTCAGGCTTCCCGGCGGTTTTCAACCAATTTTCACACACCCCGGCGCGATTCCCGGAATTCCTCCCGGTATCCCCGGCTCACTGCAGGCCTGCCCCCATGTTCATGCCCCCGGGGCCTGAGGTGTTGTCGGTGGGAAACCAGAACCGCTTCTGCTTCTCGGCGGCCACGCTTTGCTTCTGGTTCATCCGCTCCACGTGGCCATCGGTCATCACGTAATGGCCGCGCTGGTTGTGGCGAATGGTCAGGGTGTGGCTTCCGAACGTCGGGCCCGCTTGGCCCGAGTAATCGTCCTTCGCCATCACCGCCTCCATCAGGAACATGGTCTCCGCCGGCGCCTTGAAGGTGCTGATTT
>JAJTFN010000184.1 GCA_021298285.1 Verrucomicrobium sp.
CACCTTCTTGAGGTAGCCGTCCTGGGTCTGCGAGAACGAGATGGCGTTCCCGATGTTGTCGCTGGCCGCCTGGGTCCGGTTGATCTGCGCGTCGAACCGGGTGGCGACCGCGAAGCCGGCCGCGTCGTCCGAGGGGTTGATCAGCTTGGATCCCGAGCTCAACCGGGCCAGCGAGCGGTTCAGCAGGGACTGCGAATCGCCGAGGTTCCGGGCCGAGTTGAGGGCCGAGTAGTTGGTGTTGATGACCATGGTGTTGACTCCTTCCGTGAAGTCGCTCCGATCCCGGAGCTATTCCATTCCGACAGGCGGCTTCCTTGCCGCCGTGGGGGCCTTGGTGTTGCGGGTGGCCCCCAATGGGGACCCGTTGCCGGCTGCTTCAGCGACCGGCCGCTTGGCTTGCGCCATCCGTCACACGACGGAGAAAATCTGGTGTTGAACCCGAACCTCGGGACCCCCTCGGGAGCCCCGACCCGACCTGCGACGGCCCGCCCGAGTGACGGGCCCCGCCCGGGGAGCGGCCGGGAAGGGCCGATGGGCCGGAATGCCCACCTCCGCTTCGCCGACCGCCCGGACCCCCGGGATCAGTTGAGCAACCTGAGCACGCTCTGCGAGGTGGAGTTGGCCTGGGACAACATCGCGGTGCCCGCCTGGACGAGGATGTTGTACTTGGCGAAGTTGGTGCTCTCCTCCGCGACATCGATGTCCTTGATGCGGCTGTTGGCCGCCGACAGGTTGTCCTTCAGGGTGCCCAGCTGCTCCTGGTACATCAGCAGGGCGGCCTGGTTCGCGCCCACGGTCGCCCGCTCGCTGGCCAGCGCGTTGATGGCGTCCTTGACCTTGGTCAGGGCCGTCGCCGCGCTCGTCGTCGTGTTGAGGTTGACGGTCGTGTTGTTGGTCGCGTTGGTGAAGCTGGCCGTCGTCAGGTTGATGGCCGAGTAGCTGAAGTTGGCGCCATCGCTGTCGATGGTGACCTGGAAGGTGTTGCCGCCGAACATGCTCACCCCGTTGAAGTCACGCTGGGCGCTGTTGGTGACGAACTGCTGGAGGTTGGCGAACTCGTTGTTGTAGAGCCCCCGGTCGGTGTCGCTCTTGGTGTTGTCTTGGGCCAGCATCGAGAGCTCACCCATGCGGTCCAGGGCCTTGGCCACCTTCTTGAGGTAACCGTCCTGGGTCTGCGAGAAGGACAGGGCGTTGCCGATGTTGTCGCTGGCGGCCTGGATGCGGCTGATCTGGGCGTCGAGGCGGATCGACACGGCGAACCCGGCGGCGTTGTCCGAGGGGTTGACCAGCTTGGAGCCCGAGGAGAGGCGTCCGAGGGACCGAGACAGGGAATCCTGGGTCTCGAGGAGGTTGCGGGAGGCGGTGAGCGCCGAGACGTTCGTTTTGATGACCATAACTCTATCCGTGAGTTCGATCCCCTTCCGGGGACCACTTGTTTGCTCGCGACATCCTTGTCGCGGATGACACTTTCCCGTCCTTGGGGGGCGTTCATCACAAAGCCCTCCGGAGTTTTTTTCGGTCTCCGGTATCCGATGTCTTGCGACACCAAGTCCATCGGAATCCCCCGGAAATACCTTAGTTTTTCGAGGAGAATTTTTTCGCGAGGCCTCCGCGGGGAGGCATCCCTCCCGCGTCCATGCCGGCCTGCCGGGGCCCCGTGGGAGGCTCGCGGGATTGACCGGGCCGACCGGTTTTCCGCAGGGTTTCCGGCATGTCCCTGCGAACCCTCATCCTCGCCGTGCTGACCCTGGCGCTGGCCAGCTGCGCCTCCGGTCCGACCGCATCGCAACGGCGCCCGATCCGCGCACTGCTGATCACCGGCGGCTGCTGCCACAACTATGCGCTGCAGACCTTCGCGCTCACCAATGCCGTGTCACGGCATGCGGCGGTCGAGTGGACCGTGGTGAACGAGGGCGGCACCGGCACCCGGGCCGAGATCGGCCTCTACGACCGGCCGGATTGGGCCCGCGGCTTCGACGTGGTGGTGCACAACGAGTGCTTCGCCGACACGCAGTCGCCGGACTACATCCGGCGCATCACGCAGGCCCACGAGGCAGGCGTTCCGGCCGTGGCCATCCACTGCGCGATGCACACCTACCGGGCCGCCGGCATCGACGAGTGGCGGCGCTTCCTCGGGGTGACGAGCCGGCGCCATGACCACCAGAGCCGCTATCCGGTGAAAAAGGCCGATCCCACGCACCCGATCCTGAAGGGCGTGCCCGACGACTGGGTCACGCCGAAGGACGAACTCTACATCATCGAGAAGCTGTGGCCCGGGGCGACGCCGCTGGCCACCTCGGTGAGCGAGGCCGACGGCAGGGAACACCCGGTGGCCTGGGTCAACGGCTTCGGCAAGGCGCGGGTCTTCGGCACCACCTTCGGGCATTCCGACGCCACCTTCCAGGACCCGGTGTTCCTCGAGATGATCAGCCGGGGGATCCTCTGGGCCTGCGGCACGACCAGCCGGCTGGACCGGCCGTGATCAGCCCGGAAGCAGGGCCTGGTGACGCCCGTCGGGACCGAGGCGCGTGCTGCGCACGATGGCCCGCGTGATGACCCGCTTGGCACGCCCGACGGCCTCGGACAGCGGGTGTCCCAGGGCCAGGAATGCGGCGATCGCGGCCGAGTAGGTGCACCCGGTGCCGTGCGTGGAGACCCCGCGGACGAAGTTGGCCCGCAGCAGCCGCTCGCGGTGGCCGTCCCAGAGCACATCGACGGCCATGGGCTCGTCGCGCAGGTGCCCCCCCTTGACCAGCGCCGGCACGCCCCAGCGTCCGTGGATGCCCCGGGCGGCCCAGCGCAGGTCGTCCAGCGAGCACAGCGGCCGGCCCATGAGCGCGGCGGCCTCGTCGAGGTTCGGCGTCACCACGGCGGCCAGCGGCAGGAGCCGGTCCTGCAGCGCACGCATCGCATCGGGACGGAGCAGCCGGGCGCCGCTCGTGGCGATCATGACCGGGTCGACCACCAGGGGGATGCCCCGGTGCCGGGTGAAGGTCGCGGCCACGGTCCGGACGATGGCGGCGTTGAAGAGCATGCCTGTCTTGGCCGCGGCGGGGGGCAGTTCGGCCGCGAGGGTCTCCAGCTGACGGGTGACGAAGGCGGCAGGCACCGCATGCACCCCATGGACCCCGGCCGGCGTCTGCGCCGTCAGGCAGGTCAGGGCGCTCGCGCCGTGGACCCCGAGGGCGGCGAAGACCTTGAGGTCGGCCTGGACGCCCGCCCCGCCTCCGCTGTCCGAGCCGGCGATCGTCAGGGCGACCGGCCGGAAACCTTCCCGAGGATTCATCCGGCGGAGGATCAGCCGCGGGCAAGGCCCCCGCAAGCGGCCGCTGGCCTCGCCCATGGCCCCCCGTTCAGACGACCGGGAGTACCGGGCGGGACTTTGACAAACCATCGAGGCAGCCGCAGCCTTCCCCAACCTGTCGGATCCTACACCGCAGAACCTCGTCATGCGCACCCGAATCGCCCCGTGCCGAAGCCGGATCCGAGCCGCTGCCGGAGTCACCCTGTTGATCCTCCTGTCCTGCGGCCTGTGCGGGTTGGTCGCCTTCCAGTGGTACCGGGACGCAGACCTCCGGATGCAGATCGCCGACCGCAACCAGCAGATCCAGAAGCTCGACGAGCAGAAGCACGAGGTCGAGGCCGCCGGCAAACGGGTCGAGGAGGAACTCCGGCGGGTCGAACAGTTCCGGGAACGACTCGCGGCCGAGGGCAGGACCAACAAGGCGGAGTTGAGCCGCGCCAACCGGGATCTGCTGGAGATGAAGGCCAAGTGGAATCAGGCCACCCAGCAAGGAGCGGCCTACAAGACGGCCTACGACAAGATGGCGAGCGACATCAAGGCCCAGAATGAGGGCATGAAGAAGCTCAACGAGGCCTACCTGAACGCGTTGGCCGTCCACAAGGACACGGTCGAGAAGTACAAGAAGCTGGCCGGCGACTGCGAGGACCTCAACAACCGCTACCTGAAGCTCTTCGATCAGGCCGAGAAGCTCCAGCAGGCGCTCAACGCCCAGTCGGCGGACAAGAAATAGTCCCCGCCCGACATCCCGAAGCCTGCATCCGCATCAGGGATGCCGGGCCGCCAGGAGCCCGATCAACCGCACCCCGACGACGGTCGCCACCCCCAGCAGCAGCGCCCCGCTGACCTGCGAGAGCCTCCGAAGGGCCGCCGGAGAGATCGAGTCGCGGTGCCGCGCGACCCCTTGGCCGAGCAGCGCGAACCACAGGAGGGCCCCGGCGGCGACCCCTCCCACAAAGCACCGCTTGCTGGGCCAGGAGTCGGACAGCCAGTCGCGCGAGAGGAGCATCGCCGTCACGGTGATCCACAGCAGCAGGATGCCGGGATTGCCCAGCACCCGGACAAAACCGGTCCAGAAGGCCGTGTGCGGATGGAAGCGCTGCTCCATGAGACGCACGCCACGGGCCTCTCCCGGCATCGGGGCTCCCCGGAGATACTTGACGCCCAGCCAGAGCATCAGCAGGAAGCTCACGAGTTCCATGGTGGCGCGGAACAGGCGTGAGCCGAAGAGCGCATCGAACCCGGCGAAGGCGACCGAGCAATAGAGCGCCTCCATGACGCCGGCCCCGAGGCCCACGAAGAACGCCCAACGGAACCCCTTGTGGCCGCCTTCGGCCAGGATCGTGGCATTGACCGGTCCACCGGGGACGCTGGCCACGAAACCGGCCACCCCGCCGAGCAGGGCCGCCGTCAGGAGGGGCCACGGATCATTCATGCGCTGCGAAGGCGGCGGGCCGGAGGCTCAGGCCGGCGGCATGGATTCGTCCTCGTCGTCGTCGACCTCGATCTCGCGCTGCATCCTTCGGGAGATGAATGGCCGGATGAAGCCGTAGACCAGATAGGCGGTGCAGACCAGCGGCGAGACGATCGGCAGCAGCTTCTGCCAAAGAAGGATGAACAGGACCGTGGCCGAGACGATGACGATGGTCTTGGTGAACGGCTTCTGGGTCCGCCAGTCCAGTTTCTTGAAGGTGGGGTACTTCACCTCGCTCACCATCATGACCGAGAGGAACACCAGGATCACCGGCAGGGCGTACCGCCAATAGCCGACCCGGAAGTTCTTCTCATCCCACCAGATGAGGAAGAGCGTCAGCGAGGCGACCATCCCGGCGGCCATGGGGATGGGCAACCCGAGGAAATGGCTGCCTCCCCCCCCGGATCCAGGCATGGCCGCCAGGCAATTGAAGCGGGCCAGACGGAAGGCGCCGCAGATGACGAACAGCGCCGCGATGAACCAGCCGAATTCCTT
>JAJTFN010000185.1:0-6586 GCA_021298285.1 Verrucomicrobium sp.
GCTCACCAACGGCCGGGGTGGGATGGCCCGCCTCTGCCTCGACCTCGGGAGGATCCACTCGAAATACGACTGCGTCCTCGGCGCAAACCTGCACCCGGACGTTCCGGTGGACCGCCACGTGCTGGCCAAGCGGATCCGCCTTTGGGTGAATGCCGACGGGTTCATCTCTCCGCTCGACGCCACCAACCTGGTCAACGTCGAGACTTCCGCCCCTGCCCATTGGCGGTTCATCGCCAATGCCGGCGACGGCCGCAGCGTGGAGATCCGGGTCGTGGCCGACCTGCTGGAGGGCCGGAACACCACGGTCTTCCAGTTCAGCCGCCCGGCGACGGCGAGCCACGATTCGCGCTTCGGTCGACCGCTGCCGCCCGGGTGCGATGTGCGCCTGGTGGTGCGCCTCGACCTGGAGGACCGCAACTTCCACTGGGAGACCCGCCTCAACCCGGAAGCCGAGGCGGCCTTCCTGCGGGCCACGCGCCCCCTGGAACGCGGCGGAGAGGGCGATGGCACGCCGGACGGACGGTGCGGGTTCATCTTCGAACCGGACCCGGCCTCGCGCCGGCTGCGGGCCCGGACCAGCCGTGGTCGGTTCCACCCGGCGGTCGAGTGGTGCCGCGACATCCCGCACCCCATCGAATCCAGCCGGGGCATGCAGGGAAGCGGCGACGCCTACAGCCCGGGCTGGTTCGAGATCCCGCTGGCCCCCGGCGACGCCGCCACGCTGGACGTTTCGGCCGATCCCGACGAGGTCCCGGGCGAGGTGCTCGCGGGCTTCGTCCAGAGCCGCCAGGAATCGGCGGGATGCGCCGGGGCTGTCGCTTCATGCCCCCTCGAGACCCTGCTGCGCCGGGCCGTCGGTGCCTTCGTGGTCCGGCGGGCCGACTCGGTCACGGTGATCGCAGGGTATCCGTGGTTCCTCGACTGGGGCCGCGATTCCCTCATCGCCGCCCGGGGCCTGATCGCCTCCGGACGCCTCGACGAGGTGCGCCAGCTGCTGGTGACCTTCGGACGGTTCGAGGAGGGCGGCACCCTGCCCAATTCCATCCACGGCGAGAACGCCTCGAACCGGGAGACCAGCGACGCCTCGCTCTGGTATGGCATCGTGGTGGAGGAACTGGCTGCGGCCGATCCCCGGGGGCCCGGGGCGGTCCTGGACCTGCCCACCGGCGACCGGCTTGGGCGGACCGTGCGGGATGTCCTGCGCTCCATCGCCAGCGGCTACCTCACCGGGACGCCCCAGGGCATCCGGGTGGACCCCGAGAGCGGACTCGTCTGGAGCCCCAGCCACTTCACCTGGATGGACACCAACCACCCGGCGGGAACCCCTCGGCAGGGCTATCCGGTGGAGATCCAGGTGCTGTGGATCCGCCTGCTGCGCCTGCTCGACCGACTCGGGGGCGAACCGGCCCCCGGAGGCGAACCGTGGGGCACCCTCGCCCGCCGCGCGGAGGAAGCGTTCCATCGGCTGTTCTGGCTGGAGGACGAGGGATGGTTCTCGGACTGCCTGCACGCCCACCGCGACCACCCGGCGGCGCAGGCGGTGCGTGACAACGCCCTGCGGAGCAACGCCCTGCTGGCCGTGGCGCTTGACCTCGTGGACGGCGAGCGGGCCCGGCGTACCGTGGAGGCGGCCTGTCGGCACCTGCTGATCCCGGGCGCCCTGCGCTCACTGGCACCCCTGCCCGTCCACCCGCCGCTGCCGGTCTGGCACCATGGCCGCCTGCTCAACCACCCGGAGGCTCCCTACTGGCCCTCCTATCAGGGCGATGAGGACACCCGGCGCAAGCCCGCCTACCACAACGGCACGGCCTGGGTCTGGACCTTCCCGAGCTTCTGCGAGGCCTTGGTCAAGGCGCATCCCGGCGATCCCGCGGCGGTCGGTGCCGCAATGGCCTACCTGGGAAGCGTGGGCGACCTGCTGCTCGGTGGCTGCGTGGGCCACCTGCCGGAGATCCTCGATGGCGACGCGCCCCACCTGCCCCGCGGATGTGACGCCCAGGCCTGGAGCGTCACCGAGGCGCTCCGGGTTTGGACCTGGCTCCGACGCCTGCCCCACCCCCCCGAGGAGTGAACCGCGAGCCGGCCCACGGCCCCTGGCCCCCGGGAGGTGACCGCCGGGACCGCCCGTCGCGGCCCGGCCCGGGATAATTCCTTCCCGACGCGCTCCGACGTCTCCTACGCTCAATCCCGCACATGCGCTCCGGCTCGGCTTTCGACAAACTCCTGGAACGGTTGGTGGGCGGTCTGCTGCTCTTCTCGGTGGCGTGGCTGACCTTCTGGTTCGCCGGGGTCAACCCCAGGGAGGCCGGGGTCGCCTACGCCGCGATCGGGGCGGCGGCGGCCCTCTGGCTTGTCCGGACCTGGATCGAGCCTTCCAACCGGTTCCTCCTGCCACCGGTCACCTGGGCGGTCGTGGCGTTCTTCCTGTATGCCGCCTGGCGATGCCACGGGGCCCCGGTCCCCTACTGGGCGCTCCAGGAGGTGTTCCTCATCGCCGTGTGCGGCCTGGCATTCTTCATCAGCCTTCACAACCTGCACCGGCAGGAGACCACCGGCTGGGTGGTCAACGGGTTGCTGGTGGCAGGGCTGATGGTCGCCGCCTACGCCGTCCTCCAGTGTGTCCAGAACTCCCAGAAGGTCCTCTGGGCGACCCAGCCGGCGGTTTACTACAAGCGCTTCGGGGGCACCTTCGTGAATCCCAATCACCTGGCCGCTTTCCTCACGCTGCTGGTGCCCCTGGCCCTGTCCCAAGCACTCCTCGGGCGCGGCGGAGCGGTGCCGCGGATCGTCGCCGGCTACGCCGCGCTGATGATGCTCGGGGGCATCGCCGTGACCATGTCCCGCGGCGGTTGGTTGGGGGCGGGCACCGCGGTCGCCACCTTCTCGCTCTGGCTTCTCCGGCGCCCCCAGTATCGGATCCCCATGGCGGCCCTGGTGGCGGTGCTCTGCCTCGGCGCGGTGACCTTCCTGGTCCAGTCCGAGAAGGCGCGCGCCCGGATCGACGCGCTGACCGAATCGGGCAAGAAGGACAGCGGGCTCTTCCGCGCCTGGATCTGGAAGCCGGCGCTCCGGATGTGGTCGGACCATCGGCTCCTGGGGGTCGGTCCAGGGCAGTTCGACACCCGTTTCCCGGCCTATCGCACGCCGACGACACCCTTGAGCCCGCAGCACGTCCACAACGAGCCCCTCGAGGTGCTGGTCGAATACGGCGCGGTCGGCGCCGGCATCGTCGGACTGGGACTGGCCGCCTTCGGCTACGGCCTCTACCGGACCTCACGTCATGTGGAGCGCGGGTCATCGGACCTCGGGCTCAAGCAGAGCAACCGGACGGCGTTCTTCGCCGGAGGCGTGGCGGGCCTGGCCGGCCTGGGCGTGCACTGCTTCTTCGACTTCAACCTGCACATTCCCGCCGTCGCCGTCGCCGCCTCCGTCCTGGCCGGGATCCTGGTCTCCAACACCCGCTTCGCCACCGAGCGGTTCTGGATCCGGGCATCCCTGCCGTTGCGACTCGCGGCGACCGGAGCCCTGGGGGGCATGCTGTTCTGGATGGTGCCCCTGGGCTGGACCGCCGCCCGCGAGGACAGGCATCTCCAGCGGGCCCAGGCCCGACCACTGGTTGACGACGGTTTCTTCGAGGAACTCGGCAAGGCGGCCACTCTGGCCCCCGGCAACCCCTCGACGGCCCGGTGGTACGGCGAGGAGAAACGCCGCCTGAGCTGGCAGGGGTTGCCCGGTTCGAGCAGGCGTCCAGGCTGGACCCGTTCAACGCCCGGACCCGTGTCTCGATGGGCCTGTGCCACCAGTGGCTCGACGACCTGAAATCGGCCTCGGAAGACTTCGAGGCGGCCTTGAAGCTCGGTCCCAACGATGTGCCGGTGCTCAATGCGATGGCCTGGCACCTGATGGTGCGGGGAGACCTGCCACGCGCGCGGTCGATGGTCGAGCAGTCCCTGGCCATCAATCCGTGGGACAATTGGGAGGCCCGCTCCTACGCCGAGCGCCTCAAGGCGGCGGGACGCTGATTTTCCGCATTGGCAGTTGCGGCCCAACGGGACATCCTTCGGCGATGAGTCCGGCAGCCAAGACGGAATCGGCCAGCAGTCTCCACCGTGAGGTCACGGTGCTGAACCGGCAGGGAGTCCATGCCCGCCCCTCGGCGTCGTTCGTGAAGCTGGCCAGCCAGTTCCAGAGCGACGTGTTCATCGAGAAGGATGGCGAGACCATCAACGGCAAGAGCATCATGGGTCTGCTGATGCTGGCGGCCGGACCGGGAAGCCGGTTGCGCATCGTCTGCACCGGTCCCGATGCCCGCACCGCCCTCGAGGAACTCTGCGCCCTGGTCGATGCCAAGTTCGGCGAGGATTGATTCCAAGGCCCCGACCCTTCAGACCTGCCATGTCCGACTTCGACATCCACTACGTGGCGAACCTCGCCCGCGTCGCCCTCACCCCGGACGAGGAGCAACGTCTGGGAGGTCAGTTGCAGAACATCCTCGGCTACATCGAGAAGCTCAAGGAGGTGGATGTCTCCGGGGTCGAGCCCACGGCCCACGCCTTCCCGGTGGTGAATGTCCTGAGGCAGGACGTGGTCACCGGGTCCCTGCCCCACGATGAGGCCCTGCGCAATGCCCCGGCCAAGGCCGGCGGCCTGTTCGTGGTGCCCAAGGTGGTCGAGTGAGTTCCCGGGGTGGCTCCCGCGGGAGAAGATGACGGGTTCCACGCCGCAGTTTCCTTGCCTCCGGCAGGAGAGCCTCCCATCGTCGCGCATGGCAGACGCGAACCCAGCCCACGCGGTCGATTCCGAGTTCTACCTTCCGGCCTCCGAGTTCTTCCCGTCGCAGCGGCGTACGGCACTGACCTACGACGACGTCTCCCTCGCCACCCTCTACACGGAGATCCTGCCGAAGGAGAGCCAGATCGACACCCGGCTGGCGGACGGGCTCCACCTGAACATCCCCCTGGTGTCGGCCGACATGGACACGGTCACCGAGGCCCGGATGGCCATCGCCATGGCCCTCAACGGGGGCCTGGGCCTGATCCATTACAACATGGCCGAGAAGGAACAGCTCTCGGAGGTGTCCCGCGTGAAGAACCATGTGCACGGGCTCATCCAGGACCCGATCCGGGTGCATCCCGAGCAACACATCGGCGACGTGCTCGAGCTGATCGAGAAGAAGCGCTTCAGCTTCAGCACCTTCCCCGTCGTGGACGGCTCGGGCACGCTGCTCGGCCTGCTGCCGGGACATGTGGTCAAGCCGCGCTACGCCCACCGCAAAGTCACCGACGCGCTCACGCCGCGGGCACAGGTCCGGACGATTTCCGAGCGCGAGCTGGGCGCGGATCCCATCGCGCGGGCCGACCGGTTCTTCACCGAGAACCTCGGCATCCACAAGCTCCTGGTGGTCGACGACCAGGACCGGCTCAAGGGCCTGTTCACGCTGAGCGACATCGAGCGCATCACGCAGGAGACCGGCGCGGCCCTCAAGCCGGCCCGCGATGCGCAGTTCCGCCTGCTGTGCGGCGCTGCCATCTCGACCGTGCGGCGCAAGGACGGGACCATCGACCGGGACCGCACGATCAGCCATGTCGGTGCGCTCATCGATCGTGGCGTCGACTGCGTGGCTGTCTCGACGGCCCATGGGCACAGCCGCGGGGTGGGCGAGGTGGTGCGGCTGGTGCGCGACGCCTTCCCGGCCCTGCCGATCATCGCCGGCAATGTGACCAGCGCCGCCGGGGTTGAGTTCCTGGCCTCCCAGGGGGCCAACGTCATCAAGGTGGGCCAGGGTCCGGGCTCCATCTGCACCACGCGGGTGGTGGCCGGCGTGGGCATCCCCCAGCTGACGGCCCTCTACGTCACCTCACGGGCGGCCGCCGCCTGCGGTGTCACGCTCCTGGCCGACGGCGGGATCACCAAATCCGGCGACATCGTCAAGGCGCTGACGCTGGCCCAGGGCGTCATCTGCGGCGGGCTCTTCGCCGGATGCCCCGAGGCGCCGGGGCAGATCGTCGAGATCAACGGCAAGCTCTACAAGCAGTACCGGGGCATGGGAAGCCACGCGGCCATGAAGGCCGGGTCGGCGGCGCGCTACGGCCACAGCGCCGACGCCACCCGCAAGGCGGCCGCCGAGGGCATCGAGGCCCTCAAGGAGGTCGCCGCCTCCATCGACTCGGTCGTCGCGCAGCTCATCGGGGGCATCCAGTCAGGCATGGGATATCTCGGGGCCGCCAACCTGCCCAGCCTGCGGGAACGGGCCAGGTATGTGCGGGTCAGCCCGGCCGGACAGCGCGAGGCCTCGCCGCATGACGTCATCGAGGTGAAGACCCCGGGCGGAACGGCCGACAAGGCCTGAGCGATGATCCCGCTTCCCGCGCCCGACGGGCTCCGCGCCCGGCTTGCGGTCCTCGCCCCGGATCTGTTCCGGCTCCGTGTCGAACGCGAGGGAATCCCCGGGCCCCCTCCCTCGGGCGCCGTCGTGGGCCTGCCGGCTGGGGAGACTCCCGCGACCGTCCGCCGGTCCCGGGCCGCGGTCCACGTCGCCACCGCCTCGGGAGAATTCCGGTGGAACGGGCGAACCGGCGGCTGGCAA
>JAJTFN010000185.1:6619-15784 GCA_021298285.1 Verrucomicrobium sp.
CGCCGGGTGGTTCCACAGGATTCGACCGCGACGACCGCCCCGGCCTCGCCCTCGAGCTGGCAGACCGCGAGGCCCTCTTCGGGATGGGCGAGGGCACGGGCGTCCTCGATCGCCGGGGCACCGTGCGGGAGTTCTGGAACATCGACGTCCTCGGCCATGCGCCGGCGATCCACCCGGCCCTGCCCTCCCTGTATGTCTCCATCCCGTTTGCGATCTCGCTGCGCGACGGCCGGGCCGCAGGCCTCTTCTGGGATCATCCCGGGCGGCAGCGCTGGGACCTCGGAGCCTCCGATCCCCGCCGTTGGGACCTCCGCGCCGAGACCGGGGCCATCGACCTTTACCTGTTCCTTGGGCCGACGGTCGAGGCGGTGGTCCGAGGATACGGCCGCCTGACGGGCACCCTGCCGATGCCCCCGGAATGGGCGCTGGGCTACCACCAGTCGCGCTACAGCTACGAGACCCAGGCCCGCGTCGAGAATGTGGCGCGGGAGTTCCGCCGGCGGGACCTGCCGTGCGACGCGCTGTACCTCGACATCCACCACATGGATGGGTATCGGGTCTTCACCGTCGGCGACGGGTTCCCCGACCTGCCGGCGATGACCCGGCGTCTGGGCCGGAAGGGGATCCGGACCGTGGCCATCGTCGACCCGGGGGTGAAGGATGATCCGCGATTCCCGGTCCTTCGCCGGGGCCTGAGAAAGAAGGCGTTCGTCGAGGCTCCGGGCGGCACCGGTGACCACATCGGGCGCGTCTGGCCCGGCAAGGCGCGATTCCCCGACTTCCTGAGGGCCGGGGTGCGAGCGTGGTGGGGTGAGGAGCAACGGGCCACCACACCGAGCACGGCGTCCGCCTCCACGCCGAGGTGCACAACCTTTACGGGCAGGCGATGGCCCAGGCGTCGCGGGAGGGCCTCCTCCGCCACCGCCCCGGCCGGCGGCCCTTCGTGGTCACGCGGGCCGGATATGCGGGCATCCAGCGCCATGCCATCGTCTGGACGGGCGACACCTCCTCGCACTGGGAGCACCTGCGGGAGTCCGTGCCGATGCTGCTCAACCTGTCCCTCAGCGGCGTGGCCTTCTGTGGCGGCGACGTGGGCGGCTTCCTCGGGAATGCCACCCCGGAACTCTTCGTCCGGTGGCTGCAGTTGGCCGCCTTCACCCCGTTCTTCCGGAACCACAGCAATCTCGGCACCCGCGACCAGGAACCCTGGGCCTTCGGCCCGGAGGTCGAGGCGATCGCCCGCGAGACCCTGCGGTTGCGCTACCAGTTGATCCCCTTCCTTTACGGGTTGGTCCGGGAGGCGGCCGAAACGGGGGATCCGGTCATGCGCCCCCTGCTCTGGCACCATGCCAACGACCCGGCCGCCGTGGCCTGCAGCTCGCAGTTCCTGCTCGGCCGCGACCTGCTCGTCGCCCCGGTGCTCGAGCCGGGATGCAACGGCCGCAGCGTCCACCTGCCCCCCGACGTCTGGTACGACTTCTGGACCGGGGAGCGGTTCGTCGGCGGTGGGCCGATCCTCGCCCGGACCCCCATGGACCGCATCCCGGTCTTCGTCCGCGCCGGGGCCCTGGTGCCGCTGGCGCCGGTGCGCCACTCCACGCAGGAGCCGGCCGGGGACACCATCGCCCTGCACCTCTGGCCCGGCCCGGAGGGATCGCTGGTCTGGTATGAGGATGACGGGATCTCCCTGGACCACGTCGCCGGCGGTTTCCACCGGCGGCTCATCACCCAGGAACGCCGGGGACGCACCACCCGGGTCGGCTTCTCCGCCCCCGAGGGCACGTTCCCGAGCCGGATCCGGACGTGGCGGCTGGTCTTCTGGCACACCCCGGCGACGGCACGCGTCCGCATCGACGGGATCCTGCAACCACCTGCCCGAACCCAGGACGGCCCCGACGGGCTCCTGGTCGTGGACGTGCCCCACCGTGCCGGCGCCTTCGAGGTCCGCGTCGTCGGTGGCACGGCTTGAGAGGCCTGGGGCCGTCCGACTTCGTCCGATCCTGCGGGATGCGGCCTGCACGGCTCGACGCTTGCGATCGGGCATCTTCCCGGGGAGGCTGGAAGTCATGATCTCCCCGCCGGCATTCCCGGGCACCCGCATCGCGGCGCTGGGCCTCGTCGTCCTCGCCGGGTGTCTCGGCCTGACCGCCGCACAGCCCACCCTCACGATCCCGATCAACGAAATCGAGGAGGCCGTGCCGCCCTACACGCTGCCTGAGGTCCTGACCTTTCGCGACGGACGTCGGGTGGAATCGGCAAGGGACTGGCCAAGGCGTCGGGCGGAACTCCTGAGCCTGTTCGAGCACCATGTCTACGGACGCGTTCCCAAGGGGCTCCCGCGGCCGGCGGGCCAGGTGGTCGAGACCCGACGGGATGCCCTCGGCGGCAAGGCCGTCCGGCAGCGCATCCAGGTGCCCTTGACCCGTGGCCCCCGCCCGGTGCTGATGGACCTGCTGGTCTACCGGCCGGCGGCGGCCACCGGACCGGTGCCGGTGTTCCTTGGCCTGAACTTCGATGGCAACCACACCGTCACCCCCGAGACCGACGTGCCGCTGGCCCGGGGCTGGGTGGCCAACCGCCCGCGCAGCGGGGTGACGAACCACGTGGCCTCGGAGGCAAGCCGGGGCACCGATGCGGCGGCATGGCCCATCGAGCGGATTCTGGAGCGCGGATACGGGCTGGCCACCGCCTACTATGGCGACATCGAGGCCGACTTCGACGGGGGGTGGCGCCAGGGTCTCCGAGGCTCGATCGCCGGCGCCGGGCCGGAAACCCGTTTCGCCCCGGAGGACTGGGGCGCCATCTCGGCCTGGTCCTGGGGACTTTCCCGGGCGCTCGACCAACTGGCCCGCGACCCGGCCATCGATGCCGGTCGGGTGGCGGTGATCGGGCATTCCCGGCTGGGCAAGACGGCCCTGTGGGCAGGGGCGCGGGATCCGCGCTTCGCGCTGGTCATCGCCAACGAATCCGGCGAGGGCGGCGCGGCGCTGGCCAGGCGGTTCTTCGGGGAGACGACCCTGCGGATCAACACCAGCTTCCCGCATTGGTTCAACGGGCGCTTCAAGGACTACAACCATCGGGTCTCCGACCTCCCGGTCGACCAGCACGAACTGGTGGCCCTCGTGGCGCCAAGGCCGGTCTACATCGGCAGCGCCGAGCAGGACCGATGGGCCGATCCCCGCGGCGAGTACCTCAGCGGCTGGCATGCCGGCCCGGTGTACCGCCTTCTCGGGAAGGAGGGCCTCCCGGGTCCGGACCTGCCCCCGCTGAACCGGTCGGTGGGTGACGCCATCGGATACCACCTCCGCACCGGCGCCCACGCCTTGACCGGAACCGACTGGGAGTTCTACCTGCAGTTCGCCGACCGGCACCTGCGCCGGGGCTCCCGCGCCGCCACCTCACGCCCCACGAACCCGACCTCCCCATGACGCTCCTCCTCCCGATCCCACTCATGCGCATCCTCCGCCACCTCTGCCTCCTCGCCTGCCTCGGTGTCGGCGGAGACGCCCTCGCGCAGGATTGGGCCAAGGCTCGCCTGGAGAAATCCCCCCGCCACCTGGAGTGGGTCACCGTGCGCCACGGTGACCGCGAGGTGCGCTGCTGGGTGGCCTACCCCGAGGTGAAGGAAAAGGCCACGGCGGTGGTGGTCATCCACGAGATCTTCGGGCTGACCGACTGGGTCCGGGGTGTGGCCGACCAGCTGGCCGAGGCGGGCTACATCGCCATCGCCCCCGACCTCCTCTCGGGCAGCGGACCGAAGGGCGGTGGGACCGAGTCGCTCGGTGGTCCCGACGGCGCGCGCTCCAAGATCGGCTCGCTGCCTCCGGACCAGATCACCGCCGACCTGAAGGCCGCCGTGACGTACGTCCAGGGCCTCCCGGCCTGCAACGGCAAGGTGGCCGTCTCCGGATTCTGCTGGGGTGGCAGCCAGACCTTCCGCTTCGTCGCCAACCATCCCGGGATCAAGGTCCGGTCTTCGGGTTCTACGGCGGCAACGATGCGCGGGTCAACGCCACCATCCCCAAGTCTGAGGCCCTCATGATGAAGGTCGGCAAGGTGTACCAGCCGGTCGTCTATGACGGGGCCGGCCACGGGTTCATGCGTGCGGGCGAGGATCCCGCCGGCACCGCGGACAACAAGAAGGCCCGCCTGGCAGGCTGGGAACGGGTCAAGGCCATCCTCAAGGGGCTGTGAGTCCGGACCCCTGTGGCCGCCGCCCTGGGACGTTCGGTCGTCACCTGCCGGCCTTGGGCATCCACCTCCTGGGCGTCGGCAGCGCCCTGCGGGGCCTGACCCTCGACGAAGCCATGTCCGTCGGCGGGACCTGGGGCTGGAAGGCGGCCGAGGCCGCCGCCTTCGTGTTGGGCGAATCCCCGGTCGCCCGGTGGAGCCTCTTCGGCGGTGCCTTCGCCCTGTCGCTGCTGCTGGGCTGGGGGATTTCCCGGCGACCGCGGCCGATGCGCTGGTTGGCTTCGGCGCCGTTGGTCGCCGATCTCGCGTTGTCCGTCGCCACGGGCGACGGCGCCAGTGTGGGGACCCACCTCGCGGCGATGGCGCTGCTTTGGGGCGGGTCCACGCGGGCCTGGGCAAGTCGCGATCCCGGGGGCACGGGCCGCCCGTAGGTCGCCAAGGCCCGTGCAACCACACGGAACCGGAAACCACCCGGGAATCAAGCCCCGAACCGTCGGAGTTATTCGCCGGGTTTTGCGTACAATCTTTCCTTCCGCCGGCATCGGTCACGGCGCTCAATCCTTCGCATGCAAGAGCTTCCAGACGAGCGCGGCCTGGGCGATCCGGTGCCCCCGGCGACCGGGGAACCGCGGCCGGATTTCAAGCGCGCCCGGCGCGTCCGTCCCAAGCTGGATCTCTCGTCGCTGGACCGGCTTCCCCCGCACTCCATCGAGGCCGAACAGGGGGTGCTGGGCTGCGTCCTCCTCTCGCCCAACGAGGCCATGGGCATCTGCATCGAGACGCTGAAGGCGGGCGCGGAGAGCTTCTACGACCAGAGGCACCAGCTCATCTACCAGACGCTGGCCGAGATGTATGACCGGAAGGAACCCATCGACCTCATCACGCTCCAGCAGCGTTTCAAGGACCACCAGCAGCTCGAGGGCATCGGGGGCCTGGCCTACCTGAGCAGCCTTCAGGACGCGGTCCCCAGCGCGGCCAACCTGCCCTACTACCTCCAGATCGTCCGCGAGAAGCTCGTGCTGCGGCGGATGCTCACGGCCTGCACCTCGGTCGTCACCCGGGTGCATGAGCACCAGGGTGAGGTGGACGCGCTCCTGGACGAGGTCGAGCGGGACATCCTGCGCATCAGCGAGGACCGCGAGACCACGACGATCAAGCCGATGAAGGACCTGGTCCGCGGGGCCATCGACCGCATCCAGGAATTCCACCAGCGCGCCGGCGGGCTCACCGGGCTGGCCACCGGATTCTCCGACTACGACAAGATGACCAGCGGCATGAACGGGGGCGAGATGATCGTCATCGCCGCCCGGCCCTCGATGGGCAAGACCTCCCTGGTCATGAACATCGCCGAGCACGTCGTCATCAACGAGCGCCAGCCCGTCGGCGTGTTCAGCCTGGAGATGACCTCCGAGTCGCTGGTCATGCGCATGCTCTGCTCGCTCGCCCGGGTCAATGCCCGGTCCATCCGGGAGGGGTTCATGGCGGAGCAGGACTTCAAGAAGCTCACCGGTGCCGCCGCCAAGATGGCCAAGAGCCCCCTGCACATCGACGACACGCCGGGCCTGTCGATCCTGCAGCTGCGGGCCCGTGCCCGACGGATGTGGCAGCAGCATCGCATCAAGCTCTTCATCATCGACTACCTCCAGCTCATGCACTCGGACTCCCGCAAGGCGCAGGACAACCGCCAGCAGGAGATCTCCGACATCTCCAACGGTGTGAAGGCCCTGGCCAAGGAGCTCAACGTGCCGGTCATCGTGCTCTCCCAGCTCAACCGCGAGCTCGAGAAGGACAAGAGCCGCAAGCCGCGCCTGTCCGACCTGCGCGAGTCCGGTGCCATCGAGCAGGACTCCGACGTGGTGGGCCTGCTCTACAAGCCGGCCGACGAGGAGGAGGACGTCTCGGAGGCCCGCCAGCCGGTGGAATCCCACCCCGTGAACCTGCTCATCGCCAAGCAGCGCAACGGGCCGACCGGGGACGTCCGCCTGACGTTCTTTAAGAGCTTCACACGGTTCGAGACTGCGGCGAAGATCGACGCCGAAGACTGACCGTTGATGAAACCTTCCAAGCTCCGCGCCCTGCGGCATTGCGCCGTCCTCATCGCATGCCTCCAGCTGGCGGCCGCCGAAGACGGTCCCGTCGTCCGCAAGATCGTCATCAAGCACGTCGGTCCGGCCGCGGTCAGCGAGGAGCTCATCCGGGCCAACATCCGGGTCAAGGAGGGCGAGGCCTACAGCCGCTTCGCAGTCGACGACGACATCAAGAACCTCTACGGCACGTCGTATTTCTTCAACATCCGGGTCACCGAGGACATCACCGCGACGGAGCTGGCCCCCAACGGGACGCGGGTCCCCAAGGAATACACCCTCACCTACGTGGTCCAGGGCAGGCCGCTGATCACCGAGATCCGCTTCACCGGAAACAAGAAATACTCCGCCTCCAAGCTTCGCAAGAAGCTCACCTCCAAGAGCGGAGAGCCGATGGACGAGCGCAAGCTCTTCAACGACGCGCAGGCCATCCTCAAGATGTACCAGAAGGCGGGCCTCCAGCGGACGTCCGTCGACTACAAGCCCAGCATCACCGAATCCCTGGGCCGCGGCATCGTGACCTTCGAGATCCAGGAGGCGCCGAAGGTCAAGATCAAGGAGGTGGTCTTCGAGGACGCCCCTTCGTTCAAGCAGCGCAAGCTTCGCAAGGTCATCAAGACCCGGCGCTGGTGGATGTTCTCGTGGATCACCGGGTCCGGCCGCTTCAAGGACGACGTCTTCGAGGAGGACAAGGACAAGCTGCGCGAGTTCTACGCGGACAAGGGGTTCATCGACATGGAGCTCAAGGAGCCCCGCTTCGAGTATCCCAAGACCAACAACCTCATCCTGCACCTGCCGGTCTCCGAGGGACCCCAGTACAAGGTCGGGCAGGTCACCTTCGAGGGCAACGAGCTCTTCAGCCAACAGCAGATCACCCAAAACCTCACCTCCAAGGACGGTGAGAAGACCAAACGGGGGCTGCAGCTCAAGGAGGGTGAGGTCTTCTCCCCGAAGAAGCTCTTCAAGGACACCGAGGCCATCGAGAACTTCTACGGCGCGAGGGGGTACATCGAGTCCCGTGCACGGGCCGAGCAGATCGCCGACGTCGAGAAGGGCACCCTCGACCTCAAGTACAGCATCACCGAGGGCGACAAGTTCTACGTCGAGAAGATCGAGATCCAGGGCAACGCCAAGACCAAGGACAAGGTCATCCGCCGTGAACTGGCCATCACCCCGGGTGAGACCTTCGACATGGTCCGGGCCAAGGTCTCGAAGAGCCGGCTGGAGCAGATGCAGTTCTTCGACAAGGTCGAGACGCGCCCCGAGCCGACCGACGTCCCGAACCGCAAGAACCTGGTCATCTCGGTCGAGGAGAAGAACACCGGCAACGTGGCCTTGGGCGCCGGGTTCAGTTCGGTGGACTCGATCATCGGGTTCGTCGAGGTCAGCCAGGGCAACTTCGACCTGATGAATCCACCCTACTTCACGGGGGCCGGCCAGAAGGCCCGGCTCCGTGCGCAGGTGGGTTCACGGCGTCAGGACTATGTCGCGACCTTCGTCGAGCCCTGGTTCCTCGGCAAACGACTCTCGCTCAGCGTCGACGTGTACCACCGCGACCTGAACTTCCTCTCCGACAACTACAACCAGCGCCAGACCGGCTCGCGCGTCGGCCTGACCCGCCAGCTGCCTCGGAACCTCATCGGCAACGTCAGCTACACCCTCGAGAACATCCAGATCCGCTTCTCGGACAGCTACCGGCAGCAGCAGCAGCGGTTCGGCAGCGCCATCCTCGCCGAGGAGGGCTCCCGGCTGGTGTCCCGGTTCGGAAGCTCGCTGGCGCACGACACCCGGAACAATTTCCAGATGCCCTCGCGCGGCCATCGCGCCGAGATCCTCGGGGAGCTGGCCGGTGGTCCGTTCGGCGGCGACAGCGACTTCTACAAGATCGAGGCGCGCATCGCCCAGTACTGGAGCCCGGAACGCCTGCTCGACGATGCCGGGATCGCCCGCGACATCTTCGAAGGCCACATCCTCGAGTTCACCGGCCGCATCGGCGTGGTGGACCATTATGGCGACTCGAGCCGGGTTCCCCTCTTCGACCGCTGGTTCCTCGGCGGTCTCTTCAACCTCCGCGGCTACCGCTTCCGGGCGGTGGGTCCCCGTGAGTTCTATTCCGGCGAACCGCTCGGCGGCAGCACCTACTGGTTCAGCTCCACCGAGTACAGCATCCCGATCATCGAACGCCTGAGGTTCGCGATGTTCTACGACATCGGCATGGTGTACCCGGGCGCGTACAGCTTCGCCCCCGAGACGTCGGCGACCGACGCGATCGGAAACCCGCTCGTGCGTGGGGACACCGGCCTCTACAACGACAACTGGGGCGTCGGCATCCGGCTCAATCTTCCGATCGGTCCGCTGCGCCTCGACTACGGCATTCCCGTCACCCGCGGCCCCGACACCGGATCCGGCGGACGGTTCCAATTCGGTGTTGGCTGGACCCGAGACTTTTGAAACGGTGCCCGCCCTGTCCTAGGATTTTCCGCATGAATCGAAAACCGCTCGTCGCCGCCGCCATCCTCGCGGCGCTCCTTCCCTGCACTTCCGCCCTGGCCCAGGGCAAGGTCGGAGTCATCAACCTCACCAAGGTGTTCGATGAGTTCTGGCGCACCAAGCAGGCCGACGTCCAGATCAAGGACCGCCTGACCGAGTTCGAGAAGATGGGCCAGTCGATGTACGACGACTACAAGAAGGCCAACGAGGAGTTCGGCAAGCAGATCGAGGCGGCCAATGACCCGGCCCTGTCCAAGGAGGAGACGGACAAGCGCCGCAAGGACCTCGACAAGAAGCGCAAGGACATCCTCGAGATGGAGAACAACATCAAGCAGTTCCAGGGCAACAGCCAGCGGGCCCTCATGGAGCAGCGCGGCCGGGTCCGGGAGTCCATCCTCCG
>JAJTFN010000186.1 GCA_021298285.1 Verrucomicrobium sp.
ACTGGCCCGCCACCAACTCAGCGAGGAGGCCATCATGCACCTGGCCACCGGAGCCGCCACGCCCGCCACCAACGCCTCCGCCCTCCCTCCCGCCTCTCCCGACCTTCACCCATGAAAAAGCTGCTCGGCATCTTCGGTCTCCTGCTTGCGGTCTGCCTGTTCGCCACCTGGGCGAGCGAGAGCTTCCGCTCGGGCTACAACGTCGAGAACCTCATCCGGCGCACCGCCCTCTTCGGCGTCATCGGCATCGGTGTGACCTTTGTCATCGTCACCGGCGGCATCGACCTCTCGATCGGATCGGTCATCTGCCTGGTGGGCTGCGGCCTCCCCTGGTTGCTGACGGTGCAGCATTGGTCGCTGCCGGCGGCCCTGGCGGCGGTGGTCGCCGTGTCGGTGGGCATCGGGTTGGCCCATGGCCTCCTCATCACCCGGCTGCGCCTGCAGCCCTTCATCGTCACCCTTTGCGGCCTCATGCTCTACCGGGGCATCACGCGCGGGTTCACGGCCGACCAGACCGTGGGCTTTGCCGACGGCTACAAGGGCCTCCGCGTGCTGGCCACGGGCAAGATCCCGGTGCCGGGCATCCAGGGCTTCGAGATCCCGGCGCCGTGGGCGGTGCTCGTCGTCGTGGCGATCGCCGCGGCGGTGTTCCTGAATCGGACGATCTACGGCCGTTACCTGCTGGCCCTGGGCAACAACGAGAACGCCGCCCGCTACAGCGGCATCGACACCTCCCGCATGATCGTCCTGGCCTATGTGCTCTGCTCCACGCTGGCGGGGCTCGGAGGGGTGCTCTTCGTGCTGGATGTCAACTCGGCCCAGCCGGTCGACTTCGGCAACTTCTACGAACTCTACGCCATCGCCGCGGCCGTGCTCGGCGGGTGCAGCCTGCGGGGCGGCGAGGGTTCCATCCTCGGGGTGATCATCGGCACGGCGCTCATCCTGGTGCTGCGCAACGTCGTCACCCTGGTCACCAACCACAGCAACATCGAGTTCGCCATCATCGGCGCGGTGATCCTCGCCGGCGTCATCACCGACGAGCTGGTCAAGCGCTACGCCACCCGCCGCCGCGCCGCCCGCGAGCTGGCGCGCTGAGGCACCTCGAGACGGACGCCGAAATCCCCGCTACAAGATCGCGCGGATGGGCTGGACCTCCTCGACGCCGACCAGCTTCTGGTCGAGGCCGCCGTGGAAGAAGCTCAAGTGGTTGGGGTCGAGGCCCATGAGGTGCAGGATGGTGGCGTGGAGGTCCTTCACGTGCAGGGGATGCTCGACGGCGTTGGCCCCGATGTCGTCGGTCTGGCCGTGGCTCACCCCGCCCTTCACCCCGCCCCCGGCCATCCACATGGTGAAGCCGTAGGCGTTGTGATCGCGCCCGGTGCCCTTCTCGTATTCCGCCGTGGGCTGCCGGCCGAATTCACCACCCCAGACGATGAGGGTCTCCTCCAGCAGGCCCCGCTGCTTGAGATCCTGGATCAGGCCGGCGATGGGTTTGTCGGTGCGACCCGCATGGAAGTTGTGGTTCTTCTCGATGTCGGTGTGGGCGTCCCAGTTGTCGTCGTTGTGGGCACCGCCGGCATAGAGCTGGATGAAACGCACGCCCCGCTCGACCAGTCGCCGTGCGAGGAGGCAGCGACGGCCGAACTCCTCGGTGCGAGGGTCGTCCAGGCCGTACAGGCGCCGGGTCGCCTCGCCCTCGCGGGCCAGGTCCACCGCCTCGGGCGCATGGCGCTGCATGTTGAAGGCCAGCTCGTAGCTCGCGATGCGGGCCGCGAGGTTGGAGTTCTCGGGGTGCAGGGCCGCATGGTCGGCATTGAACTCGCGCAAGGCATCCAGCACCCGCCGCTGGGTCCCCGCCTCCATCCCGGTCGGCCGTTGCAGGTCGAGGATCGGATCCCCCGCCGAGCGCAGCACCGTGCCCTGGTAGGTCGCCGGCATGTAGCCGCTGGCCCAGTTCTTGGCCCCGGAGATCGGCCCACCGATGGGGTCGAGCATCACGGCGAAGCCCGGCAGGTTCTCGCTCACGCTGCCGAGGCCATAGTTCACCCACGACCCCAGGCACGGGCTGCCCGAGAGGATCTTGCCCGTGTTCATCTGCAGCATCGCCGAGCCATGGATCGGCGAATCGGCCGTGAGCGAGTGCAGGAAGGCGATGTCGTCGACGCAACCGCCGATGTGAGGAAAGAGATCGCTCACCCACTTGCCGCATTGGCCGTAGGGCTTGAATCCCCACTTCGTGCCCACCACGCGCCCCTCGTTGCGCTTGCCCCCGCGGCCGAACGTCTTCACCGCGATGGTTTTCCCATCCAGGGCGTTGAGCTTCGGCTTGTGGTCGAAGGTGTCGATGTGGCTCGGGCCACCGTACATGAAGAGGAAGATGACGCTCTTGGCCTTGGCCGGATGATGCGGCCGCTTCGGCGCCAACGGGTTGGCATCCGTTCCCGATGGAGCCTGGGAGGCGGCTTGGACCTTCGCCGCATCCAGCGCCATCAGGCCCGCAAGCGCGGTGCCGGTGAAGCCCGCACCCGCCTGCCAGAGGAATTCCCGCCGGGTGCGCCGGCAGAAGGGCCCGTGCTTGGCGGACTGGGCCGCCGATCCCTGGGGTGTCATTCGAGGTAGAGGAACTCGTTGAGGTTGAAGGCCATCAGGCAGAAGGCATCGAGCGCGGCCCGGGCACCGAGCCCCTCTTCCGCGGAGAGCGCCCGCATCAGGGCCAGGCCCCGGGCCACCTCGGCCTCGGAGGCTGGACGGGCCGTGACCCGGTGCAGCACCCGGCGGACCTGGTCCTCGGGACGCCCGCCCGCCTCGGCGCGGATCCGGTCGGCCAGCACGCGGGCCTGCTCGTTGAAGAACGTGCCATTGAGCATGCCCAGCGCCTGGGTCGGCTGGGTCGTCGCGAAACGCACGGGCGTGGAACGGTCGGTCTCGGCCAGGTCGAACGACAGGAGCACCGGCGAAAGCAACGACCTCTTCACATGGATGTAGATGCTCCGCCGGTTCTGCTCCTCGGGCGGGGAATTCCCCCACCCCTTGCCGGGCACCGACTGGCTGGCCAGCACCTCCTTCGGCAGGGCGACATAGACGCCCGGGCCGTACCGGCGCGGATTGCCCGCCCCGCTGATCCAAAGCACCGAATCGCGGATCTCTTCGGCGGTCAGGCGCCGCGCGTCGAACCGGGAGAACAGGTCGTTGGCCGGATCGGCCTTCAGGGCCTCGGGCGTGGGCTTGGCCGAGGCCTGATAGGCCCGCGAGGTGAGGATGCGCCGATGCAGGCGCTTGAGGCTCCAGCCCTCCCGGATGAACTCGGCCGCCAGCCAATCCAGGAGTTCCGGGTGTGTCGGAGCGCTGCCTTGCAGACCGAAGTCGCTGGGCGTGCGCACCAGGCCCCGGCCGAAATGATGCTGAACGACCCGGTTGACGATCACCCGGGCGGTGAGCGGGTTCTCCGGTGAGGCGATCCAGTCGGCCAGCGCACGGCGTCGGCCCGAAGAACGCCCCGAGGCCGGCGGCGTGATGACCGGAGACGGCGCGCCGAGCACCGAGAGGAATCCCGGCTCCACCGCCTCGCCCGGGCTCGAGGGATTGCCCCGCCGCAGGAGGTGGGTGGCCGGGGCGACGGTCCCCGGTTCGGTCACGGCCAGGGCTTTGGCCTTTGGATCACCGTGATCCCCGGGCAGCGGCACCTCATCGGTCGCACCGCCGTTGCGGTAGGGATGGAGGTTCCGGAAAAAGGCCAGCAAGGCGTAGTAATCGCGCTGGGAGATGGGGTCGATCTTGTGGTCGTGGCAACGGGCGCAGTCGACGGTGAGCCCCAGGAAGACCTGCCCCGTGGTGGCCACCACGTCGTCGAACTGGTCGAAGAGCGCGAGTTCCTTGTCGGCCGGGTCGTTGTCCCAGATGCCCAGGCGATAGAAGCCCGTGGCGATCAGCCCGTCGTCACCGCCGTCCGGCAACTCATCGCCCGCCAGTTGCTCGCGCAGGAAGCGGTCGTACGGCTTGTCGGCGTTGAAGGCACGGATGACATAGTCACGGTACCGCCAGGCGTGGGGCTTGGGCTCGTCGGTTTCATAACTGTTGGTCTCGGCGAAGCGCACGAGGTCGAGCCAATGGCGTCCCCACTTCTCGCCGTAATGGGGTGACTCCAGCAACCGGTCCACGAGGTGTTCCCAGGCCAGCGGCGACGGGTCGTGGACGAAGGCCTCGACGTCTTCGGGCGTGGGCGGCAACCCGGTGAGGTCGTAGGTCACCCGGCGGATGAGGGCCCGGCGGGAGGCGGCCTGGGGGAACGGCAATCCCTTGCGCTGGAGGCGATCGGCGATGAAGGCATCGATGGCACCGGCCAACCGGGCTCCCCCGAGCTCCGACCGGACGGACGGCGGACCCTCCACCCTCAGCGGTTGGAAGGCCCAGTGCGAGCGGCGGCGGTCCCCCGCGGTGGCAACGGGGGATGCCGGGGGCGGAACGGCCGCCCGAGAGACCTCGGCTGCCGAGACGTAACCCCATCCCCAACCCGGAACCGAACCAGGATCCAAGGACAGGCCGAGGGCGAGCACGGCCACCCATCCGGCAACTCGACGGCGGATGGAAGTCCCGCGAACGGCCATGGGAACCCCGATCACTTCCGCGGCGGCAGCACGGCCACCACCGGGGTGGAATTGCCGAAGCGGGTGAAGTCCTTCCAGCTCCAGACGACCTTCTTGTCGCGGGTCACCTCGATGAACTGGGGATTCTCAGGCCCGGCGTGGCAGTTGCCGATGAGCGTGTTGCCGTTGGGCAGGCGGTCCACGCAGGTGATCCAGGCCAGCGTGATGCCGGGCAGGTCGTTCTGGGTGACCTGCCACACGATCTTCCCCGCGCGATCCACCTCGAGCACGCTGTGGCCGTTGCCGCCGCCGATGAGGGTGTTGCCATTGGCCAGCCGGATGGCGCTGTACGCCTGGTTGCCCCAGGCCTCGGGACCATGGCCGCCCTTGCGCTCCTTGCCGAAGAGGGGGATGTCGTACTGCCAGACGATCTTGCCCTTCGCATCGTATTCCCGGATCCGGCCATCGGCCTCATGGGCCACCAGATAGTTGCCGTTGGCGATCTTGCGGACCCGACGCGTGTCGGAGTGGGCGTTCGGATGATCGACCTGCAGCTTCACCTCCCGGCGCACCTTGCCCTCGCGGTCCACCTCGATGATCCGGGCTGGGCCCGACTCCGCGATCATGGTCAGCCCCCCATCGAGGCGCTGGAACGCGTGCACCT
>JAJTFN010000187.1 GCA_021298285.1 Verrucomicrobium sp.
CACCTCCCAGCCGGCGGCCTTGGCGAAGAAGGCCTCTGTGAGTTGCGGGTCGGACACGGGGATCGGGTTCGAGGCGGGATGGATCGGGGGGCTTGGGCCCCTGGTTTCAGAGTCCAAGCCGGATCAGGCCCTCGAGGGTGCCATGGCCGGCGGTCTTGCCCGCGATCCAGCCTCCCTCGGCGGTCACCTGCATCTGGACGGCGGCCAGCGCGTTGGAGGGCGAGATCAGGTGGTGGGCGTGCTCGCGGCGCAGCATGGGCAGGTCGTTGAGGTGGTCGCCGGCGGCCACCCGCGCCTCGGGCCCGATGCCCAGGATGCGGCCCAGTTCCGACAGGGCGGTGCCCTTGCTGTAGCCCCGGTGGCTCAGGCGCACGTAGATGTCATTGCGCACGGCGACCAGCTCGGGATGCCGTTCGCAGAAGGTGTCCAACTCGGCGTGGATCTCGTCCATCTGAAGGTTCGACCGGGCGATGGCGCACAACGGCGAGAACGGGTCGGCGTAGAAGGTGGCCTCGTGGCGCGCCGAGAGGGACTGGATCATCCGTTCCATCTCCGAGGCCAGCGACCGGAAGAGGCGGGCGTGGTCCTCGGTGCAGCGGCTGTTCCAGGGCTCCACCGGCACGAAGCGGTCGTGCTTCCGCTCGTGGATCTCGCGTTCCACGAGGATCAGGTAGTCGGGCTGCACCGAGGTCCGGGCCCGGCCGAGGGTCTCCATGAGGCTGGCCATGTCGCGGCCGGTGTTGATGACCCAGCACCCGCCGCGGGCCTGGAAGGCGGCGATGCGCTCCTGCAGTGCGTGGGGGATCTTCGGATCCCCGAAGTCGTCGTGGATCGTGCCGTCGAAATCGGTCGACAGCAGCCGGAGGGAGGCGCCTGGACTCATGTGCAGGGCACAGACTGGGGCGGAGGTCGCCACCGGGCAAGGTCGGCTCCGGGGTTGTGGCCCCGGCCCGTCGGGGCTACCAGTCCTCCCGACCGAATCTATGTCCAGCCACCAAGACCAGTTTGACGATGCCATGTTCGACTACTCGACCGGCGAGTACGCGGTGGCCATCTCCAAGTTCCAGGCCATCCTGGCCGAGGACTCCGACCATTTCGATGCGCGGCTGGGCTTGGCCATGTGCCATTACCGGTTGGGCGACTACGCCACGGCCATCGCCGAGGGGCACCGCGCCGAGAAGCTCAAGCCCAATGAGCAGCTGGTGCACACCAACCTGTCGCTCTTCTACATGAAGTCGGGCGACAAGCAGACCGCCGAGAAGCACGGCCTGCAGGCGCGCATCGCCTCGTGGAAGGGCAACATGGCCGCCCCGGGAACCAAGCCTGCCGAAGAAGAGGATTCCGAGCTCCGCATGGCCCAGCCCAAGGCGCAGGCGTTCAAGCTGCCCGAGAAGTTTCCCGACATGCCTTGGAAGAAGAACGCCCGCCCCGGCGGTGGCCAGCATTAGGCGACCGGGGGGCGGATCTTCAGATCGGACTCCGTTGAGACGCCGCCGACCCGCCGAATGCCGGCCAACCGCCCGGGGTCCATTGACAAAACCGGTGGCGGTGTCCTTGATCCAACCGATCCCCGCACCCGTTCCCGCCATGATTGCCCAACGCCCGAGCCTTCCGCGTCGGGAGGCGTTCACCTTGATCGAACTGCTCGTGGTCATCGCGATCATCGCGATCCTGGCGAGCATGCTCCTGCCGGCCCTGGCCAAGGCCAAGTACCGGGGCAGCCGCATCGTGTGCGTGAACAACATCCGCAGCCAGTACCTGCCGCAGATCCTGTATGCCGACGACAACCGCGGGAAGTTCCAGCAGCACGACGATGGCAGCCCCGACTACCACCGCACCGGCGGGCGCAAGGACAGCATCGTCGATTCGCTCAAGGGCAAGTACCTGCAGGAGACCCGGGTCCTGATCTGCCCCATCACGGCCAAGACCTTCGGCAAGCTCTGGCTCAACTACGCGAGCATGACCAACTTCGCCGATGCCTCGACGAAGGACTACGGCGGGTGGGACACGCCGGCGGCGATGGTGTACACGCCCTACATGTGGTTCGCCAACTTCCCGGGCATGAAGTTCCAGTCGCTCAGCGGCAGCAAGGATCCCGCGGCGGCGGACATCGAGCCCGCCTGGCCCACCAAGGCCGATGAGTGCGATTCGTCGAGGGCCTTCATCACCCACCGTGTCAGCGACACCCCGGGTTCGGTCACCTGGGATGTCGGCCATCTGGGCCGGTTCAACGCCCCCAAGGTCAGCCGGCTCTTCCTGGAGTTCTCGCTGACGCCGGACCAGCCGGTGGGCCAGGCCGACGGCAGCGTGGTCGTGCGGCCGAAGGCCCAGATCAAGGGCCGGGCGGTGGGCGGTCCCGGGGGCAACACGGTGTTCTGGTACTAGGCCGGCGAGGTGCCCGCGGATCGCCGCAGGCGTGCGACCCCGTCTGGACTCTTGGCGGCGACCGGGCCTGCCGCCATCCTGTCGGGACGCATGCGCATCACCCGACTCGAAGTCCGTGACATCCGCTTCCCGACGTCCAAGGCCCTGGACGGGTCGGACGCGATGAACCCCGATCCGGACTACTCCTCGGCCTATGTGATCCTCCACACGGACACCGGGCTCCAAGGGTACGGGTCCACCTTCACCATCGGGCGGGGCAACGATGTGGTGTGCGCGGCCGTGAAGGCCCATGAGCACCTGGTGGTGGGCCTCACGCTCGAGGAGTTCCGCGCCGCGCCCGGCGCGGTGTGGCGGCGCCTCAACGGGGACTCGCAACTGCGCTGGATCGGGCCCGACAAGGGGGCCATCCACCTGGCGCTGGCCGCCATCGTCAACGCGCTGTGGGACCTGTATGCCCGCAGCGCCGGAGTGCCGGTGTGGAAGCTGGTGAGTCGGTTCACGCCCGAGCAGTTCGTGGCCAGCGTCGATTTCCGTTACCTGACCGATGCCCTCACCCCCGATGAGGCCCTGGAGCTGCTGCGGCGGGCCGAGCCCGGCAAGTCCGAGCGCATCGCCCGCCTCGAGCGTGAGGGGTACCCCGCCTACACCACCAGCGCCGGATGGCTGGGCTACCCCGACGACAAGATCCGCCGCCTGTGCCGCGAGGCCGTGGCCGAGGGTTGGAACCACATCAAGGTGAAGGTGGGGCGTGACCTGCAGGATGACATCCGCCGCCTGGGCATCATCCGCGAGGAGATCGGCTGGGACCGCAAGCTGATGGTCGACGCCAACCAGGTTTGGGATGTGCCGCAGGCCATCGAGTGGATGCAGTCGCTGGCCCCGTTCCAGCCCTGGTGGATCGAGGAGCCGACCTCGCCCGACGACGTGCTCGGCCATGCCGCCATCGCCCGCGCCATGGAGCCGCTGGGCATCGGCGTGGCCACGGGCGAGCACGGCATGAACCGGATCCTCTTCAAGCAGTTGCTGCAGGCCCGGGCCATCTCGTTCTGCCAGATCGACTCCTGCCGCCTGGGCGGCGTGAACGAGAACCTCGCGGTGCTGCTCCTGGCGGCGAAGTTCGGCGTGCCGGTTTGCCCGCATGCCGGCGGGGTCGGGCTCTGCGAGTTCGTGCAGCACCTGAGCATGATCGACTACACGAGTGTCAGCGGCAGCTGGGACGGCCGGGTGTGTGAGTTCGTGGACCATCTGCACGAGCACTTCACCGATCCCTGCCGCATCCGGGCCGGCCGCTACCTGGCCCCGGAGAAGGCCGGCTACAGCACCGAGATGCACGCCGCGACCCTCGCCCGCTACGAGTTCCCCGCCGGCACCGAGTGGCGGTGACGCCGGGTGCCGGTGAATCGCAGGTCCACCACGATCCCGAGGGATGACCAAAATACGATTCATCGTAAAATGGTGTTTACCAAAATACGATGAATCGTCATTTGGTATCCATGGCCGACCGACGCCGAGTCTACGATTCGATCTTGGAGACCCATCTCGAGGAACACCGGCAGATGGCCTTCGTCAGCGGGCCCCGGCAGGTGGGCAAGACCACTGTCTGCCGGCACGGGGCCGACACCTATCTCAACTGGGACGCGGCCGATGATCGTCGTCTGGTCCAGAAGGGGGCGGCGGCGGTGGCTGCGGCCATCGGGGGGGAGGGGACAGTCTCATGGGGCGCTACTTCCTCTACCGGATGCATCCCTTCAGCGTGGCCGAATGCCTGCGCACCGAGACGCCTTCCGCGGTGATTTCGCCGCCGGCGAGGATCAGTGAGGCCGACTGGAACGCCCTGCGGCTTCATGGTGGGTTTCCGGAGCCCTTCCTGGCGCGGTCTTCGGCTTTCACCCGGAAGTGGGCCCGACTCCGCCTCGATCAACTCACGGGCGAGGATCTCCGCGACCTCGGTGCCTTCCGAGATCTGGCGGGGTTGGATCAGTTGGCCCGCATCCTTTCGGAGCGGTCTTCCGTGCAACTCAATTTCGCCGAACTGGCGCGCGACCTCCAGGTCACGGCCGAGACCTCGAATCGATGGGTGGCCGCCCTTGAGCAGTTGCACCTGGGGTTCACCCTTCGCCCCTGGTTCAAGGACATCGCCAATTCGTTGCGCAAGGAGCCCCGATGGTTCCTTCGGGACTGGTCCGGGGTCGAGGATGTGTCGACTTCGTGGTCCTGCGCGACCGGAAGCCCTGGTGTCTCGTCGAGGTCAAGAATGCCGCGGCCGATCTTTCGCCATCCCTCGCCTTCTTTCAGCAACGAACCGGGGCTCCCCATGCCTTCCAGGTGGAATTGGATGCGCCGTATGAACCGGTCGATTGCTTCGCGCACCGTGGGCGTCCGGTGCGCGTTCCGGCTCGAACCTTCTTGAGCCAGTGGGTCTGATGGACTCGCCGCACGCCAATCTTCAGCCCCCTCCCGACCGAGGTCCGGTCGCCGAATCCTTGCACCGGGCCTCGGCCATTCCCTAGGGTTGAGGCCTTTCCGGGCCTGTCCCGGTCCATGACCATGGCTTCGCTCAACGACAATTATCTCAAGCTCAAGGCGGGTTACCTCTTCCCTGAAATCGGACGGCGGGTGAAGGCGTTCAACGACGCCAACCCGGCGGCGGCGGCCCGGTTGATCCGGTGCGGCATCGGCGACGTGACCGAGCCCCTGCCCGGGGCGGTGGTCGCAGCGCTGCACAAGGCCGTCGACGAGATGGCCGTGCGGAGCTCCTTCAAGGGCTACGGCCCCGAGCAGGGTTACGAGTGGCTGCGGGGGGCGATCGCCCAGAACGATTTCCGCGCCCGCGGAATCGAGGTGGCCGATGATGAGATCTTCGTGAGCGACGGCTCGAAGTGCGATTGCGGGGCCATCCTCGACATCCTGGGCTCCAGCAACCGCATCGCCATCACCGATCCGGTGTACCCGGTGTACGTGGACACCAACGTCATGGTGGGACACACCGGCGAGGCCGACGCCTCGGGCGCCTACGCGGGCATCACCTACCTGCCGTGCACCGCCCAGAACGGCTTCATCCCCGAGCCGCCCCGGGAGCGGGTGGACGTCATCTACCTGTGCTCGCCCAACAACCCCACCGGGGCCACGGCCTCACGGGCGCAGCTCGAGGCCTGGGTGAAGTACGCGCTGGCCAACCGATCCATCCTCCTCTTCGACGCCGCCTACGAGGCCTACATCAGCGACCCGACCATCCCGCACTCGATCTACGAGATCCCGGGGGCCCGGGAGTGCGCCATCGAGTTCCGCAGCTTCTCCAAGAACGGCGGATTCACCGGCCTGCGCTGCGCCTTCACGGTGGTTCCCAAGACGCTCCTGGCCTCGACGGCCTCGGGCGAGTCCAAGCCGCTGCACCCGCTGTGGTCGCGCCGCATGACCACCAAGTTCAATGGCGTTTCCTACATCGTCCAGCGGGCCGCCGAGGCCTTGTATTCGCCGGAGGGCAAGGCCCAGGTGGCCGCGCTGGTCGAGCACTACATGGGCAATGCGAAGATTCTCGTGGCCGGGGCCAAGGCGGCCGGACATCGGGTGTTCGGCGGCGTGAACGCTCCCTACATCTGGGTCGACGCTCCGAAGGGACACACCAGTTGGCAGGCCTTCGACCGCATCCTGGGCGAGGCCAACGTGGTCATCACCCCGGGCAGCGGCTTCGGCAGCAATGGCGAGGGATGGTTCCGCGTCAGCGCCTTCAACAGCCGCGCCAACGCCGAGGAGGTCTCGCGTCGGCTCCAGGCGCTGCGCTGGTGAGGCCCTGACGGACGGAGGGGTTTCCGGGCCGGGGGGGTGAGCCCATCCCAGGCGAAGATGGCCATTGGAGGTTTCGGGCGAGGTGGCCTAATCTCCGTGACACATGACTCGCCTCCTCCTGCTGCTCCTCGTGTCGGCCTTGGCTGGCTGGGCCCCGCCGGTGACGGCGGCCCCTTTGGGCAAGGACCCGGCCCGATGGATTTCCGGGGTCGCGCCGGGCCTCGTGCAGGTGGAGTTCGCCCTGCAGTTCGACCGTGGTGACGCGCCGCACGGGATCCTCGACCAGGACCCCAAGTCCACGGGACCCCGGTCCAACAGCCTCGCCGACCTCGTCGCCGAGGAGCGGCCGCTGGAGACCACCGGCTTCCTGGTGGGTCCGACCACCGTCGTGGCCATGGATCCCTGCGTGCACCCGCGCTTCATCCGGTCGATCGTGGTGCGACGTGGGGAAAACCGCTCCACCGCCCGGGTCACCGCCTATGGCGTGCAACAGTGGGCCTTCGTCCTGACGCTTGATCAGCCCATCGCCGGCACCCGCCCCCTGGCATTTCCGGCCAAGGGGTCCAAGGCCTCCGAGGCGCCGGCCGGCCTCGTCGGCTACCACCGCCAGGACGGCCAGATGGTCCGCGTGGTGCTGCCATTCGGGGGGCAGTTCCTCCAGACCGAGTCGGGCCAGGCCTTCCGCGTCCTCGACCACCAGGGATTGGCCGTCTCGGCCACCGGTCGCCCCCTGGGCCTGGTGATGAACCATCGCCTCGACACCGACCAGCGCTGGCGCGGCCACCCCCTCGACTGGAAGATGATCGACGCGGCCGGGTTCACCGACCGCCTCAAGGAGCTGGAGGAGCTCACCGCCCGGACCCTTGTGCGGGTGCGCCTGAGCTTCCGCAGCCCCAAGGCCACCCCGGGCCAGAACCCCATGCGCATGCGCACCCGCGGCGACGAGGAGGCCGATGATTCGGCGACCGAGCGCAACGAACTCGGGGTGCTCCTGCCCGGTGGCCGGGTGGCCGTGCTGGCGGCCCTCCGGAGCGGCATCACCGCGCGCCTGGAGCGGGCCTCCATCCAGCGCGACGGGGGCCAACCGTCCGTGCCGGCGAAGTTCGTGGCCTCGTTGCGCGATTTCGGAGTCCTGGTGCTTGAGCCCGAGCAACCGCTGGGCGAGGCCCTGCGCATCGATCCGGTGCACCCGGCCGACCGGATGGGGCAGTTGCTGCTGCGCGCCGAGATCGACCTGCGCGGCGAGACCCGTTCGGCGTACTTCCACGAGTCCCGCATCGCCGGTGTCCGGGTCGGGGCCCGTCTCGAGGCCTATCCGGAGCTGCCCGACCCGGAGGTCAAGGACACCTTCCTCTTCACCCTCGACCGCGCGCTCTACGCCCTGCCCGTGGCCCGTCGCGAGTTGCTCGGCGGGGTGCGCGACCCCTTCGCCGGACGCCGGCAACTGACCACGGCGCGGCAGATCGCCGAGGCGGTGGGCCGACTGCCGGCCACGGCCGACCCGGCCAACGTGCCCGTGTCGGAGGCCGACGAGAACCGCCTGGCCTGGCTGGGCGTGGAGCTGCAGCCACTGACCCGGGAGCTGGCCCGGGCCAACCGGGTCTCCGACCAGACGCGCGACGGGCAGACCGGTGCGCTGGTCACCTACGTGCATCCCGAGTCGCCGGCGGCCAAGGCCGGCATCCAGGCCGGCATGGTGCTGCTGAGGCTCCGGGCCCCGTCCCAGCCGGTGCCGATCGAGGTGCAGCTCGAGGAGGATTTCGCGCGGGCGCAGGGATTCCCGTGGGAACGGCTGGACGAGATCCGGGACCAGTTCTTCGAGCGCATCCCCACGCCGTGGCCGCCGGTCGAGACCCCCTTCACCCGGGCCCTCACCGACCTCGGCTTCGGCACGCGCGTCACCGCCGAGTTCGTCGAGGAGGGCAAGCTGCTGAGCCGCGAGTTCGAGGTCGTGCCGGGACCGACCCACTACGAGTCGGCCGTCCGCTTCAAGTCCGAGAGCCTCGGCATCACCGTGCGGAACCTCACCTACGACGTCCGCCGCTACATCCAGCGCAAGGCCGACGAGCCCGGCGTGGTGGTGTCCCGCATCGAGCCGGGCGGCCGGGCCAGCGTGGCCGGCGTGAAGCCCTATGAACTGATCACCCATGTGCAGGACCAGCCGGTGGCGACGGTGGCCGACTTCGAGCGCCTGGTGGCCGCCGAAAAGGGCGACCTCAAGCTCACGCTCAAGCGCATGGCCAAGGGGCGCATCGTGACCATCCGGGCCGTGTCCACCGAGTCCAAGGAGTAGCCGCCCGCATGACCCCCGGAGATCCAACCGCCTCGGCCGAATCCCTCGTGCGCCCGATCTGGGGCAGGCTCCTCCGCGGGATCGGCGTCTCCGTGGTCTGCTCGATCGCGCTGGGTCTCGGGTCAGCCGAGGGTCAGCCGGCGACGCCACCACCGCCGCACTGGGCCTTCCAGCCGGTGGTGCGGCCCGCGGTGCCCATCGCGGTCGGGGCGTCTGGTCTTCCGGCGTCGACCCACCCGATCGACGCCTTCGTCCGGGAGCGGTTGGCCAGGGAGGGCTTGCAGCCATCGTCCGAGGCGGACCCTGCCACCCTGGTCCGGAGACTCCACCTCGTCATGCTGGGGGTCCCGCCGACGCCCGAAGAGGTCGCGGCGTTCCTGGTCGACACGCGGCCCGGGGCCTTCGAGCGCCTCGTGGATCGCGTGCTCGAGGACCCCCGCTACGGCGAGCGCTGGGGGCGCCATTGGCTCGACGTGGTCCGCTTCGCCGAGAGCAACGGCTTCGAGACCAACCGGGAGCGGCTGAGCGCCTGGCGCTTCCGCGACTACGTCATCGAGGCCTTCAACTCCGACAAGCCCTACGACCGCTTCCTGCGCGAGCAGATCGCCGGCGACGCCCTGGGGGTCGACGTGGCCACCGGGTTCCTCGTGGCCGGCCCGGTGGACATCGTCAAGAGCCCCGACATCACGCTGACGGCGATGCAGCGCGCCGACGAGATCGACGACATGGTCGGCACCACCGGCACGGCCTTCCTGGGGCTGACCCTGGGCTGTGCCCGATGCCACACCCACAAGTTCGACCCCATCCAGCACACCGAGTATTACGCCATGGCGGCGATCTTCTCGGGCGTCCAGCACGGGGAACGCCCGCTGCCCCAGCCACCGGAGAGGGTCGAAGCGCTGAAGCGGCTCGAGGGCCGGGTGGGCGACTTGGAGAAGCGTCTGGAGGCGTTCGTGGCGAAGGCTCCCGCCCTCGAGACCGGGCCCGTTTCGAAACGGCGTCCGGCGGTCGAGGCCAAGGTCAACGAAGACCGCTTCCCCGCCACCCCGGCGCGGTTCCTCCGGTTCACCATCCTGGCCAGCTCCGGCGGTGAACCCTGTCTCGACGAGCTCGAGGCCTGGTCCGGCGACCGCAACGTCGCGCTCGCCTCGGCCGGGACCAGGCCGTCGGCCTCGGGCACCCTCGCCGGGTATGAGATCCACAAGCTCGAGGCTCGAGCACCTGAACGACGGGCGCACCGGCAATGGCCGATCGTGGATCTCCAGCGAGGCCGGCCAGGGATGGGTCCAATTGGAGTTCCCAAGGACCGAGCGCATCGACCGTGTGGTCTGGGGCCGGGACCGCGAGGGCCAGTTCAAGGATCGGGTGGCGACCCGGTACCGGATCGAGGTGGCGGCCGAGCCCGGGGCCTGGAGGACGGTGACGACCTCCGACGACCGTGCGCCGTTCTCCGGGGAACCCGCGAAACCGGCCGGGCCGGTCTACCGCTTCGACGGCCTCGCCGACGCCGAGGCGGCCAACGGCCGGCGGTGGCTCGCGGAACTCGAGGCGGCGCGCCGGGAGAAGGCCGAGTTGGCGAAGGCGCCGACCGTGTATTCCGGGACGTTTTCGCAACCGGGCGCGACGCACCGACTGCACCGCGGCGACCCCCTCCAGAAGCGCGAGGTGGTGGCCCCGGGCACCCTCGCGCTGTTCCGCCCGCTGACCCTGTCGACCAACCTTCCCGAGCGCGACCGGCGCCTGGCGCTGGCCGACTGGATCGCCGACCGCGACAACCCGCTCACCGCCCGGGTGATCGTCAACCGTCTCTGGCAGCACCAGTTCGGGGTGGGTCTCGTGGACACGCCCAACGACTTCGGCCGGAATGGGTCCAGGCCCTCGCACCCCGAGTTGCTCGACTGGTTGGCCAGCGACCTGGTGGAGCATGGCTGGAGCCTCAAGCACCTGCAGCGGCGCATCCTCACCTCGGCCACCTGGCGGCAGTCGGGCGCGCCGCGGAAGGAGGCCCTGGCCGTCGATGCGGGCAGCCGGTTGCTTTGGCGCTTCCCGCCGCGGCGACTGGAGGCTGAGGGCATCCGCGACAGCATCCTGGCCGTGAGCGGCAACCTGGATCGAGCCCGCGGGGGCCCGGGCTTCTACCTGCATGCGGTGGACCGCGAGAACGTCTACCACTACCACCCCAAGGAGGCCTTCGGGCCCGAGGACACCCGGCGCATGGTCTACGCCTTCAAGGTGCGCATGGAACAGGACGGGATCTTCGGGGCCTTCGACTGCCCGGACGGCAGCCTGGTCATGCCCCGGCGCAGCGTCTCCACGACGCCGCTCCAGGCCCTGAACCTCTTCAACAGCCGGTTCATCCTCGACCAGTCGCGCACCTTCGCCGAGCGCCTGAAGCGTGAGGCGGGCGAGGCTCCGGAGTCGCAGGTCCGGGCCGCCTGGGAACTGGCCTTCAACCGCGGCCCGCAGGCGACCGAGTCGGCGGAGGCGACCGCCTTCGTCCGGGCCCAGGGGCTCCAGGCCTTCTGCCGGGGCGTGCTCAACGCCAACGAGTTCCTCTTCATCCCATGAACGCGCCGATCCCGCCCGCCTTCCACAGCCCGCTGCTGAACCGGCGACGGTTCCTGGGCGACACCGGCCTGGGGCTCGGGTCCATCGCGTTGACCCACCTGCTGGGGCGCCAGGGGCTGCTGGCCCAGACGGTTGCCCGGAAGGAACCCTTCCGCCCGGCCATCGCGCCGGGGCGTCCCTATGGCGCCCGACAGTCGCACTTCGCCCCGCGCGCCAAGAACGTGCTGGTGATCTTCTGCAGCGGCGCCTGCAGCCAGCTCGACACCTTCGACCACAAGCCCGAGCTGATCCGGCGCCACGGCCAGCCCATGCCCGGCACCGAGAAGCTCATCACCTTCCAGGGCGAGCAGGGGGCGCTGAACAAGAGCCCGTGGGAGTTCCGGCCGCGTGGCCAGAGCGGCAAGATGATCTCGGAGCTGCTGCCCCACCTGGGTGATCTCGCCGACGAGATGTGCTTCATCCACTCGATGCAGGGCAAGACCAACACGCACGGGCCCGGCGAGAACTACATGTCCACCGGCTACACGCTGGACGGTTTTCCCAGCCTGGGTGCATGGATGACCTACGCGCTCGGCAGCGACGACCAGAGCCTTCCGGCCTACGTGGCCATTCCCGACCCGCGCGGCAAGCCCCAGAACAGCGTACCTGGCCGCCCCGGGCGGCATCACGGCTGCGGCCGATTCGGCCACGCGCGGGTTCCTCCAGCGCCTCAACGAGCGCCATGCCGAGCGTTTCCCGGGCGACACCGGGCTGGCCGCCCGCATCGCCAGCTACGAGCTGGCCGCCCGCATGCAACTGGCCGTGCCCGAGGTGGCCGACCTGTCCAGCGAGCCGGAGCACATCCTGAGGCTCTACGGCGCGGACGAAGGCGGCACGAAGATCAAGGACCTGCGGGCCGCCTATGCCCGCAACTGCATCCTGGCCCGGCGGCTCGTCGAAAAGGGGGTGCGCTTCGTCCAGCTCTTCAACGGCGCCTACCAGACCGGCGGCGAGGGTGTGAGCAACTGGGATGGCCACAAGGACATCGCCAGCCAGTACGCGTTGCACGGACCGGTGCTCGACAAGCCCACGGCGGGCCTGCTCATCGACCTGCGCCAGCGGGGGTTGCTCGACGACACGCTGGTGGTCTGGTGCACGGAGTTCGGGCGCATGCCGACCTTCCAGAAGGGGGCCAAGGGGCGCGACCACAACCCGGCCGGGTTCACCTGCTGGATGGCCGGGGCGGGGGTGAAGCGCGGCTTCAGCCATGGGGCCACCGACGAGTTCGGCTACAAGGCCGTCCACGACGTGGTCACCGTGCATGATTTCCACGCCACCATCCTGCACCTGCTCGGGCTCGACCACGAGCGGCTCACCTACTACCACAACGGCCTCGAGCGCCGCCTGACCGACGTCCACGGCGAGGTGGTTCACGCCGTGTTGGCCTGACCGATCGGGTGAGGTTCCGCTGCCACGGGGTCCGAGGCGCCCGCGGAGTCACCGAACGCCCCTCAGGCCAGCAGCAGGGCCCGGCAGGCCTTCTCGAGCTTCCTGAGCTGGGCGGCCGACTTGGCCTCGATGTAGCAGCGGATCAAGGGCTCGGTGCCGCTGGCGCGGAAGGCGACCCACTCGCGGTTGGGCAATACGAACTTGAAGCCGTCGGTGGTGATGAACTGCTCGACCTTGGCCGTGCCGACCTTGTCCAGTCCCGCCGAGAGGCGATGCAGCAGCGCCTCCTTCCGGTCGGGCGGGATGGCCACGTTGATGCGCGTGGTGTGGAATTCCCCGGTCTTCTTCTCCAGGTCGGCCAGGATCTTCATCAGGGGCTTCTTCTCGGTGGCGACCAGCTCGGCCATGAGCAGGCAGGCCAGGATGCCATCCTTCTCGGGCACATGGCCCTTCACGCTGAGGCCGCCGGACTCCTCGCCGCCCACGATGATGGGCTCGGACTCCATGAGGGCCCCGATGTACTTGAACCCCACCGGCGTCTCGTGCACCCGCACACCCAGCAGTTCGGCCACCGCATCGACCTGGTGGCTGGTGGGCACGGTGCGCACCACCGCGCCGGTCCAGCCCCGGTTCTTCTTCAGGTGGTAGAGGGCCAGGGCCAGGATCTGGTTCGGTGTCAGCCAGGTGCCGTCGCGATCCACGATGCCGAAGCGGTCGGCGTCGCCGTCGAGGCCGAGCCCCAGCGTGGCCTTGCCCGCCAGGATGGCCTCGCGGGCCGGGGCCATGCCCTCGGCGTTGGGTTCCGGATGATGCCCGCCGAAGCTGGGATTCAACGTGTCGTGGAACCGGAGGACCTTGGCCCCACCGTCGTCCTCGAGCAGCGTGTCGAGGTAGCCGCGCCCGGTGCCGTACATCAATTCAACGGCGATCTTGAGCTTGGCCTTCCGGATGGCGGCGAAGTCGATCTGCTTGCGGATCTGCTTCAGGTAGGCCGGCGCGGGATCGATTTCCTGGCAGCGGAACGATCCGACGAGCCCGGCCTGGAAGGTCCAGCCCGACTCCTGGCGGTGGCGGATGTGGGCCTCGATGCGGCGCGTGACCTCGGGCGGGGCCGCCGCCCCGTTGGAAACGCTGAACTTCAGGCCCTGGTATTCGGCCGGATTGTGGCTGGCCGTCATGTTGATGCCGCCCAGGGCCTTGCGCACCCGGATGGTGTGGGCGATGACCGGCGTCGGTGCATCCCGCTGGCAGAGCCGGGGCACGAGCCCGTTGGCGGCCAGCACCTCGGCCACGGCCAGCGAGAACTCGCGACCGAGGAAGCGGGTGTCGTGGCCGATGATCACCTCGGGCTTCTGGGAGCCGGCGGAGTCTCCCGCCGCCTTGAGTTCCTCGAGCAGGTGGTCCGCGATGCCCTGCGCGGCGAATCGGACGTTCTCGAAGGTGAAGTCCCGCGCGATGAGCCCGCGCCATCCGGAGGTGCCGAACTTGATCGAAGTCACGTCCGTTGTTGTCGGTCGGCGGCCCGGGGATTTCAAGCCCACCCGGGCGTTTTCTTGGTCCGGCATGGCCGGGCGAACCCACGGGCCTCCTCACCGCGGACGGCTGTCGGCGGGCGCCTGGTGGAATCCCGGGCCTTTCTTCCCATCGGAACGGATGGTATCCAAGGACCCATGGTTTCCCGCCCTTCCCGCAACGCGTTGGCGCTGTCTCCGAGAACGGTGGCTGCGGCCGGTCCCGGTTGTGCCGGATTCGCCAGGGTCTTCCCGCTGTTCCTTCTGGTCGGGTTTGGGGCACTCGTGTTCGCGGGGTTGATGCGGCAGGGATTCCTCGGTCCTTCCGAAGCCTTTTCCGAGGCTTCAGGCCTGCAACGTTGGCACCTGATGCTGATGGTGGCGCTTTTGGTGATCCTGGTCGCCTTCCAGATCAGGCGGGTGGTGATGGCGGTCTCGCGCCTTGAGGATCCCGGGGTGCTCTCCGATCCGCTGCGATGGAAACTTCCCGACCTGGAGGGGCGGTCGCCGGGGGCGGCCCTGAAACCGGTCGACGCCGGCGCGCCTGCCGGGGATGCCCGTCGGGATCCATACCAGTGCCCCGCCTGCGGTGCGCGGATCCAGGAGGGCGACGAGGTCTCGCCCAAGGGCGACGTCAAATGTCCCTACTGTGCCGGTTGGTTCAACATCCACGGGACCTGAACCTCGGCGTCGGTTTCCCCTCCCCGTCGGATGTGTCGGGCGGATCCAACCGGAGGGCTTTCCGTCCCGTGGATTGATCGGGAACCCGGACGGCTCAGACGATGTCGGGCTCCCCGGTCACGCGCACCTTGTCCTGCGCCTGGACGCCGCCGGCCTTCAGGCTCTGGTTCGGGTCGGCATAGCCGGGGATGATGCGGTCGAGTTGCTCCTGCGTGGCCCCGAGGTGATCCCGGACGAGCTTGCCCATCACCGAGCGGAAATCGGTCGCCCGCTGCAGGTAGCGGCCCGTGCTCTGGAACATCGACCCGTTCATGCCGGTCTGCCAAGGCACCGGGTCCGACGGGCCGCAGTTGAAGACGCCGCTGCGGATGACCTTGCCCGAGGCGTCGGTCCGCAGCCCCTTCACTCCGCCGCCCGCCACCAGCATCACGCTGGCCTCGGCATGGTCGGTGCCATTGTCGGAGTTCTCGATGGTGGTCCGCCCGAACTCGGAGAGGGTGACGATCACCAGGTCTTCCCAACGGCATTGTTCGGCATGTCGGCGAAAGTATTGGCGCAGCGCGTAGATCGACCATCCCA
>JAJTFN010000188.1 GCA_021298285.1 Verrucomicrobium sp.
CCGCTTCGACGGCAAGCCCCAGCGGGACTCGTTCATCCTCTGCGTGGACGCGAAGAGCGGGAAGGACCTGTGGAAGGCCTTGCGGACGACCGACTCGACCAAGGAGAGCAGCGAGTCCTACGCCACGCCGGTGCCCTTCCGGGGACCGAACGGGACCGAACTCATCATCGTCGGGGGCGACCACGTGAGCGGCCACCGCCTGAAGGATGGCTCCGAGATCTGGCGCGCCCGACTGTACGAGAAGCGCGACGACTGGTACCGCATCGTCACCTCGCCGGTGATCGCCGGAGGCCACATCCTCGCCTCGGGCCCCAAGGGCCAGCCGGTGGTGGCCTTCAAGCCTGGCGCGAAGGGCGACGCGACCACCACCCACCGGGCCTGGGACTTCCGGGAGGCCCCCACCGACTGGAGCACCCCCTGCGTGCTCGATGGCCGCCTGTATGTCCTCGACGGGCAGAAGCGCATCCTCACCAAACTGGACCCCACCGACGGCAAGTCCATCTGGTCGGGCAAGATCCCGGGCAGCGGACCCATCTGGGGATCGCTCTCGGGGGCCGACGGCAAGCTGTACGTGCACGACGAGGCCGGGACGGTCTTCGCGCTCTCCGCCGGCGACGCCTTCGAGGTGCTCTCGAGCCACGCCTTCGCCGGTGAGGCCCCGTGCAAGGGCAGCGTGGCGCTCGCCCACCGCCGGCTGTTCGTGCGGACCGCCAAGGCCCTCCATTGCTTCGGGCAACCGTGACGTCGCACCCCGTGCCCTTGCCCACCCCCCTGCCCGGCAGCGCCCCGACGCTCCGGGTGCTGTTCAGCCCGGACGAGTATGAGGCCATCGACGCCGGGGCCCTGGCCGGGGTCACCTGCGTGGTGTTCGACGTCCTGCGGGCCACCTCGACCATGCTGGAGGCCCTCGCCAACGGCGCCACCGGCATCCGACCGGCCCGGGAGATCGCCGAGGCCCTTGCCCTGAAGGTCAACCATCCCGGGGCTCTGCTGGCGGGCGAACGGGATGGCCTGCGAATCCGGGCCGACCGCACGGGCGGGGTCGACTTCGACCTCGGCAACTCGCCTCGGGAATTCACCCGGGAGCGGGTGGCGGGCCGCGAGATCATCATGACCACCACCAACGGGACCCGGGCCCTCGAGGCCTGCCGCGGGGCCAAGGCCGTGCACATCGCCTCCTTCGGCAACCTGTCGGCGCTGGCCGGGCACCTGGCCTCCCGCACCGGGGCCGACGCCAGCGGACCCCTCTGGCTGGTCTGCGCCGGGACCCTGGAGAACGCCTCCTTCGAGGACGCCCTCGGAGCCGGCGCGCTGGTGGATCGCCTGGTGACCCGGCAGGACGGGATGCGGGCCTGGTCGCTCGACGACTCGGCCCAGATCGCGAGGGAAGTCTACCGGGCCCACCGGCACCGACTCGTCGAGGCCGCCGCCCTCGCCCGCAATGGACGCCGACTGCTCGCCCAACCGGAGCTGGCCGGCGACGTGCCGGTCTGCCTCGAGGAGGACCGCAACCCCCGGGTGGTCCGGCGGGATGCCGACGGGGTGCTGCGCCCGGTGGCCTGACGACGGGAGCCTCCAGCCCTCGGCGGCCCCCCCTCCCCGGTGGGCCGCAACGCGAGGATCATCCCGGGAATCCCCATGAGCTTCTCGCCCAGCACCAGCCCGAGCAGCGTGAGCCACATCGGGTTGCGGATGCGGTCGCCGATGATCTTGGAGTTCAGGAAATACTCGCCCTTGTGCAGCACCACCAGGAACACCAGGGCCGCCAGGGCCATCTTGGGGCTGAGGGTCAGGCCGATGCCGACGATGAGGGTGTTGCTCAGCAGGTTGCCGAGGATGGGCAGCATGCCGAAGAGGAACGTCAGCCCGATCACCACGGTGACGAAGGGATAGTCGTTCCAGATGAGGAAGGCGGAGGTGAACGTGGTGTTGATGGCGGAGATGAGCATCTGGGCGCCCATCACCTTCGAGAAGCTGTCGTAGAGACCCCGGAAGCGCTCGGCGATCTCGCGGCCCACCGCGGTGTAGAGGTTGTCGTCACCCGCCTCGGGCTCCGCGCCGAAGTCGAGCTTGAGGCTCAGGAAGAGGCTGATGGCCACCACCAGCCCGATGAGCAGGGACACCGTCTCGACGGCGACGATCCGGGCGTATTGACCGAGGTTGGCCAGCTTGGCCTTCACCATGTCGAGCGCGGTGACCTTGAGGCTGGCGAGGTCGGTGAAGGGCAGTTCGAGGCCGATCTTCTGGGCGAATTCCACCACAGCCGGGATGGTCTTCTCGGCGATCTGGGGCAGCACCACGTAGGCGTGCTTGAAGAAACTGTAGAACCCCACGCCCAGCCCACCCAACAGCAACAGGAACAACGCCAGGCCAACCCAACGGCTCCGGTTGAACGACAGCAGGTTGAGGGCGAAGTAGGCGAAGAGGGCCGTGATGAGGGGCGTGGCCAGGTGCAGCACGCCGACGAGCACCAGCAACACGGCCATGAACGCGTAGGAGATGCGGATCGGTTTGCCCATCGGCGGGCAGGCTAGCATCGCCGCGTGGCCGAGTCACCTGTCACCGACCCAGCGGGCCCACCCACCCAGCGCTCGAGGTAGGCGACATCGAGCCACCGGTCGAACTTGAAACCCACCCGCTTGAAGAGCCCCACCTGCTCAAACCCGAATCGGGCATGGAGCCGGAGGCTCGCGGTGTTCTGCGCGTCGATGGCGGCCAGGATCGCCCGGATGCCGATCTCCTCGGCGGCGGGGATCAGGGGCCCCAGCAGGCGCGCCCCCAGCCCCTGCCCTCGGCATCCCTCGGCGACATAGACCGAATTCTCGGCCGTGAAGCGGAAGCCCATCCGGTCGTGGTACCGGTTCAGGGCGCTCCAGCCGACGATCCGCCCGTCGGCCGCCTCCGCGACGAAGATGGCGTGCCCGGTGCGCTGATGGTCGTCGAACCACGCCAAGCGGTGCTCCAGCGGGCGCGGCTCGTAGTCGTAGGTCGCCGTCGTCTTGAGCACCGCATCGTTGTAGATGTCCAGGATGCCCGGGCAATCGGACCGTACGGCCCTTCGGATGTGGGGTTCAGTCATGGGATCGGAAGACAGAGACGGACGCGTCCGGCCATCCCGTTCACCGCTGCGAGAGCAGGTAGGCCAGCAGGTGGTGGAAGTCGCCCGGGCTGAGGGTCTCGCCGAAGGTGTCGGGCATGAGGGACAGCTCGCTCTCGTGGCGCTCGGTCACGGCGGATTTCTTCACCGAGAACTCCTTGCCGGCGGGATCGACCAGCACGAGCAGGTCGCCCTCCTCGCGGCGCATCAATCCGGCCAGTTCCTCGCCATCCTTGGTGGCGATGCGGGTCTGGCGGAAGGCGTGGTCCACGTTGCGGTTGGGATCGAGGATGTCCTCGCACAGGCGCTCGGCACCCCGGTTGCCGATGCCGGTGAGCTGCGGACCAACGAGGCCGCCGGCACCGCCCACCTGGTGGCAGGCCTGGCAGTTCTGCTGGAACACCCGGGATCCGGCCACCGGGTCGGCCTTGGCGGGGTCGAACGCGGCGCGACGCGCGGCAAGGACCTTCTCCCGGGCCTCGTCGGCGGGGGGCAATCCCCGCGTCAGCTTCTCAAGGCGCTCGGCCCATCGGTCCGGGTTGGCCCGTTGCAGTCGCTCGCGGGCACCCGCCTGTTGAAGGATGCGGGGCGAGGCGATGCCCTGCTCGACGGCCCCCAGGAAGGCCTCGGCCCCTTCGCGGTTGGCCGTCAGGGCGAGTGCCCACTGCGCCTGGAGCCGGTACGGAACCCCCTTGAACGCCGCCGTGACCGCCGCCCGGCTTTCCGGCGTGTTGCGCTCGGCGAGGATCACGCCGAGGCGTTCCCGAAGCGCCTGCGGTTGGGTGCCATCGGCCAGGACGGCCGAGGCCACGGCGGCCCCGCGCGCCGGATCCAGGGCCATCAACCCCTTGGCGGCCGCCGATCGCGGTTCCGGATCACCTGGGCGGGTGACCCAGGCCTCCAACCGGGGTGCCAACTCCTTCAAGCCGAGGCGCGCGGCCAACTCCGCCGCTCCGGCCGCGCGTTCCGACAGGGCGCGGGGAGAGACCGCAGGAAGCGCCGGCGCTCCCTCGAGCCCGCCGATCGCCAACCAGGCGTAGGCGTCGCCCGTGTCGGCGTCGGTCACTTCGATCACGCCACGCTTCCCACGATGGGCCCGGGTATCCCAGGCCACCGGGACCAGCGTATCGCTCCGCGGCGGACGGACCTCGAGGAGCACCGCGCCCGAAGCCTCATCCTTCAGACGGACGCCATTCACCTGCTTGGCCGGCTTGTCCGGGTAGCCATCGTGACCGCAGAGCCAGAAGCGGATCTCCCCGCCCAGGTCGAACCCGGGTGACCGGAGAACCCCGGTCTTCTGCTCGCCCCGCATGAGGCTCGAGAGCACCCGCATCGACTGCCCGTCGGCCCGACGACGTTCCTGATGGTCCCAGGGGCTCTCGGTGGGGGGATTCAGCGGATTCTGGACCCAGTCGGATCCGTCGCCCGGGGACAGAAGGCGGGAGGCCAGATCGGCACCCCAGGCCTGAAGTGCCGGGGCGAGCGCCACGCCCCGCTGCTGGAGCCCCTGATCGATGGAACGGAACAAGGTGAACTGGAAATCCCACTGATCCTGGAAGCGCCGCCTCACGAAGGCCGCCAACGCAGGCAATCGGTCTTCCGGAGCATACCGGGCCGAATGGCGCAACGCCTCGGCCAGGGTGGGGACGGTCTTCTCGTTGAGGCGTTCCAGTCGGCCGATCAGGTACGAGGCCGCCTCGGCCGACGGCACCGCCAGCACGACATCGGCCAGGGCCCGCTGATCCGATTCGGACCAGTCGGTGCGCGACACGACCTGGGCGAAGATTCCCGGGGCCTGGAGGTGATCCCGGAGCGCCTTGCGCAGCACGTAGACCCGGTGGGTATCGGCGGCCGGTGCCTGCGCCAAGGCATCCAGGATCGCCCGGAGGCTCCCGGATCGCGGCCACTGGCCCAGGGCCTCGGCGGCGCAGCGGACCTCGAGACCCTCGGGCGAACCGAGGCGGGTCCGGACCACCTCGAGGACGGACGGATCCACCGCCATGCGACGGGCCTGGTCCTCGTTCTCACGCGCGAGGATGCCCCGCTCGGCGATCAACCGCAGGGCATGGATCCGGATCATGGAGTCGCGCGGCTCGGTGAGGTCCGCGACAAATTCCCCGCCCTTCAGGCCAGGCTCCAGCCCGCCCAACCGGTGCTGCAGCCACCGTGCGGAGACCCGGAGAGCAGAGGCCTGCCCGGCGGCCTCGGGCCCGGAGGACGACGCCTGTTTCCGGGCCTTGGCCACCGCCCGGCGGAGATCCGGCAAGGCCTTGGCGCCGAAGCGGTCCTGGATCTCGGCCATCGCCAGCAAGCGTCGGCTCAGGCTGGGTGAGCCCAGTTCGCCGATCAACCCGTCGAGCCGGGAGGGCAGAGCCGGCGACCGCAATCGGGCCTTGCCGTCGGCCCCCTTGTAGACGATCCGCCAGAGGCGCCCGCGCTCCCGGTCGCGGCCGGGATGGGTCAACGGCACCTCATAGTGGCCGATGATGCGGTTGTAGAAGTCGGCGATGTAGAGGGCGCCATCCGGCCCCAGCGTGGCGTCGACGGGCCGGAACCATGGATCGCTGGTGGTGAGGAAATCGGGCTGCTCGGTGGCCTTGGGCGTGGAACCGTTGAAGGTGATGGTGTCGCGGTTCAATCGGCTGGTCATCACGTTGCCGATGAAGAGCGTGTCGCGGTACTCGGCGGGCCAGAGGTTGTCGTTGTAAGCCATGGGCGTGCTCGAGCATCACCGGGGCGAATCCGAGGCCGTCGTGCGGCTTGCCGAAGCTGGGGTACCAACCGCCGGCCAGGAGCTGATAGAGCGGCGCGCTGTGGCAGTCGCTGGAGTACAGGTTGCCGCGCACGTCCCAGGCCAGACCGAAGGGGTTCACCTGACCGTGGGTATGGTGCTCGATGCGGGAGCCATCCAGCCGGATGCGGTAGGTGTTGCCCGAGTTCAGGTCCACATGACTGCCGTCGCGTGCGGTGACGTGGGAGTCGTTGTTGAAGCCGTGCGTTGCGTAGAGCCAGCCGTCGAAGCCGCGGCGGAAGGAGGCCTGGTTGCCGTGGGTGTCGCGGGTGTGGTCGAAGGGACCATACAACGGGGTCCGCTTGTCGGCCGTTCCATCGCCGTCGGTGTCCTCCAGGAGCCAGATGTGGGGGATGCTCCACACGAGCGCCTTCCAACGCTTCTCGTCGGTGCGGAAGGGGTACACCCCGATGGGAATGTTCAGGCCGCCAGCGAACTGCGTGACCTTGCGGGCCCGACCGTCCGGGCCGAAGTCCTCGAAGATCATCACCCGGTCCCGACCGACGCGGTTGGTCGGGGCCGCCCACGGGTACTCGATGCTGGTGGTCACCCAGAGCCGCCCCGTCGCGTCGAAGGCGAGGTTCATCGGCTTGTGGATGTCGGGTTCGTTGGCCACCAACTGGATCTCGAACCCGGGCGGCAGGCGGAAGGTCCTGGCCTGTTCGGCCGGGCTCACGGGCTCGGTCTTGCGGACGCCCAAGGCCAGGTCCGGGTCCTCCGCGCCGAGCGCTCGGGTCGGCCCCGAACCCAGGGAGACGGCGGCGGACAGGACAAGACCGGGGAGAAATCTCGGGATGCTCATGGCGCAACGGGTGGGGGAGACTAGCCGCAGAATCCGGGCGAATAAACCCCGGAGGTTCCATCCCCGAGGCGCCCCCGGATCCTGAGCGGAACTCCGCCTCAGTCCGAGACCACCGTCACCCGCGAACGATCGGCGTCATGAAGGCGGATGCGGCCATCGAAGGTCACCACCCGCCCGCCCGCCCGGATGGCCAACTCCACCAACCAGGCGTCGTTGACCTGCTGATGTCCCACGGCGCGTGAATAGATGCCGGCGCGGGTGGCGGGCGCGGATTCCCAGAAGGCATGGCGTGGATGGCGCACCCACTGCTCGAGCAGGCCCGCCGCCTCGGACGGAGAGACGGCCGAGGGCGTGTAGGCCGGGTTGGAGGACAGCCGGATGAACCCCAACTGGGTGAAGGAACAGGTGGCCCATCCGTGGCGGGACTCGCGGGCGAACCACCGGTGCGCGAGGGCATGGTGCTGGTGATTGGGCCAGGCCAGGGCCAGCAGCACGTTGATGTCGAGCAGGGCCGCTTTCATGGCGCTTCGTCGGCGAGAAGATCCCGCGCCCGGTTGCCTGGAATGATGGGGTCCCCGGAGGCCGCCTGGAACACCGGCAAGCCCGAACGGACCGTCGCGGCCTCGGCCGACGCCTTCAGTCCCCGGCGCATGAGCAGCGAGACCACTTCGCCCAGGCGCTTGCCGGAGGCCTGGGCCATCGCCTGGGCGGCTTCGTACACATCGTTTTCCAGGGTCAGGGTCGTTCTCATGGCCGCTCGATGCGTGATACGCTGATGCATCGATGTCATGATGTCAATGGGAGGCAGGGTGCTCGTCATCTTCATCCAGGATTCGTCGGAACCCGGCGGGTTCTTTCAACGATCCACCTGCCTTCTTTTTATTTCAGGGCGGTTTTCCTAGCCTCGGGCAGATGGCCGCCGAAGCGACACTGACCCCGATGATGGCGCAATACCGCCGGATCCGGGGCGAACTCCCGAAGGATGCCCTGCTGCTCTTCCGGCTGGGGGACTTCTACGAGATGTTCTTCGAGGATGCCGTCGACGCGTCCCAACTGCTCCAGCTGACGCTCACCCAGCGCAACGGCATGCCCATGTGCGGCCTGCCCTACCACGCCGCCGGGAACTACATCGGGCGGCTGCTCAAGGCCGGCCGCAAGGTGGCCATCTGCGACCAGACCGAGGAGGCCCGCCCGGGCAAGCTGGTGCAACGCGAGGTGACCTCGATCCTGTCGCCCGGCACCCACTTCGACGACCGGCTGCTCCTGGCCGAGCGCAACAACTTCCTCGCCTCGGTCACCCTCGACGGCGACACCTACGGCCTGGCCTGCGTGGACCTCACCACCGGCGACTTCCGGCTCACCGAGCTGCCGGGCTCGCGCGCCCTCCTGGCCGAGCTGGAGCGCCTGCGCCCGGCCGAGCTCATCCTGCCGGCCGCCTCGAAGGCCCTTTCGGGCCTGCTGGCAGAATCCCCCACCCGGCTTTCGCCCCATGACGACTGGGTCTTCGCGCCGGAGACGGCCGTCTTCACGCTGCGCGAGCACTTCCAGGTGGCCTCGCTGGACGGCTTCGGCCTGCGCGGCCGCACCGCCGCCATCGGGGCCGCCGGCGCGGTGCTGCACTACCTCGGCACCCACCTGCGGCGCGACGTGTCGCACCTGACCCGTCTGGGGTTCTACCAGGTGGCCGACTACCTCATCCTCGACGCGATCTCGCTGCGCAACCTGGAGATCCTCGAACCGCTCCACGCCGACACCCCGCGGAACACCACCCTGTTCGGGGCCCTCAACCTCACCGTCACGCCCATGGGGGCGCGTCGCCTGCGCGACTGGCTCACCCAGCCGCTGGCCGCCCGGGAACCGATCCGGCGCCGCCAGGACGCCGTGCAGGCCTGGCTCGAGCACCCCCCGAGCCTGGCCGCGTTCCGTGCCCGGCTTGCCGAGGTCCGCGACCTCGAGCGCACGCTCAGCCGCCTGAGCCTCGGCAGCGGCAACGCCCGGGACCTGCTGGCGCTGCGCCTGGCCCTCGAGCAGCTGCCATCGGTGCAGGCCGCGGTCGCCGAGGCCGCCGGGCCGGGGCCCGCTCCCGCGCAGGGCGACCTCCTGCCGGAAGCCGGAATCGACAGCCCGGGTGAGGCGTCGGAACTGCAGGTGCTGGGCGGACGGCTGGAGTCCCTCCCCGACCTGGTGGAACTGCTCTCGAGGGCCGTGGCCGACGAGCCACCGCTGGCCGTCCGCGAGGGTGGGATGATCCGCGACGGTTTCAGCGCGGAACTCGACGAACTGCGGTCGGCCGCCCGCGGCGGCAAGGACTGGCTGGCCAAGCTGCAGCAGGACGAGATCGCCCGGACGGGCATCCCGTCGCTCAAGGTCGGGTTCAACTCGGTCTTCGGGTATTACATCGAGGTCACCAAGGCCCACCTGTCGAAGGTGCCCGGCGACTATGTGCGCAAGCAGACCATCGCCAGCGGCGAGCGCTTCATCACGCAGGACCTCAAGGCCATGGAGTCGCGGATCCTCGGCTCCGAGGAGCGGGCGACGAAGCTGGAGTACGACCTCTTCCAGCGGCTGCGCGAGGAGGTGCTCGACCACCTGAAGTCCATCCAGGAGACGGCCTCGGCGCTGGGCCAACTGGACGTGCTGGCGGCCTTCGCCGAGTCGGCCCGGGTGCGGGGCTGGGTGCGTCCCGAGGTCGGCGACGCCGGCCGGATCGAGATCCGCGACGGGCGCCACCCGGTGCTCGAACTGCGCATGACCGACCGGCGCTTCGTGCCCAACGACACGGTGCTCGACCTGGATCACGAACAGGTCGCCCTGATCACCGGGCCCAACATGGCAGGCAAGAGCACCTACATCCGGCAGGTCGCCCTGCTGGCCGTGCTGGCGCACACCGGCTCATCCGTGCCGGCGACCTCGGCGCGCATCGACCTCTGCGACCGGGTCTTCACCCGGATCGGCGCCAGCGACGACCTGGCCCGCGGCCAGAGCACGTTCATGGTGGAGATGAGCGAGACGGCCAACATCCTGAACAACGCCACCCGGCGCAGCCTGGTGATCCTCGACGAGATCGGCCGCGGGACGAGCACCTTCGACGGGCTCAGCCTGGCCTGGAGCATTGTCGAGCACCTGCACCACCAGGTCGGGGCCAAGACCCTCTTCGCCACCCACTACCACGAGCTGACGGAATTGGCGCCGCCCGGGAACGGGACCCCGGCCGACATCGGCGCATCCGATCGGCCCACCCCCGCCGGCCGACTGGCGCGGGTGCGCAACCACAACGTGGCCGTGCGCGAGTGGAACGACCAGATCCTGTTCCTGCACAAGATCCAGCCGGGGCCGGCCGACAAGAGCTACGGCATCCAGGTCGCCCGGCTGGCCGGCGTGCCGCAGCCGGTCATCGACCGCGCCAAGGGCATCCTGCGGGTGCTGGAGGAGGCGGAACTGAACCTGCAGCGGGTCGCCGAGACCACCGGCGGCAGTCCCGACGAAGGGGCCCGCGGAGACGCTTCTGGCCGAGGGACGGGCCGTCGCCCGCGTCGTCTGGAGCGCGAGGCGCTGCAGGGACGTCTACCGCCACCCCCGCAGCTCGACCTTTTCTCCTGAGGGCCGCCGGGCCAGGAGACCTGCCGCGGAGCCTTGGTCCCCCCGGCCTGCCCAGGGGCTCAGAACTTGAACTGCACGCCGGCGATCGCGCCGAACACCGAACCGAGCTGGACACTGGCCCCGCGACCCTGGGCCGTGAAGTTCAGGTCTCTGGTGCTCTGGATGTCGCCGCCCCCGAACACCGACCACCGGGGCGTGATCGCGAAATCGACCAGCGCCCGGGCGTAGAACCCGGGCCGCCAGTCCTCGCGCGTCGCCCGCACGGCCAGGTTCTCGGTCGCCGCCGCGAACTCGCCGGGGTTTCCGGCGAAGGCGGTGGACTCGGTGAACTTGAGGTCGGCCTGCGCGTAGACCGTGCAATACCCGGCCCCCAACCCGACGGTGAGCCGATCGGTGACCGGCAACTCGACCCAGGGGCCGAACTTCGCCGTGTGCAAGTCGCTCGAGAGGGCCGCATCCAGCGAATTCACCCCGGAGGCCTGGACCGACGAGTTGCGCAGAGGCGCAACGTCGAGAACCGGGCTGACCGGACGGCCGGGAGTCGGACCAGCGAAGTCGCCCTGATACCCCGGCGGAGGAGGCACGATGCCACCAAGCGAATAGACCGATTGGCGGCGGGTGGCGGTGCCCGAGACCCTGTCGGAGGCCGAGGCATCGAACGTGGTGAAGCCGTAGCCTGCCTCGAAGCCCCA
>JAJTFN010000189.1 GCA_021298285.1 Verrucomicrobium sp.
GTCGACTTCGGGACGGCGGTGACCTTCGACGTGGTGGACCGGGCCGGCAACTACGTGGGCGGCATCATCACACCCGGACTGTCGGCGATGACCGACTACCTCCACGAAAAGACGGCCCTGTTGCCCCGCATCCGCATCCGCAACCCACGGCGGGTGGTCGGCAGGAACACCGAGGAGGCCATGCTGTCGGGAGCGGTCTTCGGCTACCGGGGTCTGGTCTCCGGCATCGTCCGCGAACTGAAGCGCGAACTGGGTGTCCGGCGGTTGCCGGTGATCGCCACCGGCGGGTACGCCCGGTTGATCGCCCGAGGACTTCCGGAACTCGATGCGGTGGTGCCCGGGTTGACCCTGGAGGGACTCCGGCTGACGGCCCTGGCCCATTGCGAAGCAGGGATTCGCGGATAGGTTGACCCATGGCAGAATCCAAGAAATCCAAGGCAGCCGCCAAGACCACCAGCGCCAAGACCACCAGCGCCAAGACCACCAGCGCCAAGACCACCCCTGCCAAGGCCTCCGCCGCAAAGGCATCCCCGCCCGCGGCGGCCCGGGTTCGCCTCCAGGTGGGGGAGCCCGCCCCGTCCTTCAGCGCGACCATCACCGACGGTTCGACGATCCATTCGAAGGACCTGCTGGGGAAGCCGGTGGTCGTGTACTTCTATCCGCGGGATGACACCCCGGGGTGCACCAAGGAAGCCTGCGGATTCCGCGACGCCCACGCCGACCTCCGGAAGGCTGGGGCGGTGGTTCTCGGGGTCAGCGCCGACCCGGTGAAATCCCACGTGAAGTTCACCGACAAGTACCAACTGCCCTTCGCGCTGATCTCCGATCCGGAGGCCACGGTGGCCCAGGCCTTCGGGGCCTGGGGCGAGAAGGTGTTCATGGGACGTCGGTATCTTGGGATGCACCGCATGACCTTCCTCGTCGGCGGCGATGGAAAAATCCTCCGGATCTGGGATGCGGTGAAGCCCGAGACCCACGCCGCCGAGGTGCTCGAGGCCGTGCGGTCGGCCTGATCCACCCGTCGCATGGGCGAACCTTTGGACCGCCCGGCAAGCCATCACCCCGCCCTCAGGGACCGGATCCAACCGGGACAGCGCCCCGACAAGGCGTTTGTCATCGGCACGTCTCCCCCGGCATCCTCGGCGCACCCGTGGACACCATGCCGGTGACCCAACGGACGACCGATCGATGAACGACTCCGAAATCGCCCCCTGGATCGCCCAGCGGCACCCCGCCAGCCAGGTCCGCGGCCAACGCGTGCTGCTGATCATCCCGGACGGGACCCGCACCGCCCCCATCGGGGCGGTCTTCAAGGCCCTGCATGCCGAATGGTCCGGTGCGGTCGCCGCCCTCGATGTGCTGGTGGCCCTGGGCACCCATCCGCCGATGTCGGAGGAGGCCATCTGCGGACGCCTGGAGATCAGCCTCGAGGAGCGCCGCACCCGGTACGCCTCGGTGGGTCTGTTCAATCACGAGTGGGACAACCCGGCCGCGCTGACGACCCTCGGGACGATCCCTGCCGACGAGATCCGGACGCTGTCGGACGGGCTCTTCGCCATGGACGTCCCGGTCTCGATCCACCGGAGGGTGCTCGACTACGACCGGATCGTGATCATCGGCCCGGTGTTTCCGCACGAGGTCGTCGGGTTCAGCGGCGGCAACAAGTACCTGTTCCCGGGGGTGAGCGGGCCCGAGATCCTCAACTTCTTCCATTGGCTGGGGGCGGTGATCACCACCGTGGGCGTGATCGGCCAGAAATGGACGCCTGTGCGCCGCGTGGTGGACCGGGCCGGAGCCATGGTGCCGATCCCGAAGCTCTGCCTGGCGCTGGTCGTGAAACCCGGCGGAGGCGGCGGCTTGGCGGGCATCTTCAGCGGCACCCCGGAGGAGGCCTGGGACCAGGCGGCCGACCTTTCCGCGCAGACGCACATTGAATGGAAGGATCGCCAGTACCACACCATCCTGAGTTGCGCCCCGCCGATGTACGACGAGCTCTGGGTCGGGGCCAAGTGCATGTACAAGCTGGAGCCGGTGCTCGCGCCCGGCGGCGAACTCATCATCTATGCCCCCCACCTGCACGAGGTCAGCGTGGTCCACGGGGCCCTGATCCGGCAGGTCGGCTACCATTGCCGCGACTATTTCCTGAAGCAGTGGGAGCGCTTCCGGCACTTCCCTTGGGGCACCCTGGCCCACAGCACCCATGTCTTCGGGCAGGGAACCTACGAGGACGGCATCGAGACGCGGCGGGCCCGGGTCACGCTCGCCACGGGCATCCCCGAGTCGGTCTGCCGCGAGATCAACCTCGGCTACCGGGACTGGCGAACCATCGATCCGGCCGACTACCAGGGCCGGGAGTCCGAGGGCATCCTCCACGTGCCGAAGGCGGGCGAGACGCTCTACCGCGTGAGGTCCTGACGAATCGGCCTCCCGCTCGCCCTGAACCCGTCGACCCTGGTCGGCGACAGCCGCCCGCCCGCGCCGTCGCCGTCGTTGACATCCCGTCAGGCCAGACCGGAACCTCTTGTCACGGACTCCGTTGGATTCCACCAGCCCCATGCCCCCGACCCGAGCGCTCCATGCCGATTTCCGGGAAGCGTACTGCCACCGTCACGGTTGCAGCGCCGGGGCCTCCTTCGAGCGGCATCTCCTGCTGCGGATCATCCCGTGGCCATTCCGGCCGCTGGCGGCCCTGAGTTTCTGGATCGATCCCGCCCTCTTCGCGGCCGAACTCGAGGTCATCCGCAATGCCGCCCGGGCGCGGACCGGCCGGGAGGTCAACGAGGCCGCCCAAGACCTGGTGCACCTGCGCTTCGTTGAACTGAGCTTTCGCAGATCCATCGGCATGCGCGGCCGCTCCGAGGCGGTCGTCGCGGCCTGGAACGCGGTCAAGGAGACGGTCGACCGCCCCGCCAACCCGGACCATCCGTCGGTGGGCTTCCGGGAATCGGCAGGCACCCTGAAGGCGGCACCGCGATCGGCGGCACTCAGGCGGAAGGATTCCGCGGCGGCCTTCCGTCTCCTGCAGCAGACGCAGGGCCAGGTCGCCCGAGGGAAGCCCATCGGCCCGGTGCTCGAGGCGGCGGGACTGGATGCCCCCGAGTTGCTCAGGCTCCTCGACTCCCACCCGCAGGATGCCAACCGGTTCAGCGACCTGCGCCGCCACCTGGTCCGACACCTCGCAGCCCCGTCGGGCAAGGGGGCGGAACCCGAGGCGGAGCCAGGATCCCTTTCATGAAACCCACCCTCCGTGTCGGCATCATCGGCGGCGGCCTCATGGGCCGCGAAGCCGCCAGCGCCTTCGCCCGCTGGTTCGTCCTCAACGACTTCCCCGTGACCGTCGAACTGGTCGCCGTCTGCGACCTGCAGCCGGCGTTGCTCGACTGGTTCCGGCAGATCCCCACCGTGCGCCTGGTGACGCAGGACCACCGCCAACTGCTGGCCTCGCCCGACGTGGATGTGGTGTACGTCGCGGTCCCGCACCACCTGCACGAGGCGATCTACCTCGACGTGCTCACCGCCGGGAAGGACCTCCTGGCCGAGAAACCCTTCGGCATCGACCTGGCCAGTGCCCGCCGCATCCGCGATGCCGCCGCCAAATCCGGCCGTTTCGTCCGGTGCAGCTCGGAGTTCCCTTTCCTGCCCGGAGTGCAGCGCATCGTCGAGTGGGTGCGTTCCGGGGCGATGGGAAAGCCCCTCGAAGTCCGCTCCTGCTTCTGGCATGCCAGCGACCTGGATCCGTCCAAACCGGTCAACTGGAAGCGTCAGGTGCGCACCTGCGGGGCCATCGGGGTGATGGGCGACCTGGGGATGCACGTGGTCCATGTGCCCTTCCGCCTCGGATGGTACCCGACCCGGGTCTACGCCCAGCTCCAGAAGGTCTACCATCAGCGCCCGGACGGCAAAGGCGGCACCGCCGCCTGCGACACCTGGGACAACGCCATGCTGCACACCGAGGTGGTCATCGAGGGCATGGAGACACCGATGCGCCTGGAAATGAAACGGTTGGCCCCGGGAGCCACCAACACCTGGTCGCTGGAGATCCTCGGGACCGACGGCGGCATGCGCTACTCGACGGCCGAACCCAAGACGCTCTGGAAGTTCGACCGCGCCAAGGACCAGTGGTGGAGCCGAACCGACCTCGGGTTCCAGACCCCCTTCCCGACGATCACGGGAGGCATCTTCGAACCGGGCTTCCCGGACTGCTTCCTCCAGATGTGGGCGGCCTTCGCCGCCGAGCGTGCCGGGCTTCTCGGTTCCCGCTTCGGGTGCGTCACCCCGGAGGAGGCGGTCCGGAGCCATGAGGTCTTCGAGGCGGCGCTGGCCTCCCACGAACGTCGGGCAGCCGTCGTTCCGGGTTGAACCGGGACCTCCCTCCGACCCGGTCCCCGCCTGCCCATGTTCCGACGCCGCCCTGCCCTGCCCGATCCGTCGACCACGGCCGCCCTGGTCCTCCGGCGCACGCGCCTGAGACCCCGGTTGGGCATCGTCCTCGGCAGCGGCTTCGGTCCGGTGGGGCAGGCCATCGACTGCGAACGGGAGTTCCCCTACCGCGACCTCCCCGGCTTCCCGATCGGGAGGGCCCCGGGCCACGAGGGCTGCCTGCGGATCGGCTCCTGGCATGGCGTGCCCGTGGCGGTGCTCAGCGGGCGAGCCCACCATTACGAGGGATTCGAACCCGACGAGATCGTCTTCCCCACCCGGGTGCTGGCCGCCTTGGGAGCGGACACCTTCCTGGCGACCAACGCCGCCGGCGGGATCCATCCGAGGTATCGGGTGGGCGATTTCATGATCCTCGCCGACCACATCAATTTCCTGGGCATCAACCCTCTCCGCGGTCCGGTGGAGCCGGGGGCGGCCAAGTTCGTGGACATGACCCGGGCCTATGACCCGGCACTGAGGGCCGGCCTGAAGACGGCGGCCCGGTCCGTCGGCCTGACAGTCCGTGAGGGCGTGTACCTGGCGGTTCAGGGACCCAGTTTCGAGACCCCGGCGGAGATCCGCGCCTTCCGTCGCTGGGGGGCCGATGCGGTCGGCATGAGCACGGTCCCGGAGGTGATCGCGGCCAGGCAGGCCGGCATGCGGGTGGCCGCCTGCAGTTGCATCACGAACGCGGCGGCGGGCCTCGGGGGCCGGGCACAGGTGGTCTCGGCCGCGGAGGTGCTGGAAGTGGCACAACGGCGGCAACAGGCCGCCTGCCAGTGGATCGGAGCCTTCGTGCGGCTCCACCCGACGCCGACTCCGGTAACCTCACGACGCGGGGCCACGTCCACGAATGAAGTCTCCGACCGGTTCCAGCGTCCGTCCCCCCCTTCCGGCATGCGCCTGATCTACAACCTCCTCTTCAACCTCGGGTTTGCCCTGTCGGCTCCCTGGTACTTCCTGAAGATGTACCGGCGAGGATCCTGGCAGGCAGGCTTCGGGGAGCGCTTCGGTCTGTATGACGGCAAGCTCAAGCAGGCGCTGACCAACCGGCAGGTGGTCTGGTTCCATGCCGTCAGCGTGGGCGAGGTGAACCTCTGCACCCAGCTCATCCGGGCGATGGAACCCCTGCTGCCCCTGCACAAGATCGTGGTCTCGACCACCACGTCGACGGGCATGGGGCTGCTCCGGGAGCGCCTGCCGGCCCACATCACCAAGATCTACTACCCGATCGACCGTCGGAAGCACGTCCAGCGGGCCGTGGGGCTGATCAACCCCGAGGTGGTGGTCCTGGTGGAGGCGGAGATCTGGCCGAATTTCCTGTGGAGCCTCCAGCGGCGGGGCATCCCCCATTTCCTGGTCAATGCCCGGCTGTCGGAGCGTTCCTTCCGGGGTTACCGGCGGTTCCGGTTCCTCTTCGGCGAGCTGTTCGCCGGCTTCGCCGGCGTGGGCGCGCAGAACGAGGCCGATGCCCGGCGCCTGCGCGAGCTGGGTTGTCGGCCCGAAGCCATCCATGTCGTCGGCAGCCTGAAGTTCGACGCCGCGAGGATCGATGATCCCAATCCGCTCGACATCGGATCCCTCCTGGGCCAGCTCGGTGTCGGGCCCGAGTCGCAGGTCCTCGTCGCGGGCAGCACCCATGACGGCGAGGAAAAGATCCTTGCGGCCATGCACCTCCGGCTGAAATCCCGGTTCCCGAACCTCTTCCTGGTGCTGGTGCCCCGGCATCACGAGCGCGGGGCGGCGGTGGGCGAAGAGTTGCGCTCCCTGGGGGTGCGGTTTGTCTTCCGCAAGGACCTCCGGCCGACCACCCGTCACGCGGCGGGAAGCCTCGACTGCCTGCTG
>JAJTFN010000190.1:0-5167 GCA_021298285.1 Verrucomicrobium sp.
GGGATGCCGATCGGGGATCTTCGGCCTCGGCCGCCGCCGCACCGACCGCCGCCTACGAGCGTCTGGTCGATCGCCTGCTGGCCTCGCCGCGGTATGGCGAGCATCAGGCACGCCTGTGGTTCGACGTCATCCGCTACAGCGACAGCAACGGCTTCGACTGGGATGAATTCCGTCCGCAGGCGTGGCGCTTCCGCGACTACGTGATCCGGGCGTTCAACGCGGACAAGCCCTTCGACCGGTTCCTCATCGAGCAGTTGGCCGGGGATGAACTGGTGGACGGGCCGCCGCGCGACCGTTCCGAACAAGACGCGCTCATCGCCACGGGGTACCTGCGCCTGGGCCCGCACGACAATGCCGCCGGGCTCTTCAACGAACAGGACCGCAGCCGGGCCGAGTTGATGGCCGACCTGACCGAGACCACTGGCAGCGCCTTCCTCGGCCTGACGCTCTCGTGCTGCCGATGCCACGACCACAAGTTCGACCCGCTGTCCCAGGCCGACCACTTCCGCCTGCGCGCCTTCTTCGAGGGCGTGACGTTCGCCGACGACCTGCCGCTGGACCTTGCCGCCGACCAGGCCGCGATCCGCGAACACAACGCGGAACTCGACCGCGCGCGCGACGCGTTGGAACGCGATCGGCAGGCCCTCATCGCCCCGCACCGCGAGCGCCTGAAGGCCGAGCGGATGGCACGGCTCACCGACGAGGAGCGCCGTTGGCTGGCCGAGCCTGACGACCGCCATCCCGAAGAACGCCGTCCCCGGGTCACGGCCCTGCGGAAACAGGTGGAACCGCCCGAGGCCGACGTGAAGGCCGCGCTCGCGGAGCCCGAGAGGGCCCGTCATTCCGACCTGGAAGGCCAACTGGCCCGGATCCCGGCGCAGCGCCGCGCCTTCACCACCGGCCTGCTGATGACCGATCAGGAGAAACGCCCGGCCGACACGCGCATCCTCGTTCAAGGCGACCACAAGCGCCCGGGCGCGCCGGTCGTTCCGGGGTTCCTCTCGGCGCTCGATCCCAATCCGGCGGTGCTGCCGAAGCCTTCCAACCCGAAGACCCTCGGGCGGCGGCTGGCCTTGGCCCGATGGATCGCCTCGGCCGACAACCCGCTCACGGCGCGGGTCTTCGTGAACCGCGTCTGGCAGCAGCACTTCGGCCGGGGCCTGGTGGAGACGCCCAATGACTTCGGCCTGGCCGGAGCCCGCCCGAGTCACCCCCAACTGCTGGACTGGCTGGCGGCCGAGTTCGTCCGCGGCGGATGGTCGGTGAAGCGCCTGCACCGTACCCTGGTGCTCAGCGCGGCCTACCGGCAGACGGCCGGGGCGGGGGAGGCTTGGGCCCGCAGTCCGCGTCGGTTGTCGGCCGAGCAGTTGCGGGACGCCGTGCTGGCCGCCTCGGGCACGCTGCAATTCGTGGCCGGCGGCCCGCCGGTGTGGCCCGACTTGCCGCCGGAGATCCTGCAGGCCAACCCGGCCTTCCTCGACGACAACGCCACCCGCACCAAGGGGTGGTACCCATCGCCCCGCGAGCGGCAGTCGGTGCGCAGTGTGTTCCTGGTGCAGAAGCGCACGGTGCGCGTGCCTTTTCTCGAGACCTTCGACCTGCCCGAGAATTCCACGTCCTGCGCGCGGCGCACCGGCTCCACGGTGGCGCCCCAGGCCTTGTCGCTCTTGAACTCGCCGCTCGCGGTGGAGGCCTCGCAGGCGTTGGCACGGCGGGTGCGCACCGAGGCTGGCACCGATCCGGCGGCGCAAGTTCGCCAGGCCTTCCGCATCACCTTGCAGCGCGACCCACATCCCGACGAGCAGGCCGCCTGCCGGCGGATGCTGGAGCGACGCAGCCTGACGGAGGTGTGCCGTGCCCTGATCAATTTGAATGAATTCGCCTATGTGGATTGAGCCTCGACCCCGCGACCGCATCGGATTGCTGGCCGATCTGCGTTCGTCCCGTCGCACGACGACAAACGGGCATCAACCGCCCGGCGTGTCGGCGCGCAGGGCAGGTCGGATCCATGGCGGCGGCATCGGTCGATGGGCAACGGCCTTGGCTCTGGTGCTGGCACTCGTTGGAGTCGGGGTGCCCCGTGCCGTCGCTGCAGAGCCAGCCCCCGACTTCGCAGCCTGGCGCGAGGCCTGTGCCCGCCTACCCAAGAACCGTGTGCTCGGCGGACGATTGCCGCCGCGGGCACTGCTGCCATTGCCCCGTTTCGAGGCGGTTTCGACGATCCTCGACGCCTATTTCGCCAGCGCCACCAACGGGCCGTTGAGTCGGCGCGAATCCTGGGTGGGCGAAGCCCCGAGCGCCGGGTTCCTCGACGTGGCCCGGAGTTGGCATGGCCATTCGCGCACGCCCTTCGAGCCGTTCGTGCAGAAGCGCCTGCTGCCGCCGGGATCCAAGGTGCTGCTCCAAGGCGACTTGCACGGTGATATCCACTCGCTGATGGCGGTGCTGGGACGATTGCAGGAGCGGGGCCTTCTCTCGGGGTTCCAGATCACCGATCCGACCTTCTTCATGGCCTTCCTGGGCGATTACACCGATCGCGGGCTGTACGGCGTCGAGGTGATCTACACGCTGTTGAGATTGCAGGTGGCCAATCCCGGCCGGGTGCTGCTCATCCGGGGCAACCACGAGGACGTCTCGCTGGTGGCCCGCTATGGGTTCCTCGCCGAGGGGCAGGCCAAGTACGGGGCGGAGTTCGACGCGGCCAAGGTGGTGCGGTTCCATGACTTCCTGCCGGCGGCCGTGTACCTCGGGACCGGCCAGGAGGTGGTGCAATTGTGCCATGGCGGCATGGAGCCCGGGTTCGATCCGCGCCCGTTGCTGCAGGCGGACCGCACCAACGCCTTCCAGCGCATCGTGGAGCTGCGGCAGCAGGCCTACCTGGCCGGCAAGCCCGCCTGGGCCACGGCCGATCCGGCGGCGGGAGCCGAGGCGGCCCGTTGGTTCCGCGATTTCCGGCCCCAGTCGCCCATCAGCCCGTCGGTGATCGGGTTCCTGTGGAATGATTTCACCGTGTTCTCTGGCGAGACCGCCTTCGCCAATAATCCCGAGCGGGCCAGCATCTACGGGAAGGCGGCCGTCACGCACATCCTGCACAGCCAGAGTGCCCCGACCGCGACGGTGCGGGCGGTGATCCGGGCCCATCAGCACTCCGGCATGCCCAACCCCATCATGCGGCGACTCGTCGCCAGCCGGGGGGCCTTCCGCCATTGGCAGGAGGCGGCCGAGCCCGCCGGCGATCGGTTCGAAGCCGCCGCGCTGGAGACCGGAGCCTCGCGGCCCATCCCCGAGGGCTCGGTGTGGACCCTCAACGTCTCGCCCGACAGCGTGTACGGGCAGGGCAATGGATTCAGCTTCGCCACGGTCGTGATGCTCCAGACCGCGCCAGCCTTCGCCGATTGGCGCCTGTCGGTGGACACGGTGGACGTGCCCGTGAAGTGAGCCCGACTGGATGCTTTGAACGACCTTTCTTCTATGAAGCCTTGCCCGTGGAACCGATCCGGCCGCCGGAGCCGAACGACCTGGGTCTCTCGCGGAATCTTCGCAGCACCGAGGGAGTGGGTCGCTTTCCTCGCCTTGGGGTGCGTTGGCCTCGGGGTGATGGCCCAGACCCCGGCCTTTCCGGCAGACCCTCTGGCCCCCCGGAGTTCACCGCCGTCGCCCGGATCGCCTGACGCGGCCGCCCCTGCGGGGGCACCGACCCCGGCCGGCGCGGTTCCATCGGCCAACCCGCTGAAGCGGTCCGACACCGCGACCGCCTACCGAACCGAAACCGGCCTGCCGTACCGTCCGGACTCCGAGCCCGACGCCTATGCCCGCGAACGGTGTCGCCTGGATGTCTACCATCCGGTCGGCGCCCCGGCCGCTCCGACGGTGGTCTGGTTCCATGGCGGGGGCCTCACCGGCGGCAACCGGTCCATCCCGTCGGCGTTGAAGGAGAAGGGGATCGTCGTGGTGGCGGCGGACTATCGCCTGAGCCCCAAGGCCAAGGCCCCGGCCTACATCGAGGATGCCGCGGCGGCGGTGGCCTGGACCTTCAAGAACATCGCCCGGTACGGCGGTGACGCGAACCGGATTTTCCTCTCCGGCCACTCGGCCGGGGGTTACCTCGCCAGCCTGGTGACCCTCGATCGCCGGTGGTTGGCCGTCCACGGCGTGGACCCGGATCGCCTCGCCGGCCTTGTGCCCTTCAGCGGGCAATCCATCACCCACTTCGCGATCCGCGAGGAGCGGGGCCTGGAGCGCACCCGCCCGCTGATCGACGACCTCGCGCCGGTATATCATGTGCGCAAGGACGCCCCGCCCATCCTGCTGATCAGTGGCGATCGCAACCACGAACTCCTCGGTCGCTACGAAGAGAGCGCCTACTTCTGGCGCATGCTCCAGGAAGTGGGCCATCCCTCCGTGGAACTGCTCGAGCTCCAGGGCTACGACCACGGCCAGATGGCCGAGCCCGCCTTCCCGCTCCTCCTCCGCTTCCTCCGTCAGCACGGGAAGTGAGGGAGCGGAGGCGCCGGGTCGGTGGTCAGAACTGCTCGAGGCTGGGAACCAGCACCGCCTGGTGGAGGAGTTCCTTCAGCGCCGGTTCGTCGTCGATGGCTTGGACGCGTTCCCGGAGGTCGGGCGGCACCTCACCGAATCGGGTCTCGAGGATGTCGAGGATGCCCTCCCGAAGGCCTTCCTGACGGCCCTCCTGACGGCTGATGCGCTCGAAGCTGGTGACGTAGGGCATGCGGTTGGGGTGTTGGAGTTGGTGAAGGTCGTCTCTGAAAGGGATCATAAGCTCGTCCGGCAAGGGCATCAACCAGTCCATCAGGCGCAGGAGTTTCCAGATCTCGTCTTCTGTGTAACCGGCGTTGAGCAGGCGAGCGGACAGTTCCAGGCGCAACTCATAGAGGCGCCTCGGATCCCGGCGGTGACGCTGGGTGGCGAGGTGGGCGGCAATGACGAAGATCGCACGGTTGTTGCGGTGGATGGGCAGGTCGAGCTGGTCCTCGAAGTCGATGAGCTTGCAGACGAGGTACCGGAACTCGAGGCGGCAGCCGGCGAACTCCACGCGGTAGGTGTCGGGACGCCAGGTGGGGCTGGGATCGCCCAGGATGGCGAGGGTGACCAAGGGCACGGGATACCGCTGCCGGATGCGATGCTGGTAGTCGTACAGGCGCCGTGG
>JAJTFN010000190.1:5176-9355 GCA_021298285.1 Verrucomicrobium sp.
CGCCGCATTTGCACCTCGAAGTGGATGAGCAACCACTGCCCGGTGCCATCGAGCAGGCGGACCTCCACCAGTTTGTCGGTGCGCAGCGGGCCACTGATGGCATCGGGGACGAGGGCGCGGAACTCCTGCTCGAGCGGGGTAGGCTGGGCCGTCCAGTCGATGAGCGCGGCGATCCGGGGGAAGGTCAGTTCGAGGAACGGTTGCAGGAACTGGTCGAGCGCCTCCTTCCAGGGGCTGTCGTGGTCGATCGGCTCGGTCATCCTGCCAGAGGATTCGTCGGCAGCGGGGCGATTCTTTCCGGGAATCTTGCCCCCCGATTTGAGATGCCCCTGGTGGCGCTCCGAGGCTTGGCACTCCCGAGTCCTGTCGATACGGTCCCTGAAGAGTCACCATGCCTGCAGCCTCCACCCGGGGACCTGGGTTCCCCCGACGCCCCCGATGCTGACCTTTCAGGACCAGTTCTGGCAGGGTGGGCGTTGGCATCGGCGGCAGTTCCTGCAGGCCGGTGCGCTGGCACTGGGTGGGCTGAACCTCTCGGACACACTGGGCGTCCGGGCCGCGGCGGCGGAGGGCGGCGGTGCGGCCGGGGGCGATCCGGTCGGCGGGGTCAGGGCCATCGGTGCGGATCGGGGGGCACCGGGCAACCCGCTCAAGGACCGCTCGGTGATCTTCCTCTTCATGCACGGGGGGCCCTCGCAGTTCGAAACCTTCGATCCGAAGATGGACGCGCCGTCGCATGTGCGCAGCGCCACCGGCGAGATCCCCACCACGCTGCCGGGCATCACCTTCGGCAGCACCTTCGAGCGCCTGGCCAAGCTGGCCCACAAGTTCAGCATCGTGCGCTCGTTCGCCACCGGCGATGGCAACCACGACATCAAGCCCATCGTGGGGGTCGACACGCTCCAGGCCAACCTCGGCTCGCTCTACTCGAGCATCGCCGGCCCGAGCCGACTCGACTCGGCCATGCCGACCAACATCGCCCTCTTCCCGCGCTCGGTGGAGCCCAAGGCGCAGGACGCCGTGCGGGAGTTCGGCAACTTCGAGGGCACGGGCGACCTGGGGCGCGCCTTCGCGCCGTTCGTGCCCGGGGCCGGGGGCGACCTGCAGCAGAACCTGCGCATCAACCTGCCGGAAGGGCGCTTTCACGACCGCCAGGCGCTGCTCAAGTCGGTGGACCAGTGGCGTCGCTGGATGGACGACCGGGCCGCGGTCCAGGAATTCGGCGGGCTCCAGCAGAAGGCCTTCGAGTTGCTGCACCGGGGCGTGTTCGACGCCTTCGACCTTTCCCGCGAGGATCCCCGGTGCCTCGAGCGTTACGACACCGCCGCGCTGCTGCCGCGGTCCCGCATCGACCCGCGCTGGAAGAACATCGAGCACTACGCCACCAACGCCCTGACCTTGGGCCGGCAGTTGCTCCTGGCCCGTCGCCTCTGCGAGCGCGGGGCGGGCTTCGTGACGGTGACCACCAGCTTCATCTGGGACATGCACGCCGACGTGAACAACGCCCCCATGACCGTGGGCATGGACTACGTCGGCCGACCCTTCGACCACGCGGTGTCGGCCTTCATCGAGGATGTCGAGGCGCGGGGGCTCTCGGACAAGATCCTGCTCGTGTGCTGCGGCGAAATGGGCCGGACCCCCCAGCTCAACAAGGACGGTGGTCGCGACCACTGGGGCAACCTCGCCCCGCTGCTCGTGTACGGAGGGGGCTTGAAGATGGGGCAGGTGATCGGGCAGTCGTCGCGCGACGGCGGCGAGCCGGCCAGCCAGCCGATCACCCTCAAGGACCTCATCGCCACCGTGATGCACTCGCTCATGGATGTCGGGCAGGCCCGCCTGCTCCCGGGCGTCTCGCAACGCGTCATCGAGGCCATCACCCGCGGTGAGCCCATCCGGGGACTGGTCTGATCGGCCGGAACCGTCGAAGCGGTCCCCTTGCCATCAACCCGGAGAGGTGGGTGTCGGTAGAGGGTACGCTTGGGGCCGCAGGCTGAAGGGCAGGTAGAGCGGGTGAACCGGGGTGCCGTCCTGGGCCAACCTCAGGTGGCACAGGTTCGGGTGGTGGCGCAGGAGGGCAACCACCTGCGCACCGCGCGCTCGGAGCGGTTTCGGCGGCTGGCCGTAGGCGAGGACGACCCGTTCGGCCTGGGCCGCCATCTCCAGGATCGAGCGGTCGTTGTCCGGCCCCACGGGATCGGCGACCTCCATCAGTCGGTCTTTGTCGGTGGACCGGTAGGCGTGCACGTTGCCGACCCATTGTCCGCCATAGCCCCAGATCCGGGCGAAATTGCCGGTTTTCCGCAAGGTGGGATCGGCGTGGTCCAGACAGGCCACGCTGGGGTTCATGAGCAGCCACAGCACCATGGGTCGGCCCGGGTCCCAGACCTCCCGAAGCTGGTAGCGATACCGTTGGCACTCCGAAAACACCGCGCTGACCTTGGAGTCCCTCGGCCAGGCCGGGCGTGCCTTGCCCCCGGCGTCGTGTCGGACGAGACCGGAGGGGGAAGCCATTTCGAAAAGGACCGGCTGGGAATCCTGGGGCTTCACGCGTTCGAGGTCGGTTTCCACAGGAAGCGGGGGATCATCGTCCCGGGGCGGGCAGCTCCCAGCAGGTGGCTTCGCGATCGTTGCGCGCGAGCAGGTAGCGACCGGCGACCGTGGGGTGGTTCCAGGTCTTCGACGAGAGCGCCGGGATCCGCCCCAGTTCGCGGAACCCGTCGGGACTGGCCGCGCAGGCGTGCACGGTGCCGTTCTCGTTCTGAACCACGATCACGTCGCCCACGATCAGGGTTTGCCCGGAGCCGAAGCGTCCATCCTTCCAAACCCGCCGACCGGTGCCCGCGTCGACGCAGGCCAGCAGGCCGTCGTCCAGGCCGTACAGGAACCCCTGCCGCAGGGCGGGACTGTTGAACTGGGTCTTCATCGTAAGGCCTTTCCACGAGGTCTCGGCCTTCAAGGTTCCGGGTTCGCCGCTCGATCCCGCTCCGGCGGCGGTGACTTGGACGATCTGGCAACCCATCCCGTATCCCGCCGACACGAAGACCCGGTCGCCGGGCAGCACTACCGGTTGCGAGGCCTTGGGCCATTTGCTGCCGCCCCAGGCGTGTTCGGAGACGAGGCGTCCGGTGCCCGGATCATGCGCGGTGAGGCTGGCGGCGTTGTTCGAGAGGATCACCCGACGGCCGGCGAGGGTGGCGAGGAGTGGGGAGGCATAGCTCGCGTCGCCCGACCCGGCCTTCCACACCGGGGCGCCATCGGTTTTCCGGTAGGCGAACAGGACCGCTCCGGAACCTCGCCCCCCGGTGACCACCACGAGGTCGTCGACGAGGAGCGGCGACGCGCTGGTGCCCCAGGTGATGTTGCCCAGGCCGTTTTCCCCGAGCACCGGGCGTTTCCACACCAACTTTCCGTCCGCGGCCTCGAGGCAGAGCAACAGGCCGGTGGCGCCGAGGGCGTAGACGCGGCCACCTTGGATCGTCGGGGTCGCCCGCGGGCCATCACCACCCTGCCATTCGGAGAATCGGGTGCGTTCGGAGTGGCTCCAGAGGGTCCGGCCCGTGGCCACGTCGAGGCAGCTCACGCGCTCGTCGTCGCCCGATTGCTCCTGCGTCCAGGCGCGTCCGCCCACCACGGCGAAGGCCGACCAGCCCAGCCCGATGGGGCGCCGCCAGAGTTCCCTCGGGGCCTGGGAGGTCCAGTCCGTCGAGAATCCGGCGACGGGCAAGGCCCCCGTGCGGTCGGGACCGAAAAACTGCGGCATGTCCTCGAGACCGGGCAGGGCGGCCGGACCGGCCTGGCCCGCGGGGTGGCCCGTCGCCGTCGCGGCGACGGTGTTCGTGGGTCTGCCCGTGGTGACGGGGTTGCCGGCCGATGCCGTTGACGGCGTCGCGGCGGTTGGAATGCTGCCCCGCCAAACCCACCGCGGCAGGCCGGTGCCGTTGAGGGTCCCATCCACACGGACCGACCACTTCAGGGCCAGCCCGCCCAGGATCACGAAGGCCAGGCCGATCAGCCGGGTCCGGACCGCGAATCGGGACGTGACGAGGAACCACAGCAGCATCAGCACGGTCCCCAGGAGCGCCAACGCCGAGGTCGCCCACGCCCGCAAGTTGCGCCCCAGCTCCGGTTGCCATTGCACCGCGGCGATGGCCAGGGCCACCAGCACCCCCGTCACGCATG
>JAJTFN010000036.1 GCA_021298285.1 Verrucomicrobium sp.
CGAGGCTCCAGGTCACCGTCTCATTGGCCGTGTAGGTCGCCACGCTCGTCGCGTTCTCCACGACAGCGACCGTTGCCATGCCGGAAACCACCGGAGACGTCACGTCCCGGAACACCACGGTGGCCACCGCTGGCTCTGCTCCGCCGTTCCGGACGGGTTGGCCGTTGATGGTGGCCGTGAAGGTGCCCACCCCCACGACCGATTCCGCGGTCAGGGTGACCCCGTAGGTGCCGTCACCGAGATCCTCGACACCGGCCACGGTGCCGATCCCGGAGGACCGGCTCACCACCACGCCGGCTCCACCAAGCGCCAAGGCATTCCCGTAGGCATCGACCGATCGGATCGTCAGGCGATGGATGGAGACCCCGTCGGCCGGAATCGATGCGGAAAGCGGCGTCAGAATCGACCTCGCACCATCCGCGCCGGCAGGGAACACGTCGAACGATCCGGAGAAAGCGGGTGGCAATCCGTCGGCCACGGCCTTCAAGACGGCACCCGAAACCGCGATCGTTGGCCGAATCCCCTCAAACACTGCCCTCCCGGCGGAGGCGGTTCGAATCCCGGGGAGGGCCGCCGAGGGAACCCCGGGGCCGACCTGCCAATCCAGGGTGACACCACCCACCCAATCGTCCACGCGATTGCCGTGGATGTCGCGGGCCTCGACCTCCAGGGCCGGATCGATGGACACGCCAGCCATCGTGTCCGACGGGTCGACCCGGAAGGTCAGGTGATGGGCCGGTCCAGAAATCGTCACCACCTCGGATGAGGTCCCGAAAACGCCCGGGCGATCCGGATCGGTCGCGTTCACCCGGGTCCAGACTCCCGAGACCGTCGGAACCGTCAACCCGACCGAGACACCGCCATCGGCACCGGTCACGCCAGTCAAGGCGCTGAGCGTCCCCGGCGTGCCAGACTGGCTCCAGACCACCCTTCGTCCTTCCAGTGCGACGACACCTCCGGCCGCATCCACGGCCTGCGCCCTCGCCCGGATCACGGTTCCGGCCACCACCCGCTCCTGGCTCACCGTGACCACGAATCGATCCACCGGACCTGGCACCTCGCAGCGGGATGTCGCCACCGCCGACCGGTTGCCCGCGGCATCGACGACCCGCAGGAGGAATCGGCGAGTCCCAGGCGTCGGAACACCCGGGGAGGCCTCGTACCGGAGCGCGCCGAGCACGGCCTGCGCCTCGGCAACGGAGAAGGTGGGCGCATCGGCCCTCACCAGGAGGAATCGCCCCGACTGGAACCAGACATCGACGGGAATGGTTCCGACCAGGAACCCACGGAGCGCGCCCTGTCGGCCGTCGGCCGCGAAGGAGCCGTCCCCAAGGAGCAGACGTTCCAGCGCGCCATCCCTCAGGTCGCCTGGTTCCAGTTCCAGCGAGCGGATGCGGCCGGAGTTCTCCAGCAGGACAAATGCCCCATCGACACCCACCAAGCGGACGGATTTGCCCGGTGGCACCGTCTGCCGGGTGTCGAGGGTCAACGGATCACCCGGGGACAAATCCAGCGAGGGCGATTGGGTGTCCCGGAGGATCAGTTCGCCCCGGGACCCATCGGAACGTGCATTGCCGGCAGCATCCCGGAGCGTCGCGATCACGTCGTAGCTCCCGGAGAAGCCACCGCCAACCTCGGCCGGTCGCAGCGCGTTCGGCTCGGGCACGTCCAGCCACCACGAGTCGCCGGTCACGACGAGCGATCCCTGCCCCGCCTCGTAGGTGACCCCGTCGAGGGTCACCGAGAACAGGTCCCCGGCTTCGAGCATCACGTGGCCGCTGATCCGCGGCGTCACCTGGTCGGTGGTCAGGGAATCCACCGTCACGGGCCCCACCGGTGGGGTGGTGTCGAGGATCAGGACGCGCTCCACGAAGCCGGTGGCATCGGACGCCCTCAGGAGGTACCGGCCGTCGGGCCAGGGCCCGAGGACGGACAACCAGTCGCCCGAAGCGGAGACCGCGACCGGGGACGGTGACGGCACGGTGCCACCTCCGACCACCATGGCGGCGACCTCCAACGTGCCCCCGGGATGACCCAGGCCTCGCACTTGGACGGAGGATGCCGACGTCACGAAATCCCCGGGCGCTCCGCTGTCCTCGAAGACGGCCAGGATGACCGGCCCCTCGCTGGTCCCACGGGCATGGAGGAAACGCTGGGCAGCCGTGACGACGGCTCCCTCGGCGGTGGTGGCCCATCCATCGATCCGGACCTCGCCTTGGGCGAGGCTGCGCAGGTTGATCGCCGGGGCCATCCAACTCCCATCGGCCAGCGGCGTCGCCTCGACGACGAGGGACCGGGTGCCGTCCCCGAGACTCAAACGGATCCGCCCACCGGGTGCGACACCCCGGGAACTCCCCCGGATCACCAGGGCAAGGTCCTCGCGTTCGTCCACCCGGCCGTCGGCATACACCTCGCCGGGCCCCGACGGCAGCGGGTCGATGCGGAGTCCGGGCGCACCGGCATCGATCCGAAGATCCACCACGGGGGTGACCGTGCGATTGCCCAACCCGTCGACGGCGGAGGCCCTCACGGCAACCGTGCCGGAAAGTTCAGGGGTGACCTCAACACCCCAGGCACCTCCAGCTCCCACGGTGGCGATCCGGGTGATGGCGTTGTTCCAGGCCCCATCGCGGTCCGGATCGACGGAGACCTCGACCGCCGCCCCTTCGGGCAGGTCGCTGCCACCGGTGATCCACGGCGTGGAATCCGGGGTCACCGGGTCGAAGGTGAAATCAACCGGATCCATCCCCGGAGGCCGCCCGGTGGGAACGTCCCGTCGGACGGGGGCACGAGCCCGGTGTCCACCGACCATCGACCATCCTCCTGGACGGGCACCCGGTAGCGGAGCACGGACGCCGGATCGGGGCTTTCTTCCTGGACCACATCCAGCTGCACGAGGGCACCGGCCGGAATGCCGGTGGTGGTGCCGGAGATCACCGGAGTGGTGTCGGCCACGGTTCCCATGGCGATGGCGATGCGGGCCGTGGTGTCGACGGCGAGCTCCCAGGTGGTGGGATCGTCGGCCACGCCCAGCCCACCGCGCCCTGCCCGCGCGAGGATCTCATGGGTTCCATCCGCCAGGTCCTCATCGGCCGTGAGCGACCAACCCGTGGCCTGCAACCGGATCGAGCCGACCGGTTGAACCCGTCCGTCGATGCTCACCTCGAGGGTGTCTCCTGGCACCTGCGTCCACGTCCCTGTCAGCTCGGGCCGCCGCGACGCCGTGCGGAGCGGCCGGACCGTCGGCCGGTTCAGGCCGACCACCGTGTTGGTGCCGGCACCGGGATGCCCGGCGATGGCGGTGACCCGGGCATGCGGGGCGAGGCCGGCCGGCGGGAAGAGCCCCGATCCCGGGGCCTCGGTCCCGGTGTCCCATTGCCAGCGCCCGTCGACGGCGACAGAGGCCTGGTAGGTCAGGTCGTCCGACCCGTCGTTGTCGGCATCGATGAGCACGCGCACCGGAAGGCCAGCGGGCAACGACGTGGTGCCGAAGATCAGGGGCGTGGAGTCCTGCGCCAGCGACGCGGTGTCCAGGGTCAGGGCAGGTGCCCCGACCGGAAGGCGGGTATCGTAGGCCTGGCGGGCGGAACCCGGGGCGCTGGAGCGGCCACCGGTCAGACCGATGGCGGCACGATCGGGGACCTGAACCTCCAAGGTTCCCCGGGCCGTGGCGGCGGGTGTGACCACCAGGGTGGACACCGCATCATCCAACCGGGTGAAGACTCCGCGGGTGCCGCCGCTCACGGCGATGTCTCCGGCATCGAAGCCGTTGACCGGCTCGCTGAACTCGAATCGGAAGGTGACAGGACCCGACGCCCAGCCGGGGACGTCGTCGGTGATCACGAGGCGCGGGCACGACAACTCAAGCGATGCGAAGGCTTTTCCCTGAATGACCACCGTGCCGTCGTTGGCGGAGACGGTGAAGGCCAGCGGGCCATTGGCCAGCGATCGGATCTGGGCCGATGACAGCGTCGCGGTCCAGGTGCCGGCGGAGAAGGTGCCGGACACGCCCTGGGTGGTGGATCCGTCGGTCACCGACACCTGGACCGTCCCGGTGCCCAGGAGGGTGGTGGGACCCGCGAGCGGAAGCCCCGTGGTGATCTCGCTCGAGGTGATCCGCTGGTCGGTGGCGATGGCCGAGAACCCGAGGGTGCGCGCGGACGACTGGTTGGAGATGGACTGCAGCTTCTGGACCGGCTGGACGATGTTCCCGGCCGCATCGGTCTCCTGGGCCGCCGGGGACACCTTCAGCAGGGCCGAGGCGACGTTGCCGACGTTCAACGCGGCGGAGAACTGTCCCGAGGCGAGGGCGCTCACCGTCAGCGGAGGGCACAGGTTGGCCGTGTCGGTGCTGTTCCGCGCCGTCACGAGGAGGGCCTTGAGCGGCAGTTCGCCCACCCCCGTCACGTCTGCCGGGTTCTTCTTGAGTTCGCTCGGGGTGGTCAAGGCGATCCGGGGCGCCACCGTGTCGTGGGTGACCCCCGTGTGGACGACGGAGACGCCTGTGCCCCGGACCGTCGCAGTCACCGTCAACAACCCGTCCTCCAACGACGACAGATCGAGGGCCGGTGTCGTCCAGGCGCCCCCGATGACCGGCAGGCCCGAGGCGAGGACCACATGTCCCTGGGGATCGGCGATCGAGACATCGATCCCCGCGGAGCCGGTCGCACCGCCGGAGACGCGCACCTGGTCATCCTCGGTGACATTGAGCCAACCGGCGCCGGACCCGGTGTTCACGACCAGGCCCAACGCATTGCCGGAGGCCTCCGATTGGATCGAATCGATCGACAGGGAGGGTGCGGATTGCGTGAGCACCTGGATGGCCGGGGAGGCCACCGCCTGGGCGTCCGAGACCCGGATGCCGTTCAGGCCGAGGAAACCCGCCACGGGATCCGGCAGGCCGGCCAAGGGTTCCACCGAGGCGGTGTCGAGGCTCCAGCGGCCGGAGGCGTCGGTCGCCACCCGGTACCAGACCGCGTCCGAGAGATCTCCGTCGTCCCCGGGGTCGATGCGCACCCCCACGAAGCCGCCCGCCTGCGAGGAACCGCCCAAGAGGACGGGCCAGGCCCCGACGCCCGAGGCGACGGCACCACCGTCGAGGGTGACAACCCCCGTCGGCAGGAGGGTCAACTCGCCGCTGGAACCGTCCTCGACCGTGGTGGAACCCCGGGTGACCCGGGCCTGCACCGACTGCGCGGGGCCGACGACGAGGGCCAGGGTCCCCTCGGCAGGAATCGCCGTGGCGAGGTCGAGCGTCCAGACATCCCCGGACGGCGACATGACGTAGGTGGCCCCGCCGACGGTCACCGTCAACCGGTCACCGGGCTCGTTCACCCAGGTTCCCGTGAGGCTTGGGGACAGGCTTCGGGAAGAGGTCGGACGCACCGTGGGTCGGGTGATGGCCAGGGCGGTCGACCCATTGCCTGCGGCATCCGAGGCCGATGCCGTGACCCGGGCTTGGGCCGGCAGGCCTCCCGGGGGCCAGACCCCGGACACGGGAATCGCTTCGGCGGTGGCCAACGACCAGACCCCCGACCGGACGACCCCCAGGCAGACCACCCGGTCCGTCGTGGACAGGGGATCCGGATCGACCTCCACGGAGACGAGGGACCCGTCCGGAAGATCGGTGGTTCCGGAGAGGACGGGCAAGCCCGGGACATCCACCGGGGAAACCGTGAGGACCGGTGGGCGGGCATCCTGAAGAACCGTGGCCGTGGCCGGCACCGTCCCCGGCAGGGTCGCCGGATCGCCATGGGCCGCGACCGATGCGGCCCGGAAGGTCAGGAGCCCATCCGCCAGCCCGGACAGGTCGCTGCTGACCCGCCACCGGCCGAGCGCGTCGGCCTGGACCCACCGGGTCACCTGTCCGGAGGCGGTGTCGGCAACGCGGAGGGCCACCCAACCCGACGGCGGAGCCTCTCCCTCCCAGGTCACGGCAGACTGCTCGGACCGGTTGATCACCCCGGAGGGATCGACCGGTGTCGTGATCCGAACCTCGGCAAACGGTCCCGCAGGACGGGACAAGGGCGTCGCCCCGGAAAAGGCCCCCAGTTCGGCCCACGATGCGTTGCGGTCGAACCAAGTGCCGACCCCGCTGATGTCGCCATCCACAGGACCGCACCGGGTCTGCGTGAAGGCCAGGTAGCGGACCGGGGTGGCCGGGCCCACGCCCGCCAGGCCGGTCGGCCCCCGGGGACCCACGCGGCCCTGGGCGTCGACCGGCGACGGCCGTGCCAGCGCGGCCAGCAGGTCCGGGACAGGAACCCGCCACGAGACCAAGGCGTCGGCACCCCCCTCGTTCCCAAGGTCGGTCGAGCCATCCCACTGCGGGTCATTGACGGCCGAGACCGGTTCGATCCTCAGCAGCTCCGGCGACGAGGGAAAGAAACCGCCCCCGGCCCATCCGGCCGATGGCACCGGTTCCGTGGACGTCGTGTTGGGCGAGGCGTTGGCTCCCACGCCGGGATCCAGCAGGCGCACCCCGGGCCACCCGCCGCTGCGATCGCAGGCCAGGAAGAGGTCCGGACGATCATCCCCGTTGGCGTCCAGGCCCACCACGACGAGGCCCCGCCACCCGTCGATGGCGGCATGCGATCCGAGGCGCACCCTCAGGTTCAGCGTGTCATCGGCCAGCGACCCGGAGACCCCTGGGTCGTAGGCCACGAGCACCGAGGCGTGCCGCGCATCACCAACCAGGTCGCCCCCCGACTGGAACACCGGGGCGTCCCCGGCCGCATCATGGGTCCCGCCGGCCCCTGCGCCGCCACCGCCTCCCAGGACCCCGGTCCAACCCGACGCGCCGTCCAGCGCCTGGGCGGCCGCCCGGGGCGCACCCGCCGTGGACACCGCCACCCAACCGAGCAGGGCCGCGGTCAGCAGATCCCCGGGCCGGGTCGCCCGCTGGGACCGCCGGGCCCACCGGCGCACCGGATGGCGGCGCGGACGGTCCTGGCCACGGCCCGGACACCCGGGACGCGGCACCGCCGGTCGGTGCAGCGACCCGATCCACGGAAGGAGCGCCAGGGAGCCACGGACAACGCAACGGGTGATGAGCCCGGGAAGAGTTCGGATGGACATGTTGGAGGGGGGAGTGACCGGAGGGATTCCTGTCGACGCCCGACCTGCACATCGTGACAGCCGAAAGGTGGCCGACCATCGGGAGGCGGGCCTGATTCCCGGCATCGTGGATTCCCCCACGAGGGTCCGGTTCCGGGAGCATCCGAGGCCATCGTGCCGGGACCTGGACTGGGAAATGAAAACGGGCGCTGAAACCCTGGGGGAATCAGCGCCCGGAACCCGCCCGATCCGGCAGGGTCAGTCGGCCATGCCCCGCTCCACCCACTGGACGGCCCGGTGGGTCAACGCCACGCCGGATCCGACCCCGAGCTTGCGCTTGAGGTGCTCCAGGTAGGTCTCGATGGTCTTGACGCTGAGTCCGAGCGCCGCGGCGATTCCCCGCGTCGGTTTGCCGGAGCCGATCAGGCGGAAGACCTGCAACTCCCGGTTGGTCAGGCCGTGGATCGGGGAGGCGGCCTCCATGACGCCGACGCCGAGGTATCGGAGGGCCAACTGCGACGAGACCCGGGCGCTGAAGTACGTGCGACCCTCAAGGACGGCCCGGATGGCGCCCAACACCACCCCATCTTCCTCGTACTTCGAGACGAATCCCGAGGCGCCGGCCTGCAGGACCCGCTCGGCGTGGAGGTTTTCCGGATACTGCGAAAGCACCAGGATCCGCAGCCGGGGTTGCTGGATCCGGAGGTCCTTGATCAGGTCCACCCCGGCGCCGTCCTGCCGGGACAATTCGAGGACCACCAGGTCGGTGTCGGTCGCGTCGGTGATGCCGGCGAGGGCCGACGAACGGTCCGAGAACTCGGCGCAGACCTCCAGGTCCGGTTGACGTCGGATCAATTCGATGATTCCGCGTCGGTAGAGGGGCAACTCATCGACAAGGATGAGCCGGTGCATTTGGTGGGAGATGTCTTGAGGCGGTTTCATGGGCGACAGGTGTCTCAAGCGAGCGTTTCACTAGCCTTGGACGCCAAAACCCTGACAGCGATGTCCGCCATCACAAATCGGGGAGCCTCCTGATTCTGGCTATCAAGGATGCCCCGATGGCCTAGGAGCCTAGCCATCGGGAGTCTCAGGCAGTCCCGTACGCGCAGGACACCGACGCCGGAGGTCTTCGGGAGCCCGACTCATGGAGACGGTGCGCAGGCTTGGCAGCCGGGCCCTCGGCGGAGAACCTCGATCCCGACCATGAAGCTCCCCCACCTCGCGATCGTTCTGCGGATGGTGCTGGCCTTGGGCACCCTCCATGCCGGGGTCGAGGCCGCCGCCTCCCATCTGCCTCGCAGCACCCCGGAACGCCAGGGGGTTCCCCCGGGGGCGCTGCTGGACTTCGTCGAGGCGCTCGACCGGATGGACCAGGTGCACAGCGTGATGGTCGTCCGGCACGGGCATGTGGTGGCGGAAGGCTGGTGGGCCCCCTACGACGCGGCCACGCCGCACGAACTCTATTCGCTGAGCAAGAGCTTCACCTCGACCGCCGTCGGCCTGGCGGTCGCCGAGGGCTTGCTGGGTGTCGACGACCCGGTGTTGAAGCACTTCCCGGGCGAGGCGCCCGCATCACCCGGACCCAACCTGCAGGCCATGCGCATCCGCGACCTGCTGACCATGACCACCGGCCACCAGGACGAGCCGCCCGTGGCGCCATCGCTGGTGTCCGCACGGTCGTTCCTCGAGCCCCGGCTCTTCCGTCCGCTGGGGATCACCGGGGTGCGCTGGGACACCAACTTCCAGGGCGTCAGCCTCGGGGGCTACGGCCTCCGGCTGAAGACCGAGGACATCGCCAAGTTCGGCCAACTGCTGCTCCAGCGGGGCCGTTGGGACGGAGGGCGCGTGCTGCCCGAGGGGTGGGTGCGCGAGGCGACCTCGAAACAGGTCTCCAACGGCAGCAACCCCGGGAGCGACTGGGAGCAGGGCTACGGCTTCCAGTTCTGGCGCTGCCGCCACGGGGCGTATCGGGGGGACGGCGCCTTCGGCCAGTATTGCGTCGTCCTTCCCGAACAGGATGCCGTGGTCGCCATCACCAGCGGCGTGAACGACATGGCCGGGCAGTTGAACCACCTCTGGGCGACGCTGCTGCCGGCCTTCGCCAAGGGCCCGCTCAAGGCCGATGCCGCCACGCGCGCGCGCCTCGAGCGGCGCCTCCTGGGGCTTCAGGTACCCATGCCGCCGGGGCGCGCCACCTCCCCGACAGCGGCCAACGTGCTGGGCCACACCTACCGCTTCGAGACCAACGCCATCGGCCTCGAGGCGCTCCGCCTCGAGGACTCCGGCCCCGAGGGCTGGGTGCTGACCCGCACGATCTCCGGCAGGACCGAGTCGCTGCGCTGCGGCCATGGACGCTGGGGCACCGGCACCGGGCACCTTGGCGACACGCCGCGCGGCCCGACCCGGCCCCTCGGCGAGGAAAGCCTCGCCGCCAGCGCCGCCTGGACCTCGGACGACACCTGGACCGTCAAGGTCTGCGCGCTCGGCACCCCGTTCCAGACCACCCACACCCTGCGCTTCCAGGGTGGGGAGGTGCGGGTCGCCACCCGCACCCAGGTCCGCTTCGGGGCCGCCCCGGCCGGACCCTTGACCGGCCGACGCTGAGGCATGGCCACCGCCGTCCCGAGGAGGGCCGCCGGATTGACCCCATGAGCCCCCGGTGCATCTTCCGAAGTCATCAACCAACGCATGGACGCCTCCGCCGACCCCATCGCCCCCCGCATCGAAGACGCCCGCCAACGCCTGCTTCGACACCCGATCTATCGCCGTGTGGACGGACCGGAGGCCATCCGGACCTTCCTCGAGACCCATGTGTTCGCCGTCTGGGACTTCATGTCGCTGCTCAAGCGGTTGCAGCGCGACCTGACCTGCGTGGACCTGCCCTGGCGGCCGGTGGGCGACCCGGAGGTCCGCTTCCTCATCAATGAGATCGTCTGCGGGGAGGAGTCGGACCAGGGACCGGATGGGTCGCGTGCCAGCCACTTCGAACTCTACCTCCAGGCCATGCGCGAGGCCGGTGCCGACACCTCGGCGATCGACGGGTTCCTGTCGGCATTGGCGGCCGGGCAATCGGTCGGGACGGCGCTGGCGCGCCCCGACTTGCCGGCCGGGGTGCGGCGATTCACCGGGTTCACCCTGCAGCAGGCCCGCGACGGCAGGCTGCACGAGGCGGCCGCCGCGTTCACCTACGGGCGGGAGGACGTGATCCCCGAGATGTTCCTGCCGCTGGTGGACACGCTGGTGGCCTCCGGGAGGACTCAGTTCGGGTTGCTCAAGTTCTACCTCGAGCGGCACATCGCCCTCGATGGCGGTCACCACGGCCAACTGGCCCGCCGGATGATGCTCCGCCTGTGCGGCGAGGATCCGCTGCTGTGGGACGAGGCCACCACGGCCGCTTTGGCGGCCATCCACGAACGGATCGGCCTGTGGGATGCGATCCTCGGGCGGTTGCCCGCACGGTGACTCTGCCCGATGGGATCCTCGCCGGGCCTGATGTGGTGGCGCGGCGATCCAGCCCGTGGGGTCGTCCTGGACAGGGTCGTCCTGGACGCAAGACATCGACCCCGGGCCGGGATAGCCTTCAGGCCAGCGACATGCCCAAGGCCGCATCCGTCTCCCGATCGCCGGGCCTCCTCCGGAGGGTGGCCGGGCTGCTGGCCGGTTGCACGGCGCTGGCGGGCACGCCGGACATCGTGCCTCCACCCACGACCCCGTCGGTGCCCCGGGCGGTGATCTCGGAATTCCTGGCCGACAACACCTCCGGCTTGCGCGACGAGGACGGCGACACCTCCGACTGGATCGAGATCAGCAACCCGGGCATCGATCCCATCGACCTCGCCGGCTGGAGGCTGACCGACCGGGCGGACTCGCCGGGCCGGTGGCGCTTTCCCGCCGGGGTGATCCTGCCCGGCGGCGGGCGCCTGGTGGTCTTCGCCTCCGGAAAGGACCGCACGGTCGCCGGCCGGCCGCTGCACGCCGGCTTCCGCCTCGATGCCGGCGGCGAGTATCTGGCCCTGTTCCCGCCCGCGGGCACCGTTCCCGCGACGGCCTTCGCACCGGCCTTCCCGCCGCAGCGGCCGGATGTCTCCTTCGGCACCGGGCTCGAGGAGGATCCTTCCGTTCGCGTCGAGGACTCCCGGCCGGCCCGGCTCGGCCTCGGTCCGGCCGGGGACGCCGGCGCCACCTGGACAGGTTCCTCCGAGCCGTTCGACGACTCGGCCTGGTCGCTGGCCACCGCGGCCATCGGCTACGACGACCTTTCGAGGGATCCCGGGGAGACCCTGCTGGCCTGGTGGACCTTCGACGACGTGTCGCTGGGCCGCACGGCCCTCGACTCCAGCGGTCGGAGCGCCCACGGGACGCTGGTCGGGCCGGCCGGGTTCACGGCCTCCGGCGGGGGCCGTTCCGGGCGCCCGGGCGACCGGGCTCTCGATCTGGGTTCCGGCGGCATCGGGTCCTCGATGCACGTCGAGGCGGCGGCACGCGGCGCCTTCGACCTGCTGCAGGCCCGCGACCGGGTGACGATCAGCCTCTGGACCTTCGGCGGCACCCGGCTGCCCGTGGCCCACAACCTCTTCTGGTTCGACAGCGGGGAGGTCGGGGGCGATTCCCGCAACCTCCTGGTGCACCTGCCCTGGTCGGACCGCATGATCTACTTCGACACCGCCGGATGCTGCTCGGCCGACACGCGCATCTCCCGGCAGGAACCCGACCCCTCCCGGTGGCGCGGACAGTGGAACCACTACGTTTTCCTGAAGGACGGGCCTCGCAAGGAGATCTGGCAGAACGGGGTTCTCTGGCACGACGGCGACCGTGCCGCCCCCCTCAAGGCGGTGCGGAGCCTGTGGGTCGGAAGCGGGGTCGAGGGCGCCGGCTCCTACCCGGGCCGGATCGACGACATGGCGGTCTGGGCCGGCGCCCTCACCGGCACGGACATCCGGGCGCTGGCCGGAGGGCTCCCGGCCAACGCCGTCGGCAGCTACCGGCCGTGGATCCGGTCCGACCTCACGGGATCGATGCGCGGCTCGACCGATCGGGCACGGCTGCGCATCGCCTTCAACCTGCCCGACGGCCCCCTTCCGGACTGGCTGCGGCTGGATCTCCGCCACGACGACGGGTTCCGCGCCTGGATCAACGGCCGGGAGGTCGCCCGTGACAACGCGCCGGTGATGCGGACACGGACCAAGGCCGAGGGTCGCCAGGCGGCCACCTGGCAGTGGTCGGACGTGGCGTCGCTCCTTCGGCCCGGCCGGAACATCCTGGCACTCGAGGGGTTCAACGACCGGGCCGCGGGCCCGGACTCCTGCTGCAGGCCGGGCTCCGGATGGGTCGACAACGGGACGGCCGCTTCTTCACCACCCCCAGCCCGGGAGAACCCAACGACCGTGGCGTGGCCGGCTTCACCGCGGAGCCGTCCTTCTCGAGGAACCGGGGCTTCCAGACCGAGCCGTTCCGGCTGCGATTGGCCAGCGTGACCCCCGGGGCGCGACTGCAATACACCGTCGACGGCAGCGCACCGTCGCCCACGCACGGCACACGCGTCGAACCCGACCCGGTCACCGGCCTCGCCTCGGGCGAAATCCTCGTGGCGGCCAGCGGCCCGGTGCGGGCCATGGCCTGGACCGACGACCAGGAGCCCTCCCCGGTGACGACCCACACCTACCTGTTCGCCGACCAGGTCGCCCGTCAGCCCGTGCAGCCGACCGGCTACCCGGCCACCTGGGGCGTGTATGGCGCCTACGGGCCGACACCGGGCCAACCGGTCCCCGCCGACTACGAGATGGACCCGGACATCGTCCGCAACACCCTGCCCGGCTACGGCATCGCGGAGGCGCTCCGCGCGCTGCCGTCGGTCTGCATCACGACCGGGGTGGACGGCCTGTTCGACCCCGCGACAGGCATCTACGCCAACAGCCCCCGGCAAGGTTCGCTGTGGGTGCGGCCGGCCTCGGTCGAATGGATCGAGCCGGGAGACCCGGCAGCCTCGGCACCCCCCGGCGGAACGGCGACGGCGCAACCGACCGGGTTCCAGGTCGATGCCGGATTGCGCATCCACGGGGGACTCAGCCGCGAGCACTGGCACGCCCGCAAGCACAGCTTCCGGATCGGGTTCTCAAGCGCCTGGGGACCGACGCGGCTGCGGTTCCGCCCCTTTGACGACACCCGCGTCACCTCGGCCGACGAGCTGACCCTGAGGGCCTCGTCAACCGACGGCTGGTCGGTGGAGGATTCAGGGCTTTGGACACGCCGCAAGGCCACCTACCTGCGCGACGTCTGGATGAAGGACACCCAGCAGGCCCTCGGTTGGCCCTGCGGCCACAGCCGCTTCGTGCACCTCTTCCTGAACGGGCTCTACTGGGGCCAGTACAACCTCGCCGAGCGCACCGGCGCGGCCTGGCTCGCGGAGACCCTCGGCGGGGATCCCGGGGACTACGACATTATCAAGGACGGCGGCGAGGTGGAGGGGGGAGACCGCAGGGCCTGGGACGCGATGATCGCCCAGGCCTCCGCCGGCCTGGCCTCCGACGCGGCCTACTGGAGGCTCCAGGGCCGGCGCACCGACGGCGCGCGCGACCCATCCCTGCCGATCCTCCTCGAGGTGGACAGCCTGATCGACTATATGATCCTGCACATCTACGCGGGCGCCACCGACTGGCCCAACCACAACTGGTGGAGTGCCCGGTGCCGGGACGGAACCCGGGGTGGATTCCGGTTCTTCACCTGGGACCAGGAGATCTCCAACCTCTCGCTCACCGAGACGAAGACCTACACCGGCGAGGCCTTCGAGGCGGTGAGCGGCCCGAGGGACTCCCCGGCCTTCCTCTACGCGAAGCTGCGGGAGAACCCCCGTTTCCGGGCCCGGTTCGCCACGCGGGTCGCCGGGCTCACCCGGGGCTTCGGGCTGTTGACCCCGGCGCAGAATGCCGCCCGGTGGGAGCGACGGCAGGCCGAGATCGACCGCAGCATCGTCGCCGAGTCGGCCCGGTGGGGCGACAGCCGGCAGGCCGTGCCCCTGCGCCGCAGCGACTGGGTGACCGAGATGGCCTGGATGAGGAACACCTACTGGCCCCGCATCCATGCGATTGCGCTGGCACGGTTCCGCCGCGTCGGCCTGGAGACGCCCCAACCGCCGCCGGAGGTGACCATCGATCCGCCGGGCGGACCGGTGCCGGCCGGGACCCGGGTGGCCCTCGGGGGCGGGCCCGACCTCTTCTACACGACCGACGGCACCGACCCCCTGACCCCGGGCGGTGTGCCGACGGCCTCCGCCCTGCCCTACACCGGGCCGTTCCCCCTGGCCGGCCCGCTTCGCGTCCGCGCCCAACGACGGCTCGGACTGGGGGCGTCCCCGGCGGCCGAGGCGCTCCTCCTGCCCCCCGATTCCATCGCCCCGGAGACGGACCTTGAGCTGGCCGAGATCCATTACCACCCCTCGGCCAACGACGCCGAGGCGTTCGTGGAGATCGGCCACCGGGGCGGGACCCGATGGGCTGTGCTGGGCGGGGCCCGCGTGTCGGGGGACATCGACGCGGTGGCTCCCAACGGCGCAACCCTCGCCCCGGGGGAGCGGGCGGTGTTCGTGGCCGATCCCGAGGCGTTCCGGGCGCGCTACGGGCCCGGGCCCAGGGTGCTCGGACGTTTCGACGGCCAGTTGGACCAGGGCGGCGGGCGCGTCCACCTGCTGGGACCGTCGGGCAAGGTCCTGGCGCGCGTCGCCTATGACGACGCGCCGCCCTGGCCTTCCGGGGCCGACGGACGGGGCCCGTCGCTGACACTGCGCGCGTCGACCGGCGGCCGGGACCCCTCGGACCCGGCCCAGTGGCGCCCGAGCACCCAGGTCGGCGGAACCCCGGGAACGACCGACACGCTGGCCTTCGAAGGATCTCCCGGCGTCGATGCCGATGGCGACGGGTGGACGGCGCTCGAGGAATACCTCCTCGGGACGCGCGACACGGACCGGTCGGATCGCCCCAGCCTGAGTCCGCCCACCTTCGGGCAGGGCGCCGACGGCCCGCTGGGCCTGTCCCTGTCCAGTCCGCTGACGGCCGACGCGGTGGACGTCGGTTGGGAACGCTCGGCGGATCTGCTGCACTGGGAGCCGTTGCCCCCCGGCACCCAATCCGGCCCGCCGGTGTTCGGGACGATGCGGGAGACCCGGAGGTGGACGATCCCGCCGTCGGGATCCGGGACCGGGGCCTTCTTTCGCCTTCGGCTGACTCTGCGCTGAAGGACCCGGAGCGCGGCAAGCCACGCACGGCTCCGGCCGGCCTGACGGGTTTCAGCGCACCACCATCAGCTCGGCCGCGGCACCCACGCGCCGCACCCGCACCTCACGGGCGCCCGCGGGCACCGGGCTCTCGGTGCGGCCGCCGCCGGGCCAGGCGACCTCCAGGATGGCCGCCACCGAGGGCATGGCCATCACCGGCACGACCGAGTCCTGCGACCAGTGGCCGCCACCGGCATGGATCTCCCGGGCAGGGCCCGGCCGGCCGTTCGGGCCGGCGCGCAGGCGCAGGTTCGCTCCGATCGCCGTCGGGTTGCCGGTCGGGCCCTCCAGCCGGATCCGCAGGCCGGGGCGCCCGGCCGTGTTGCGGAAGAGGCGCACCGGTCCCCGGTTCTGCGCGAGCGCCAGATCGGTGCGGCCGTCGCCATCGAAGTCGGCGACCGCCAAGGCGCGCTGCTCGCCCCAGACCAGCACGCCGGAGCGCCGGGCCTCGAGCGGGCGGAAGGTCCCGTCGCCCCCGCCCAGCAGGACCAGCCCGCGGCCGGCATCGAAGCGGGAGGTCTCCGGCTCGACGCCGAAGAAGTTCTGGGCCAGGGCGAGGTCCTCGCGCCCATCGCCGTCCCAGTCGCCCACCCCGATCCCGAAGACCGGTGCCATCTGGGCCTCCACCGGCAGGGGGCGTCGCTCGAACCGCCCGCCCCGGTTGAGCAGCACGACCGACTCGCCGGAGGCCGCCTCGCGAACCCGGAAGGCCGCCGCCCGGTCGCCCAGGAGATCGGTGACAGAGGCCTGTCCGTAGGCACGGAACGTGGGCAGGCGCTCGGCGAGGCCCGGGAACGACCGGCCCACCGTCTCGGCATCGCGCCAAGGCAACCAGCGGGCGCTGTCGGCATGCCAGAACGCCTCGATGAGCTCCAGCCGCCCGTCGCCGTCGGCGTCGCCGTAATGGACCCGGGCCGGGTGGACGGCCAGGTGTTCCTGCCAACGCGAGTTGCGACCCCAGTTTCCCAGCACGAGGTCCATGCGCCCGTCGCCGTCCCAGTCGCCGGCCTGGACCGAGTTCCACCAGCCGGTGAGGCCGCCGAGCCCCCAGGCCGTGGTCCGGTCCACGGGCACGCCGTTGGTCCAGGAGAACACGGCCGGGGCATCCCACTCCCGGGCCAGCACCAGCTCGGCGCTCCCATCCCCGTCCAGGTCGGTGAACACCGCCCCACCGACCAGTCCCACCGACCGGAATGCGGTCGCGGCGGCCAGGTCCGGCTTCCAGCGTCCGCCCTCCCGGAACCAGAGTCCTGAATCGGCCGACTCGGGATAACGGCCCGGCACGGAGCGCCCGCCGACAAAGAGCACCAGTCCGGGCCGGCCGGCCACGGAGCCGGCGGCGACCGGTCCGGTCGAGGCCGTGGAGCCCGGCTCCAACGACAGGGCCTCCGGGACGATACCGCCCGCAGCCGGTGCGGCGACGGCACTTCCGTTGACGGTCCCATTTGTGCCCAGGGCCCGCACCACGGCCGGGGGCCGCTGCGAGCCCGGGTCCTCGAGGCTGGAGACGCCCACCACCAGCTCGCGAGCGCCACCGCCGCCGTCGGTCGGGAGCCCGAGCAGCCCCGCCGTGTCGAGCGGCAGCGGCGCGGCCAACAGCGGTTCGGCCCGGCGGGTGAATCCGCCGCGACCGTCGCCCAGGAAGGCCACCGGTAGGCCTCCGGAACCGCTGCCGACCACGAGGTCGTCGTCGCCATCGCCCTCCAGGTCGAACCAGGCGAGGGCCGGACCCATCTCGCCCAGCCGTCGGGACAGCAGGGGCTGGAGTTGGAACTCGTCGGAGGGCGGGTCCTCATGCGCATGGGCCAGCAGGGCGCTGGCGTCGGTGAAGAGCGGCGGTTCGTTCGGCGTTGGGCCTCCGGGCTTCGGGGCCGGACCGGTCGCTCCGGCCGGACTGGCCACGGCTCCGGATTCATCCACCTCGTACAGGCAGTCGGCCTCGACGCCCTCGAGACGCGAGACCCGGCCCGAGCGCCAGCGGACCTCGAGGGTCATGGGCCCCTTGGCCGACGCGGCGAAGACGCGCAGGCCCTCGTCGCAGGACAGGTACCGGCCGCCGCACATCCGCTCCTGCGACTGCTCGGGCACCGGGCCACCGAGCAGGCGGATCCGTGCACCGATGCCCCCGGTGTCGGGGGACAGGCCCCGCAGGCGCACGGCGATCCGGGGCGCGGTGCCCACGTTCTCGTGGAGTTCCGCCGGTCCCTGGAGGCGGTTGACCACCAGGTCGAGGTCGCCGTCGAGATCGAGGTCGGCCAACGCCATGCCGTTGCGGATGCCTGGCGAGGACAAACCCCACGAGGCGCGCATGTCCTCGAAGGTCAGGTCGCCCCGGTTGCGCAAGACGGCCATGGGCGTCTCGAGCCTCGGGAAGCGCCGGAGGTTTTCCACCGCATCGCCCGCGGCATCGCGACCGTCGCGCCCCCGAACCTGCCGGAGCAGGTCGGCGTCGAGCACGTCATGGTCGTTGCCGGTGCCCACCAGCAGGTCCTCGAACCCGTCGAGGTCCACGTCGAGGAAGATCGGGCACCACGACCAGTCGGACGCGGCGACGCCCGCCAATTGCGCGATCTCGGCCCAGGTGCCGTCGCCCCGGCCGAGGTAGAGCATGTTGCGCGACACCTCGGGCCGGAAGGCCGGGTCGTGCAACGGCCAGTCGAAGGCCGTGAGGTGATTGGCCCGCTGCCGCTGCCGGGCCGCCGGGTCGCGCGAGAGCATGTCGACCACCACGAAGTCGTCGATGCCGTCACGGTTGATGTCCGCGAAGTCGACGCCCATGGACGACATGGGGATCTGGCGGATGGCCTCCGGCGCGTAGACCTGCAGGCCGCGGCCACCGGTGTTCCTCCAGAAGCCGTCGCGGGACAGGACGAAGTCGTTGCAGACGTACAGCTCGGGCAGCAGGTCGCCGTCGAGGTCGCGGAAGGCCACGCTGAGCGCCCAGTCGAGCGGCGGCTCGGCCAGGGAGCGGCCCTGCGCATCCAGGAACGCGCCGGCGGTCCACGACACCGGGCCGAACGAGCCGCCGCCCTTGTTGCGGTAGAGGATGTCCACCTCGCCCCGCTCGTTGACCATCACGCCCCCGCCGCGGACCGGGGTGGCCCCGAACCGGGAGGCCGGTGTCGCCACGGGCTTGCCATCGACCATCCGCACGGAGGGCCGGGCCCCGTCGAATCCGTCGCGGTAGGTGGTGGTGCGGTAGTTGCCCACGTAGACCTCGGGCAGACCGTCACCGGTCAGGTCGGCCGCCGCCATCGAGGTGGCCCCGAGCCGCCGGGCGAAGCCGCTGTTGGTCGACTCGGTGAACCGGCCCCGGGCGTCGTTGAGGAAGAGCCGGGTGCCCCCGCCCAGCGCATTGACCAGCAGGTCGAGGTCTCGGTCGCCATCGACATCGAGCATCAGGCACCCGGTCGAGGCCTGCCCCCCGCAGGCCACGCCCGCGGCCTGGGCCGCCTCCTCGAAGCGCCAACCGCCCCGGTTGAGGTACAGGGCATTGGTGCCCTCCAGGCTGCAAAGATACACGTCGGGGCGGCCATCGCCGTCGACATCGCCCAACCCCACGCCGGAACCGTTCTCAAGGATGCGGTTGCGGGCCGCCGAAGCCTCGGCCAGCGCGTTGGTGAAGCGGAGGCCGGTGCGGGCGGGATCGAGGGATCGGAACCCGGTCGCGGTCCCGGAGGCCTTGGGGAGCCTCCACCGTCGGAAGCCGGGCCCGGCTTCGGCCTCCGGCCGGGACGTCCCCGACCCGCCGGATCCGCCGCTCGCCGGAGCGGGGCGTCTTGGCGGCGGGTCGTCGGCCCTCGTCGCGGCCGAAAGGTTCCAAGAGCCATCCAGGGCGATGATCCCGGCCAACGCCAGACCGCCCAGGAGACCCAGCAGGCGCCCGGAGGCGGAGACACCGGGAGGTCCCAGGACACCGGACAACGCCCGCGAATTCGACCCGCGCCCCGGGATCATGGCCCCTTCCGGTCGACGGTCGTGTTGCGGAGGATCACGAACGGGACGCGCTCGCGCTCCCAGTCCGTCTGGAGGCGATCCGGCACGGGGGTGGGCCCGTGGACATGGGAACCGAGCGCAAGGTCCTCGTCGCCATCACCATCGAGATCCCCGCAGTCGAGCGTCAGCCAGCGGCCCTTGAGGCTCTGCTCGAAGGTGGCGGCCGCGAAGCGGAAGTTGCCCCGGTTCTCGAGGCAGACGAAGCCTTCCTCGGGCGTCTTGGTGTAATCGGGGAAGTACGACACCGCGGCGATCTCCGGGTGGCCGTCGCCATCGAAGTCGGCCACGTCGAAGGAGGTGTGCCCGAAGAGCGGGGACTGCTGGAAACCCACCTTGAGCGTGAAGCGACCGCCGCCCTCGTTGAGGAACACCAGGAATGATTCGGTTTCCTGCGCCACCAACACCCCGATGTCCGGCCGGCCGTCCTGGTTGAAGTCGAGCACGCGCGCCGCGATGGCCCCGGGTTTGTCGAGCAGCACATGCTCGACGAACTTCCCGCCGCCCTGGTTCTCATGCCAGGAGAACCGGCCCATGGTGTTGCCGAAGGCACAGACCAGCAGGTCCTGCCGGCCGTCGCCGTTGAGGTCCTCGAGGGTCGCCTGGGTGACTCTCGGCAGGTTGGTCAGGACAATCGACGCGGGCCCGCCACCCCCGGGAGCTGGACTCCACCGCCGCACATCGGCCACCGGCCGGTCCGACGGCATGAAGCTGCCGATGGAGGCCAGCACCGCCAGGCCGGGAGCGAAGGACAAGCCCACCGGCACGTTGCCGATGGACTGGAGTTGCCGCAGACCGCCGTCGGCGCCCCTCACTTCCACGGTCTTGCGCGCCCCGTCGCCCACCATCAGGCGGCGATTCGGCGGATCGATGCACACCAAAGTGGTCTCCGGCGCGTTGGTCACCCCGGGGGCGACGGCACCCAACTCCACCCGGAAGGATTTGAGGCCGACCCGGATGGGTTGGGTGCGGGCCTGGGGCAGCGGTCGGGCGGGAGCGCTGGCCACATAGAAGTTCGTGATGGCCTTCCAGTCCTCCAGCGGGATGAACGGGCTGCTGGCGAAACGGCCCGAGGCCTTGAGCAGGTCGGCCTCGGGATGACGCTCGATGGACTGGGGCATGAAGCCCAGGCGGATGGACATCCGGGGAAGCGTCTGGGAGTACCAGGTGGCCTGGTCGAGCTGGTCGGGGTCGGGCTGGAGATGGCAGCCCTGACAATGCTGGCGCGCCAGGTCGCGCCCGCGGGCCAGCGGGTCGATGGGGGATGCCGGCGGGGTGATGGCCGAGGGCGGAACCGACGGTCGAGTCGCGGACGCAGCCGTGCCTCCTGGGCGCGCGGAAGGGGACACTTCTGCCGCAACCGCGGGATCGCCCAGCCCCAGCGCCACGCCGAACACGAGCCCTTTCGCCAGGCTGCCCGGGAGCGCCTTCCAGGGCCATGATGCCGGGATTTTCTTCATGCCTGGTCGACGGATACACGGTCGATCGACCCCGAGGAACCGAAAACGACGATCGGACACGGGTCGGAATCTGCCCAAAACCATCCCGATCGGTTGAGCGGACCAAAGACCGGGAGGAAGGTGATCCATCCATCCGGTTTCCGGGGAATCTTCACGGAATGATCGAAATTCAGGTCACCGACAATGGAAAGAGGGGTCGGCCCGGAGGCCAACCCCTCTTCGTCTCAGGTCACCGGTTCACCGGTGGACCCGGTCACTGGTACTTGATGACCAGCTTGGTGCCTTCGACCGTCACCGAGAGGATCTTGACCGAAGGAGTGATGCTCAGGTAACCCGCCGCCCCGGTGGTCGGGATGTCGGCAGTGATGGTCTTGGTGGCCTCCGTCAGCGTCACGCCGGTGAGCGCAGTTCCGGTCAGGCCGGCAGGGACCTTGCCCTCGACCTTCGTGGCGCTGCCGCCACCACCGGTGTAGGGGATGAAGGCCAGGTAGTCCATGTCGCCGTTGCCGGCCGGGAGGGTGAGGCGCAGGGTGACCTTGCCGCCGAGTTCGAGGACGACCGGCTCCTTGGAGGTCGGCTCGGTGAACTGGAAGAGCTCCAGGTTGTCCCAGCCCGCGGTGGCGCGACCCGGACGGAGCTGGGCCAGCGGCTTGAGGGTCTGGTTCTCGGTGCCCACGCCGGCGGTCACCTGATCGAGAACGAATTCGATCGGCGAGCCACCCGAGGAGGCGAAGCCGTACACGACGTACTTCTTGGCCGGGGTCGGGAAGGTGCGGGTGTAGTTCTGCCAGTCACCCGCGTCGTTCCAGCCGACGGTGTAGTTGACATCGACGTCGAACAGACCACGGTTGCGGCTGCCGCCGTTCGGGCCCTTGCCCGCGGCCACGCCGGTGTCCGGGCGGTAGGGCTGGCCGGCGTTGCCACCGGGGTTGTTGAAGTCGACGCCCGCGATGCCGGCCTTCGCATTGAAGGCGTCACCCGGATACTTGCCGTTCATGCCGATCTTCTGGTCGGTGATCGTCTGGCCACCGTCGAAGTCGAAGTCCTCGGCCTCGATGAAGATCGCGTTCGGATCGTTCAGCGGGTTGGTGGAGAACTCCCAGCTGTAGGAGGTCGGCTTGCCGGCGACGTCGAGGTAGTTGAGCTTGGCCGAGTGCTTGGTGTTCGGGGCGAAGCTCGCGGTGTACTTGACGGTCAGGAAGATGCCCGACTTCTCGATGGTGGCATTCACCTTGGCGCCGTCGACTTCCAGGCTGGTGGTCGCGGCGGTCTGCACCGTGCGGCCGTCGACGTGGACGATCTCGATGTTGTTGCCGGCCTGCACGGTCTTCGGCGTCGGGCTCACGCTCTTGATGAAGCCCGCGGGCGAGGCCACGGCCTCGGCGCTCAGGAACTTGCCGTCGATGGGCTGCAGGGAACCGGCGGGGGTGGCGTCACCCTCCTTGCGCCAGGCGACCCGGCCGTAGTCACCGCCGCCGCCTTCCTTGTAGATCAGGCGGATGAAGTACTTCTTGCCGGCGGTCAGGGCCACGGGCTCGGAGGTCCGCGGGCTGTCGGGCTCGGTGAAGTTGTTGCAGCAGCCGCTCTCCTCGGCGATCTGGACCAGGTTGGCCTCCTTGTCGTCGGTGCTCAGGAAGAGCTGGGCGCTGTCGTCGGTGTGGATGAAGAAGCGGTAGTTGCCGCTCTCGGCCGGGGACAGCAGGGCGTCCATGGTGGCACCGTAGTTGTCCAGCGCGTCGGTCGGCAGGGCGTCACGGCTGCTCATGCTGAACAGCGCGGCGGTGCGATCGGGGGTGGCCGGGTAGCGCGGATCGTCGAGCAGGGCCTGCACGGCGTTGCCGCCGATGCCGGTCCAGATCGAGATCTTGGCGATGCCGCTGCGCAGGGTCACGAAGGCATAGGCGCTGACCTTGGAGCCGGCGACGATGGTCTTCTTGGACAGGTCCTGCACGTTGCTCACGGAGACCGTGTACTCGGTGCCGTCGAGGGTCTGCTTGGCGGTGGTCAGCGTGACCGTGTTGCCCTTGACCGCGGCGGCGGTCACGGACAAGGCCGGGGAGACGCTGTAGTTGCCCACGGTGCCGGCGGTGACGGGATCCACCTTCTCGCTGAAGGTGAGCACCAGCTTGGTGCCCGACGCATCGGCCGAGGCGCCCACCAAGGTCGGCGGGGTCAGGTCCTTCGGATCGGTGCCGGCGTTGTACTCGGCCACATTGTCGAAGCCGTCCTTGTCGAAGTCGGTCTTGGCGTCGGCCGGATCATTCGGGTTGAATCCGTACTGGGTTTCCCAGTCGTCCGGGGTGCCGTCCTTGTCGGTGTCGATCACCAAGTCGGTCGGCTTGGCACCACCGGCCAGCTTCTTGATCTGGTCGGGGCTCAGGGCGCCCTGCCAGACAACGAAGTCGTCGATCGTGGCGTCGGGGATGTTGTTGCCGTTCGGCTCACCGCCCAGGTAGATCGCTCGGTTGAGAACGCTGTGGGCCTTGTAGCCGTCCTGGGTCTTGAGCAGGTTGCCGTCGATCCAGATCTCCTTGGTGGTGCCGCGCTTGACGAACGAATACAGGTGCCAGGTGTTCCAATCGTGGCCCGAG
>JAJTFN010000037.1 GCA_021298285.1 Verrucomicrobium sp.
TGCAATGATACACCGCCACCCCTCCCGCCTGCCCCTTGATCCGCGCCAACCTCATGCCCAAAACCATCCCTCCCCACCAGCCACACGTCAACAACTTTGAACCTGTCACTTTATCATATCGCTTGCCGATGATTTGCCTGTCCGGCAAGGTGGTTTCGCGATGAGGACTGCGAGGCCAGAGATCCCGAGGAAAACGGTCTACCGATTGTCCCAGTATTTGCGGTGCCTGCAGCGCCTCAAGATGAACGCGCTCCACACCGTCAGCAGCGAGGCACTGGCCAAGGCCGCTGGCGTCAAACCAACCCAGTTGAGGAAGGACTTGACCTACCTTGGGCAATTCGGGACCCGGGGACTTGGGTATGATGTGGGTCAGTTGGCGGAGATGATCACCTCGCATTTGGGCACGAACCGACTTCAACCCGTCGTCCTCGTGGGTGTCGGGAATCTGGGCAGCGCTCTGTTGCAATACCGAGGGTTTGAACCGGAGGGATTCGAGATCGTAGCGGCGTTCGACCTCGATCCAGGACGCCCCAGGGAGACCCCGTCGCGGGTCCCTTTGCTCGGAATGGACCGCTTGGAGGCGACGTTGGCCGAACACCATATCCGAATGGCCATCCTGTCGGTCCCGGCCGCGGCAGCCCAAGAGGTGACCAACCGGCTCGTGGAGGCAGGGGTGCTGGGAATCCTCAATTTCGCCCCAATCATGCCGGTGGTTCCGGAACACGTGGTCGTGAACCATGTGAACCTGGCGATCGAGTTGGAGAATCTCAGCTACTTCCTGAACGATTGAGGGGATCGGGCCGCCTGTTTGCCTTCCACCAGGATCTCCAACCCCACTCAACGCCACGCCATGACTGACACCACCGAGGCACCGCACCCGCAGAAGCCGGCAGATTCCGGCGACATCCGCGACGAGACACGGACGACATTGGCGCAGCAGTTCGCGGACTGGAAGGAGCCAGACTACCGGGTGGACCAACTTCTGGAGTGGCTTTACGCCCGCCGTGTCGACTCCTGGGCCGCCATGAGCAATCTGCCCAGCCGCCTCCGCTCTCTGCTGGCCGGAAGATGGAGCCTGGGCTCCCTTGAACTGGTGAGAAAGCAGGGATCCCGGGACAGCACCCAGAAATTCCTGTGGCGCCTCCACGATGGTTCGATGGTCGAGAGTGTGCTGATCCCGGCCAATCCCGCCCTGTACGGCGAGGCGGCCGATCGCCATACCCTGTGCGTGTCCACCCAGGTGGGTTGCGCCTACGGATGCCGCTTTTGCGCCAGCGGGCTGGACGGCTGGAAACGCAATCTTGCTCCGTGGGAGATCGCCGGGCAGATCCTCGGCATCGAACGGTGGCACGCGCGCGAGGCCATGGCAGGCGGAGAGTCACCCAACCACAGACCCCATGGGACGCGTCTGGTGAACAACCTCGTGATCATGGGGATGGGCGAACCCCTGGCCAATTACGATCACCTGATGAGGGCGCTGCGAACCCTGAACGCCCCTTGGGGCATGGGCATCGGGGCGCGCAAGATCACCATCTCGACCAGCGGTCTGGCACCCAGGATCCGCCAACTGGCGGAGGAACCGGAGCAGTTCCGGTTGGCGATCTCCCTGCACGGGGCGACCGATGCGGTCCGCGACCAGATCATGCCGGTCAACCGCAAGTTCCCCTTGGCCCAACTGACCGAGGCCTGCCTCCATTACCTTGAGAGGAAGGGCAAAATGAGCACCCTGGAGTACATCCTGCTGGATGGGGTCAACGATTCCCCGGCAGAGGTGAAACCGCTGGCGGACCTGGCCCGACGGCTGCATGCGAAGGTGAACCTGATCCCCTACAACGCGGTCGAAGGGCTTCCATGGAAACGTCCGGAGGAATCCCGGTGCAAACGCTTCGCCGACGCCTTGTCCCACACCGGGGTCACCTGCACGCTGCGTCTCGAGAAGGGTCATGACATCGACGCCGCCTGCGGGCAGTTGCGCCTGAAGACCGAGCGTCCCTCGGCCACCGAGCCGTTGGCCCGACCGACATCCGAGACCACTCCGTGAACAGCGACGAAGGGTGCAGAGGAATCCGCGACGAGCCACGGCCTCAGGTCGCCGCTCTGTGGCGGGTCTCCCGGCCGACCCTTCCCGCCCCGCCGAAGCACTCGGCATGAAGCCCCCTTTCCGCCATCGACCATCCGGCCCGCGGGGCTTAGCCTCAACCCGGTGATCGCGCTCCTCGATTACGATTCCGGGAACATCCGCAGCGTCGAGAAGGCCCTCCGAAGGGCCGGCGCCGAGGTGGTACGGGCCCGCACACCGGAGGCCATCGCAGGCGCACGGGGCATCGTGCTCCCGGGGGTCGGCGCCTTCGACGACTGCGTCCACGCGATGGAGCGACAGGGACTGCTCGAGGCGATCCGCGGCTGGATCGCGGCCGACAGGCCATTTCTTGGGATCTGCGTCGGGTACCAGGCCCTGTTCGAGCGGAGCGAGGAATTCAACTCGCACGCCCGAGGACTGGGAGTGTTCGACGGGTCGGTCGTCCGGTTTCAACCGACCGCCGAGATGCCCCGCCTGAAGATCCCGCAGATCGGCTGGAACCAGATCGACCTGCGGCAACCCGAATGCCCTCTCTACCGGGGCATCCCCGGGGGCAGTTGGTTCTACTTCGTCCACAGCTACCACCCCCGGCCGGCCGATCCGGGCATCGTGGCCACGGAGACCACCTACGGACCGACCTTTGCCTCGTCGATCTGGCGTGGGAACACCTTCGCCACCCAGTTCCACCCGGAAAAGAGCCAGGAAAACGGGCTCCGATTGCTCTCAAACTTCGTGGAATTGGCCGAGGCGACCGACGCACGCCCCCTGTGACCCACGGAAAGCCCCCCGGGCTGCACGGTCGGATCAGGCCGCCGGGGCCGTCCGGCGCAGCGTGTCGGCCCAGGGTGAGAGGGCCTCGATCACCGACTCGACCGATACCGCCGACATCATCCGCGCCAAATCACCGGCCGAACCGGCGATCGGTCGGCCATCGTAGCGGTAGAAGTCGAGGTGCCGCCCTCCGATCGACGGGTTGGGGATCAGGGTCCAACCCTCCCGTCGCGGATGGACCGGCGGGTTGAGGGTGGGCGTCTCGATCACCCACTGACGCGGAACCCCCATCGCGGCGGCCACATGCATGAAGACGGTGTCGACGCTCAGGAAGCCCCCGGCGTGTCCGACCAGCGCCATGGCCTCACGCAACCCCGGGGTCGCCGCCTCGAGGAACTCGGCGCCGGCGCCGCGGAACGCGGCGTGCAGAGGTTGCTCCTCGCGGGCCCCGAACAGGACCACGGGCACTCCCGGGTGCCGGGAGCGCCATTGGCGAAGGAACGCCACATAGCAATCCATCGGCCAGCGTCGCAGGGCGAGGTTCTTGGTGCCGCCCGATCCGGCATGAACCCCGAGCCAGGCCCGCCCCGCCAGACCTCGGTCCTTCAGCCAGTCGGTGGCCCACCGACGTTCCGCATCGGCGAGGAACACCTCGTATCCCGGCCGCGCCAGTCGGGGTGTCAGGCCAAGCAACCCGAGCAGGCGGGCGTTGTTCTCCATCACGTGCACCGAGTAGTCCTGGGGGATCGAGCGAGTCACCAACCAGCGGTCCGGCCATGAGTGGTTCTCGTACTCGTGACTCAGGCGCTCCCGGGCCCCGATCAGTCGGGCGATGAGCCGGTAACCCCGGCGACCCTGGGTGTGGGTGTTGATCGACAGGTCATAGCGGCGGCCGCGCAACGCCAGGCAACGGGCCAGCGAGGAAAACCGGCTCCGCCCCAGGAAGTCGTGACGGATGACCTCATGCACATGGGGATTGCAGCGGAGCACTTCTGCCGCTCCCGCCCACAGGACGAGCACATCGATGGCGGCGGCAGGGTACTGAAGGCGCAATTCGTGCAACAGCGGCGTCGCCATCAGCGTGTCGCCGATTCCGGACAGGGACAGGACGAGGATGCGGGTCACCTGGGGCCAACCGTAGGGAACCGCCGATGCACCCACAAGACGCGACGCCCCCACCGGCCGGACCGACATCCCCCCGAAGGTCCACACCACGGGCGCCAAATCGCCGACAGGAAAACACCCTGGACTCCTCGGGCCCTGCCCGGAGGGTCCCGAGCCATCGGACTCTGGTGTCCCTTCGGAGGGCGGAGACCACGCGTGTCACGCCGGTTTTTTGTGACCGCAAATGACTTGCGGGGACCCGGGTTCAGAACAATCTTAGCGCTCCGCAGGTGACGATCCCTTCCTCGAGATCGTCCGATTTCCCCAGGTCCCATCCCCGTTCGGAACTGCGTCGGCGCCCCGGAGGGCGTCCCGAGGAGAACCCATCCAATCCCAACCGATTTCCAAATGCCCCGCGCACCGAAAGACCCTTCCGCGCCCAAGAAGCCGAGGGCGCCCCGGAAGAAGGCCGACGCACCGGTCGACACCACCGATGCGGCAAACGGACCGTCCGGCACGCCGGCCGACCGGAGCCCGAGCCTCCAATCCACCGTGGAACCGGGGCCCGGGAGGGGCAACCCCGAGCCCCCGGATCCCACGACACCGAAGGCCAAGGCGGGACGAAAGCCTGCCGCCGACGATGGCAACCTCCTCAAGGTGTCCGCGCCGGCACCCGAGGTCGCACCGACACGGGAGGCCGAGGAAGAACCCCTGGTGGTGAAGGCCTCGCCCTTGCCTCCGCGGGCCCCGATGGCCCCGCCCAACGAGGATACCCCGGTGCCCGAGGCCCCGGAAAAACCCCGGGTGGTGGTCGAGCCGAGGACGTTGAACCTGCACGAACTGCAGCCCATGCCCATCGGCCCGCTCGCCGAGGTGGCCAAGCACTTCGGCATCGAGAACTACGGCACGCTCAAGCGGCAGGAGATCATCTTCCAGATCGTCCAGCGCAACCTGGCCGCCGGCGGCATCATCAACACGAGGGGCGTGCTCGAGGTCATGCCCGAGGGTTTCGGCTTCCTGCGCTCGCCGGCCTTCAACTACCTGCCCTGCCCCGAGGACATCTACGTCTCCCCGTCGCAGATCCGCCGCTTCGATCTGGCCACCGGTGACGATGTCGAGGGGCAGGTTCGACCGCCCAAGGACAAGGAGAAGTTCTACGCCCTGCTCAAGGTGGAGCGGGTGGCGGGCCTCGACCCCGACAAGGCCAAGGAGAAGACCCACTTCGAGAACCTCACGCCGCTCTTCCCGAACCGACGGTTCCTGCTCGAGACCACGCCCGACGAGTACAGCACCCGCGTGGTCGACATCGTCTGTCCGGTCGGCAAGGGAACCCGCGGGTTGATCGTGGCCCCGCCCCGCACCGGCAAGACCGTGCTGATGCAGAAGCTGGCCAACGCCATCCTCAAGAACAACGCCGACTGCCACCTGATCATCCTGCTGATCGACGAGCGGCCGGAGGAGGTCACCGACATGGAGCGATCCTGCCGCGGCGCCGAGGTGGTGAGTTCCACCTTCGACGAACCGCCCGAGCGGCATGTGCAGGTCGCCGAGATGGTCATCGAGAAGGCACGCCGGATGGTCGAGCACAAGAAGGACGTGGTCATCCTGCTCGACTCCATCACCCGGCTGGCGCGCGCCTACAACACGGTGCAGCCGCACTCGGGCAAGATCCTCTCCGGCGGCGTCGACGCCAACGCCCTCCACAAACCCAAGCGGTTCTTCGGCGCGGCCCGGAACATCGAGGAGGGCGGCTCACTCACCATCATGGCCACCGCGCTGGTGGATACCGGCAGCCGCATGGACGAGGTGATCTTCGAGGAGTTCAAGGGTACCGGGAACATGGAAATCCACCTCGACCGATCCCTGGTGGACCGCCGGATCTTCCCCTCGATCAACATCGAGAAGTCCGGAACCCGCAAGGAGGAGCTGCTCTACCATCCCGACGAGTACCAGCGCATCTCCGTGCTGCGCCGCGCCCTGGTCGGCGTACCCCCGGTCGAGTCGATGGATCTGCTGCTCGGCAAGCTCAAGAAGACACCGAACAACATCATGTTCCTGCTCTCGATGGGGCCATCCTCCCGCTGAAGGCGTCCGCTGGCACGCCTCCCTCCGTTCCCGTGCCCTCCGTTCCGGTCGGGGTCCGACCGGTCGGGGTTCGAAGTCTCGAAGCTCAGGGTTCGCGGCGGCGGGTTTCTGGAATCACGTCCCGGCGAACAGGGCGGCCTGGGTGATCGGGTCACCCCCGACCGACGGTGCCGCCGGGGGTGTCACCGCGGAGCCGGTTCAACTCGTCGCGAAGGTCCTCCAGGCTCCCCACCCGCGTGGCACCCACCGCATCGATCTCGGAACGGTAGGACCCGCTGGCCCTGCCGCCCACGAGGATGCGGGTGGAAGCCGGGAGCATCCGCCGCAACAACTGCAATTCCAGCGCGATGCGTGGGTCGTCCGTCGGATGTACCAGGCTGAGTCCCACGGCCCGGGCCCCTTGCTCGATGGCCATGCCCGCGATCTCCTCGGCAGGCAGGCTGGCCCCTCCATAGACCACCCGCCAACCCAGCCCGGTCGCCGCCGCGGCCACGATGATGGCCCCGAGTTCGTGGATCTGGCCCGCCGGGGTCGTCACGACCAGCACCGGAGCCCGAGGGTGCAGGGCGATGGGGCGCGCGATGTTGCCGAGGAAGGTCCGGAGCACCGAGGTGGCGACGTGCTCCTGGGAGACTTTCACCTCACCGCGCATCCAACCGTCACCGATGCGCTCGACCAGAGGCACGATGACTCCGCCCAGCAACCGCATCTGCCCCATGGCAACGGAAGCCCGCTCCAAAAGACCCTCCAGTCCGGCGGCATCCATGCGCAGGACGGACTGGAAAGCCCCCTCCAGGAACCTGAAGGCCTCCTGGGAACCGGACTCATCCGTGTCGGATGGCCCGGCGGCCGGAGCGAGGGTTTCCCTGGCGTCCGCCTCGATCCCCGAGGCTCCGAACCCGGAGGCCCCCACCCGGCCGGCACTGGAGGTCGTCATCCCGCCCCGTGCGGAACCCGAGACCAGTCCCCTCAGGGATTCCACCGACAGCGAAGCGATGGTTCCGATGGAGAAACCGGCCTCTGTCGCCTCGCGCAGCAGGATCAGGCGCTCGATGTCTGACTCCGAATAGAGCCGCTGCTTCCCCTCGGACCTCGCCGGGCGGACGGTCTGGTAACGTTTTTCCCAAGCCCGGATCACATGGGGGCTCAATCCCGTCTGCCGCGCGACGGTGCGGATTGAATGCCGGACCATGGAATCACTCATGCGCCTTCATCGTTGATCATCAGCTGGACAAGATCAAGACGAACACCAACGAATGATCAATTTTATTCACTTTACCTCCAAATTCAGCCATCCAGCCACTCAGAAGGGTGAATTTTTAGACAAATCCGAAACACCTGTTGACATCTCGTCTAACTTCCAGCTTATTTGGAGACATCGAAGGGTTGGTGGTTGAAATGTCCAGCCTCCGCTCCCTTCAACACCTCCCGCCGTTGCCATGAAATCCCAGAAGACGCGTCGCCCGCAGACCACCGCCACCCTGAAGGCCAGGTCGCTCTCCAAGCGCACCCGCTCCCGGAAGCCGGCCGAGCTGAAACCTGTGAACCTGAAGCCCGGGAAGGCGACCCGCATGCCTCTCCTGGCTCCGTCACCGATCCAGGCGACCAGCCCTTCTTCCAAAGTCCGCCCCGCCACACGCCGGGAAACTTCCCCGAGACCTCCGGCCCTCTCCACCGGATTCCGCCCCGGGGCGCAGATGGTCGACGGCATCCCGGTGATGCCCAATCCCGTCGAACCGGTCCGCGACCTGTACGAATCGAAGAGCGCCCTCAACCTGTACATGCGCGAGGCCGTCGAGGTCCCCCTGCTCACGGTGGCCGAGGAGAACGCCCTCGCCGCGCGCATCAAGAAGGGGGACACCATCGCCCGGGAACACATGATCCGGGCCAACCTCCGGCTGGTCGTGAAGATCGCCAAGGACTACGACGGCTTGGGGCTGCCGCTGCTCGACCTCATCAACGAGGGCAACATGGGCCTGATGAAGGGGGTGGAGCGCTTCGATCCGTCCAAGGGCGGCAAGCTCTCCACCTACAGCTCGTGGTGGATCAAGCAGTCCATCAAACGGGCGCTGGCCAACCAGTCCAAGACGATCCGCCTGCCGGTCCATCTGGTCGACAAGATCTCCAAGATGCGGCGGGTGGCGATGGAGCTCCAGGAGCTCTTCGGCCGCGAGGCGACCGACGAGGAGATCGCCGAGGAGATGCAGGTCCCGCTGCGCAAGGTGCGCCTGTGGCGCCGGGCCTCGCTCCGGACCAGCTCGCTCGACGAGTCGCTCGGGGACGAGGATTCCAGCCGCCTGGGGGACGTCGTGCCCGACGAGTCCTGCCAGACCCCCTACGAGGACCTGGAGAGCCGCACGACCCACCAATTGCTGCAGAACAGCCTGCACATCCTCGATTCCCGCGAGATGACCATCCTCCGTGAGCGCTTCGCGCTGGACGGGGGCCAGGAGAAGACCCTCGACGAGATCGGACAGAAGTTCGGTGTGACCCGGGAGCGTATCCGGCAACTCCAGAACATCGCCCTGGCCAAGCTGCGCAAGCGGATCGAGGCGGTGGAGGCTGTGCGCGACCCGGAGGTCGCCGAGGACGGCGTCCGCTGATCCCGGAACCCTTCATCCCGGCCCCTACGGGCGATGGTTCGCCCTCCGAAAGGCCCCGCAGACGCGGGGCCTTTTCGTCGGGTCAGGGTGCTCCACCTTCCAGGACGGCCACCGCAACGGCATGCTGGGCGGTGTGGGTGAGGTTGAGATGGACCGCGAGGGCCGACCGACGCTCGAAGAGCACCCGGCCGGCGCCGTGCAGTTGGACCGAGGTGGACCCAAGCTCCGAGCGCACCACCTCGATGTCGAGCCAGCCGATTTCCCCGCCGATGCCGGTGCCGAAGGCCTTGCTGACCGCCTCTTTGGCCGCGAACCGGGCGGCAACGTGGGTGGACGGATCCGGGTGCCCGAAGCAGTAGTCGTACTCGGAGGGCAAAAGGAATCTCCGGGCAAAGCGTTCCCCGAGACGCTCCAGCGAGTCGCGGATGCGACCGACCTCGACCAGGTCGATGCCCACGCCGAGGATCATGCGTCCGCCGATGGCCGGGAGGTCCCTCCGTAGCCTTCCATGGCGGCCAAGACCTCCTTCACCGCCCGCTCAAGTCCCACGAAGACCGCCCGGCTGATGATGGAGTGGCCGATGTTCAGCTCCTCAAGGTGAGGGACCAGATGCAGCAACGGGAGGTTCTCGAGGTTCAGACCATGTCCCGCGTTGACCCGGAGGCCCGACCGGTGGGCGTGTTCGGATGCGGCGACCAGGCGCTCCAGTTCCCGGTTCCTCTCGGCCTTCCGGTGGAACACCTCGGCGTAGGCGCCCGTGTGCAGTTCGATGAATCCCGCCCCGACACGGGCCGATGCCTCGATCTGGGACGGCTCGGGATCGACGAAGAGGCTCACGGCGATGCCTGCGTCGTCCATCCGCCGGATCGTCTCGCGCAGGGCCGCCTCGTGACCCCGGACATCGAGCCCACCCTCCGTGGAGATCTCCTCCCGCTTCTCAGGCACGATGCAGACAATGTCCGGACGGACCGACAGGGCGATCCCGACGATCTCCGGCGCATTGGCCATCTCGAAGTTCAGGCGGGTGCGGACGGCCCGTCGCAACGCGACGATGTCGCGGTCGACGATGTGCCGACGGTCCTCCCGGAGGTGGGCGGTGATCCCATGGGCACCGGCCTCCTCGCAAAGCCTGGCCGCGGCGATGGGGTCGGGCTCTCCACGCTCCATGCCCCGGTAGCGGGCCTGCCGGAGGGTGGCGACGTGGTCGATGTTGACGCCGAGCTTGAGCATGCCGGTCTCAGGGCTTGGGCTGGGGAGCCGGTGCGGGCTTGGAGGCCGCCTTGGCCGGGGGAGCCTCCGGCAGTCCCATCGGCACCGGCGCCGGGGATCCGGACCGGACGGTCCGCTGGGCCCTCGGAGTCCGTGGCAGGGCGGGATCGAGCCACCGCCCCAGCAGCACCCATTCGAAGGCGGTCAACCCGGCAGGAGCCTTGCGGCTCCACGCGAAGGTTCCAGGGCCCGTCTGCCGGACCTGCGTGACGGTGTTGTCGACCTTGGCGAGGCTGTCCGTCAGCCACTGGCTGGCCGGTCCTTCGCCGGGCGCGGGTCGCCATCCCATCGAGATGTCCCGCACCTGGAGGTTGGCCCACCAATGGTTGAAGTTCTCCGAGGTGATCTCCCAATCGTAGAACACCAACCCCGGCTGCTCGAGTTGCTGGAGGAGTTCACCTGGAACGGGTTCGACCGAGCGCTGCCGGCGGAACATGCTGAACCCGACGAACCCGGGTCCGCGGTTCTCGGTGCCCGTCAGCATGGGCAACGGGCCCGGGGCGCTGCTCAGGCCGAGGATCTGCTTGGCCGGGTCGTACATCACCAAACCGTCGAGCTTGCCGGGTTCGGTGTTGGTCGAATAGAGGCCGGCCAGTTCGGCGTTGACCGACTCGAGCACCTTGGCCGGTTGGCTGACATGGACCACCGCATAGGTCTGGAAGGGAGACTCCTGCTGGGCCCACTGGTACATCTGCCCGATCTCCTGGCCCTGGAAGTGGCGATCCAACCCGAGGATCGACAGGATCCGGGGGGACACCCCCCGGACCGCGGTGAGGGACACCAGCGGGTCATAAATGGTGTTGGTTGGATACCGCCAGGGATCCAGCTTCAGTTCCGGCAGGCCGGGCTGGCTGAGGGTCCCCGACCAGACGACGGACCCGTTGGTGGCCGCCGCGACCGCACGGAGGCCGGGGAAGGCGCCGGGAGACGTCTCGAGGTCGAGCAGCCGCGAGGCATTGGACGGCGTGCCGAGCACGCGGGAACGAAACGCCTTGGCCCGGGGCGAGTCCGAGGGGATCACCGCGAACAGCCAGCCCTTCTCGGCACTGACCCAGGCAGCGCCCAGGCCGGGGGCCGCGGGCTTGACCAGCACCGGGAACCGGTCATTCCACAGCGGGGCGCGCTCGGCGGTGATCCGGACCGCGACGAACACCTCCCGGGCGCCGTCGGCACGACGCCACACCTCGCCGGCGGACTCGTGGTCCAGCAGGTCGGCCACCAGCGGCTGGGCCTGGGCGACGGTCGCGGCGGCGGCGGGGGATCCGGCCGCAAGCCACTCGAGGGCGGCCCGCGTGGCATTCGTGCGCAACCGCTCCGCAAGGACCGGCGCATTGCGATGGGCCAGCATGGACCGGAGGGCGGGCACCGATGCCTGGCTGCGAAGGCCGTCGGCCCCGACGGAGTGCCAGCGGGCGGCCAGCTCGGGCGCCTCTTGGCGGCAGCCGGCGACCAGCGCCATCAGCATCGCGGCCAACAACGAAGGAAACGTGCATCGTCTCGTCATTCGGGGAGCTTGGGTGCCAGAGAAGCCCGCGCGAAGCAATCCACCATTGCACCTTTGCCCCGGGTCCGGGCACGGGGCACCCTTTCCGGACGATGGGCGAAGCGTGGCATTGGATCCGATCGGGGGCCGGGGATGCGCCCGGCAACATGGCTTGGGACGAGGCCCTGCTCGAGGCGGCGGGCGGTCTCGGCGCCCCGGTGCTCCGAAGCTACGGCTGGGAGTCGCCGGCCGCCACGTTCGGCTACTTCCAGAGGCACGCCGAGATCGCGGCGTGGACCGCGCTGCGGCCGCTCATCCGACGCCCGACCGGCGGCGGTCTTGTGCCTCACGCCTCCGACTGGACCTATGCGATCATCGTCCCGCCGCAGCATCCGTGGTATTCGCTGCCGGCGGTGGAGAGCTACCGGCGGGCCCACCGTTGGCTCCAGCGCGCCCTCGACCTCTGCGGCGTGGAGACGCAGCTGTCCCCATGCTGCGACCCGGCGGGCCCAGGCCGGTGCTTCGTCGGCGCGGAACGGGAGGACCTGCTGCTGGGGGGCCGCAAGATCGCCGGGGCGGCCCAGCGTCGGAACCGCCTGGGCCTGCTGATCCAGGGCAGCGTCCAACCGACGCCGGACGGCCTGGCGCGCGCCCGCTGGGAGGAGGCCATGCTGGAGGCCGCCCGCCTGGACTGGCACGCCTGCTGGAGTGACCTGCCGATCCCCGACGAGGCCTGGCAACGGCGTCTGGCGGACCTGAGGGCGCGGTACGCCTCGCCCGAGCACAACGAACGGCGCTGACCCGCCGGTCAATCCCCCCGATGCTCGGCATCTCGACTGCGGCGGAACCGCGTGGGCGTCATGCCCGTGGCCGCGCGGAAGGCCCTCGTGAAGGCGCTGTGGTCGTAGAAACCGCAGGCATGGGCGATCTCGGCGACCGGTTTGCGGCTGTCCTCCAGCAGACGCGAGGCGGCCGTCAGCCGGGTGTGCGAGATCAGTTGGCTGGGCGTCGTCCGGAAGAGCCGCTTGATGAGGCGGGCGAACCGGACCGGCGGGATGCCCGCCAGCGCGGCCAGCGACGTCGGCGTCACCTCCTCGTCGAAGTGGGCCTCAAGATGATCAAGCGCCGAGGCCAGACCCGCCGGGATGCGGCCGGCGCCGGCGGGCACCTGCAGGTCCCGCGACAGGCCCACCAGCCCGATGACCACCCCGCGGTCGTCGCGGATGGCGAACTTGGTGGTGAAGCACCAACCGGGCTTCCGGCGCGGGTACCAGTGCAGCTCGAGCTTGCCGACGATGGGCCGGCCCGTCCGCAGCACGGCCTCGTCCTGCCGGGCGAATCGGCTGGCCAGGTCGGCGGGATAGACCTCATGGACGGTCCGGCCGATCAGGTCCTCGGGCCGCTGGCAGCCGACCCGCTCGGCAAGTGACCGGTTGACCGCCGTGTATCGGCCCAGGGTGTCCTTGACGAAGAAGGCCGCGTCGGGCACGTGCCCGAAGATCTCGGCGAACAGGCTCACGGGCAGGTGGGTCACCGGTGAGGCCCTCCCGGAGCCGCCTGTGCGGACTTTGGCGGACATGGCCGGAGGGTGCTGCAAGACCGCCTCCGGGGCGATGCCAGACTGGCGGGCGCATGAGCCGACCTCCCCGCCGGAATCCCCGACCGATGCCGCCGATCGGAGAGCCCGCCCCATTCACCTGGAGTCTGGTCCTCCTGGCAGGCTGCCTGTGCGCCCTCGCCCAGGGCTCCCGCGACGACTACCAGCGCGCCCTCGGCCTGGCCCAGCGCACCGAGAACACCGTGTTCCGCGCCGCGGTGGCCCCGCAGTGGATCCCCGGGGGCGACGGCCGCTTCTGGTATCGCGTGGCGACGGCACCCGACCGCAGCGAGCACATGTTCGTGGACCCGCGAAAGGCCACCCGGGAGCCGCTGTTCAACGCCGCCGTGCTCGCCTCCCGGCTGACGGCGGCCGGGGGCTCCGGGGTGGAGGCCGGATCCCTCCGACTCGACGCGCTCTCGGTCGAGCTGGAGGGGGAGCGGCGGATCCTCCGGTTCCGTCACGGGGGCCGGCGCTGGAAGGCCTCGGGCCCGGACCTTTCCCTCGAACCGGACCCGGCCCCCGAGAAATCCATCGCCTCCGCCTCGCCCCAGCGGATTCCGCAGAGATCCCGCACCACCGGCGCAGAAACCGAGATCGTCCTGGTGAACCGCACCCCCGACGACGTGGAACTGTACTGGCTGGACGACCAGGGGACGCGACGGCCCTACGGCCGGCTGCGGGCCGGGGCCGAGCGACGCCAACACACCTTTGCTGGGCATGTCTGGCTGGGCACCGACCGGAACGGCACGGTCGTGGGCGTCTTCACCGCTGAGGAGAATGAGGGTCGCGCAGAATTCGCGAGCCAAGCCGGCGGATCCAAGGAAACCATTCCCAAGGCCGACGAAACGCCGGCGCCCAAACCCGGACCGCACGACTCTCCCGACGGCCGATGGACGGTCGAGATCCGCGACCACAACCTGTTCCTGCGACCCAGGGCCGGCGGGGAGGCGGTCCGCCTGAGCAAGGACGGGGTCGCCGGCGACGCCTATCACCCGGAGGTGCGCTGGTCGCCCGACTCGTCGCACCTCGTGGCGCGGCGAGTCCGGGAGGTGCCACCCCGGCGCGTGTCATGGATCGAGGCCGCGCCCAAGGACCAGCTCCAGCCCAAGCTGCATTCGCACGACTACTTCAAGCCGGGGGATCCCCTGCCCCACCCGCGACTGCGGGTCTTCGCCGTGGAGGGATTCCGCCAGCATGACGTGGACGAGACGCTCTGTCCCAACCCCTTCACGGAGAATGGCGCGCTCGACGTCCAGTGGTCGCCGGACGGCAAGGAGGTCTACGTCGACTACAACCAACGGGGCCATCAGGTGTACCGGATCCTCGCCGTGAACCGCACCGGGGCGGTCCGCACGGTGGTCGAGGAGGCTCCCAGGACCATGGTGGACTGGACGGCCAAGACCTGGCGGCACTGGCTCCATGATCGGGGCGAACTGCTGTGGATGTCCGAGCGCGGCGGGTGGTGCCACCTGTGGCGCATCGACATCGCCAGCGGCACCGTCAAGAACCCCATCACCCGGGGCGACTGGGTGGTGCGCTCGGTGGAGCATGTCGACGCGGAGCGCCAGCAGGTCTGGTTCCTCGCCGGGGGCATCCGGCCGGGACAGGACCCCTACTACCTGCACCTGGCCCGGGTGAACTTCGACGGCACCGGGCTGGTGGTGCTGACCGAGGGCGACGGCACCCACCAGGTCCGCTTCTCCCCCGACCGACGCTGGTTCGTCGACACCTGGTCGCGGGTGGACCAGCCGCCCGTGACCGAGCTGCGCCGATCGGAGGACGGCCGCAAGGTGCTGGAGCTGGAGCGGGCCGACATCGACCGGCTCCTGGCCGCCGGGTGGTCGGTCCCGGAACGCTTCACCGCCAAGGGCCGCGACGGCACGACGGACATCCACGGCATCCTCATCCGTCCGTCCCGCATGGATCCGGCCGCGAAGTTCCCGGTGATCGAGGAGATCTACGCGGGCCCGCAGGGGGCCTTCGTGCCCAAGGAGTTCGGACGCCTGACGCGGCAGCATGCGCTGGCGGAACTGGGCTTCGTGGTGGTCCAGATCGATGGCATGGGCACCAGCCAGCGCTCCAAGGCCTTCCACGACGTGGCCTGGAAGAACCTGGCGGACGCGGGCTTTCCCGACCGCAAGCTGTGGATCCGGGCGGCCGCGCAATCCCGTCCGTGGATGGACCTCGGTCGGGTCGGCCTGTATGGCGGCAGCGCCGGAGGGCAGAACGCCCTGCGGGGGCTGCTGGACCATGGCGAGTTCTACCAGGTGGCGGTCGCGGACTGCGGTTGCCACGACAACCGCATGGACAAGATCTGGTGGAACGAGCAGTGGCTCGGCTGGCCCGTCGACGACGCCTACCGCCGCTGCTCCAACGTCGAGGACGCTCACAAGCTCAACGGCAAGCTGCTCCTGGTGGTGGGCGAGGTGGACACCAACGTGGACCCGGCCAGCACGATGCAGGTCAGCGCCGCGTTGGTCCGCGCAGACAAGGACTTCGAGCTGCTGGTGATGCCCTCGACCAACCACGGGGCGGCCGAGACCCCCTACGCCAGCCGGCGGCGCATGGACTTCTTCGTGCGCCACCTGTTGGGCCGGGAGCCGCGCTGGCATTGAGCCGCAACCTGGGCGGCGGCGATGGCACGACCGGGGCCCACCCTCAGGCCAGCAGCGCCTGGATCGGGTGAGATTCCTCGACGCCGGTCAGTCGTTGGTCGAGCCCCTGGCTCTTGAAGGTGAACCGGCGATGGTCCACGCCCATGCATTGCAGGATGGTCGCGTTCAGGTCGTTGATGTGCACCGGGTTCTCGACCACGTTGTAGCTGAAATCGTCGGTCTCCCCATACGAGATGCCACCCTTGATCCCGCCGCCGGCCATCCACATGCAGAAGTTGCGCGGATGATGGTCGCGCCCGTAGTCGGTGCGGGTGAGGCGACCCTGCGAGTAGACGGTGCGCCCGAACTCGCCACCCCAGATGACCAGCGTGTCCTCGAGGAGACCGCGCGCCTTGAGGTCGTGGATCAGCGCCGCGGAGGCCTGGTCGATGTCCTTGCACTGGGCGCGGATCTCGGAGGGCAGGTTGCCGTGCTGGTCCCAGCCGCGGTGCAGGATCTGCACGCAGCGCACGCCGCGCTCCACCAGGCGCCGGGCCAGGAGCGTGCTGGCGGCGAAGGTGCCAGGCTTCTTCACATCCTCGCCGTACAGGTCGATGGTGGCCTTCGATTCGCCGGAGAAGTCCACCAGGTCGGGCACGCTGCTCTGCATGCGGAAGGCCATCTCGTACTGCGCGATGCGGGTGAGCGTCTCGGGGTCGCCCCAGCGTTCGTGCGTCCGAGCATTGAGCCGGTTGAGCGCGTCGAGCAGGCCGCGCCGGTCCTCGCGGCTGACGCCCGGCGGGTTGTCGATGTAGAGCACCGGGTCGCCGATGGACCGCAGGGCCACGCCGGTGTAGCGGGTCGGCAGGAAGCCGCTGCTCCACATGCGGGTGAACAGGGCCTGCGCGTCGGCCTTGGACGACCAGTTGGGGGTGAGCACCACGAAGGCGGGCAGCTCGTTGTTCTCGCTGCCGAGGCCGTAGGCCAGCCACGAACCCAGGCTGGCCTTGCCGGGCACCTCGCTGCCGGTCATCACGAAGGTGCATGCCGGGTCGTGGTTGATGGCATTGGTCTGGACCGACTTGAGCACCGCCAGTTCATCGACCACCCGGGCCGTGTGCGGCAGCAGTTCGCTGATCCAGCGCCCGCTCTGGCCGGCCTGGTGGAACTTGAACATCGTCGGCGCCACCGGAAACCTGGATTGGCCCGAGGTCATGGTGGTGATGCGCTGGCCGTTGCGCACCGAGTCGGGCAGGTCCTTGTCGAAGTACTCCTGCAGCTTCGGCTTGTGGTCCCAGAGATCAAGCTGGGACGGGGCGCCGTTCATGTGCAGGTAGATGAGGCGCTTGGCCTTGGGCGCGAAGTGCGGGAAGCCGGGCAGCGGGGGATGGACTCTCGCCACCGGCGGGGTGCCCGCGGCGGCGTTGAGCTTGCCCGCCCCCAGCGCGGCCAGCGCAAGCCCGCCCAGGCGGATGCCCGTGTCGCCGAAGAACTGACGCCGGGTCTGGTTCCGATGGAATTCAAGGAGGGGATTCATGGTCAGTTGCGGGTCACGGTCTCGTCGAGGTTGAGCAGCAGGTTGGCTGTCAGGGTGTAGGCGGCCAGTTCGGCGTCGGGCAGGCCGGCACGCGGGGCCGATTCACCCACGCGGACGGCCTTGCGGGCGGATTCAGGATCGGCCTGGTAGCGTTGCTGGAACCGGGCAAAGGCTTCGCCGACCACCTGCGCCTCGTCGGGGCTGGGCGGGCGGGAGAGGACGCTCTTGAAGGCGAAGCCGATGCGGTCCTGCGGACGGGTGCCGCCCTCGGTCATCATCCGGGTGGCCAGGCCGCGGGCGGCCTCGAAATGCTGGACGTCATTGAGCAACTGCAGCGCCTGGAGGGGGGTGTTGCTGCGCTCACGCCGGGAACAGAACTGCTCCCGGTTGGGCGCGTCGAAGGTGGCCATGAAGGGAGGAGGCGCCGTGCGCTTGAAGAACACGTAGAGGCTGCGGCGGTAGAGGGCCGCCCCGGATTCCTGTCGGTAGGTACGGGTGTTGGAGCCGCTGTAGCCCACGGGCTCCCAGATGTTCGGCGGCTGGTACGGCCGCACGCCCTTGCCGCCAAGGGTTCCGTCGAGCAGCCCGGAGACGAACAGGGCGTTGTCGCGCAACTGCTCGGCATCCAGGCGGAAGCGCGGCCCCCTGGCCAACCAGCGGTTCTCAGGGTCGCGCTGCAGGAGGGCTGGCGGGACGGCCGCCGACTGGCGGTACGCCGCCGAGGTCACCAGGGAGCGGACCAGGGCCTTCACATCCCAGCCGGATTGCCGGAAGGAAACCGCCAGCCAGTCGAGCAGCTCCGGATGGCTGGGCGGCTCGCCCTGAGAACCGAAGTCGTCGGCGGTCTTCACGAGGCCGATCCCGAAGAACTGCTGCCAGAGGCGGTTGACGGTCACCCGGGCGGTCAGGGGGTGTTCCGGGGACACCAGCCAGCGGGCCAGGTCGAGACGGTTGGGCGTCGGCCCTGAGGCCTTGAGCGCCGGCAACGCCGCGGGCACGGCACGACCCACCTTCTCGCCGGGCGCGTCATACTGGCCGCGCACCATGACAAAGCTCTCCCGCGGCTTGTCCATGTCGCGCCAGATGAAGGTCTGCGGCAGCTGGTCCTGGAAGGCGTCACGCTGGCGGCGAAGGTCGGCCACGATGGCATGGAGGGGGTCCATGATGGTGCGGGTGTCGGTGCAGACCCGGGCCAGGTAATGCTCGCGCAGCATCCGCGTCTGCTCGGGCGTGCGCTGGTCGGCCGGCACCTCCTTGAGGATCTTCCGCAGGCTCTCCGGGATCTCCTTGGAGTCCTTGCCTTGATGCTGCGCCAGCCAGGCCGAGAAGGAGCTGCGCGGATCGCGCGCCGGGTCGACGCGGCCTCCGATCCCGGCCAGGTCCCAGTGCACGGTGCCTCCGTTCTGGGTGTAGGCGATGCCGGTGACCGGTTGGCCCGCCTTGAGGCCGAGGGCCTCGGCATCGAACTCGAGCCGGACCCAGTCGCCAGCCTTGGGCAGCGGACCCGCGGGCTGGCGGCCGGGCTTGCCCTTCACGCCCCAGTCGGTGGCGTCGGGGTCGCCCCAGACCACCCGATGCTCCCAGTCTCCCTGGAAGAACTGGAGCATGATCATCTTGGGAAGCGAGGACGAATCCAGGCGCACCCAGGCGAAGACCTTCGCGGCAGCCGGCACATCGAGGGACAGGCCCTCGTAAACGGTCTGGATGAGGCCGTCACCGCGTTGGCGGAGGGCCGACTTGCCGGATTTCACGGGACCGTCGGCCGATGTCACCCAGGACGGCGAACCCTGCACGCGGGCCCCGGCCGGGGTGCCGTCCTCGAGCCACACGGTTTCGATGTCCCGGGCCTGCGGTGGCGGGTTGAGGGTGGCCGGATCGGTGTAGGACAGGCCCTTCACCCGGGCCTCGACCGCCCGTTCGGCCTCCTGGATGCGGGTCCCGAACTCCTCAAGTTTCTGGGCGTCCTTCTCGGACTTCACCGGGACGACCGGGGGCGTGCGCAACGCGTTGCCGTCCATGGCCGGGTCGGCGGCGCTGTGGAAGAACGCATAGAGCGAGTAGAATTCCTTCTGGGAGATCGGGTCGAACTTGTGGTCGTGGCAGACCGCGCAGCCGGCCGTGAGTCCCATCCACGCCTGGGCGGTGGTGGCGGTGCGCTCGACGGCGTAGCGGAAGATGAATTCGGCGTCGATCGCCCCGCCCTCGCCGGTGGTGACATTGTTGCGGTTGAAGCCCGTGGCGACCAACTGGTCCTGGGACGGGTTGGGCAGGAGATCGCCGGCCAACTGCTCGATGGTGAACTGGTCGAAGGGCAGGTTTCGGTTGAAGGCCCGCACGACCCAGTCGCGGTAGGGCCAGATCTGCCGCTCGTTGTCGAGGTGCAACCCATGGGTGTCGGCGTAGCGGGCGACATCGAGCCAGTGACGGGCCATCTGCTCCCCGTATTGCGGCGTGTCCAACAACCGGTCCACCACGCGCTCATAGGAGCCTGGTCGCGTGTCTCCGACGAAGGCATCGACCTCGGCAGGCGTGGGGGGCAACCCGCGGAGATCGAAGCTCAGGCGACGCAGCAGGGTTGCGCGGTCGGCCTCCGGTCCCGGGGAGACCCCTTCCCGGCGCCAGCGCTCCGCCAGGAAGGCGTCGATCGGGTGCTGCGGTGCAGAAGGGGTGGACGATGTCTGCGGCGGTGGCACCGGGGCCGGAGTCTCGAACGCCCAGTGCTTCTGGTAAGGTGCTCCGGACTCGATCCATCGGCGCAGCAGGTCCTTCTGGACGTCACTGAGCGGCTTGTGGGTCTCGGGCGGGGGCATCACCGAATCCGGGTCGGTCGAACCGATGCGGTGCCAAAGTTCGCTGGCCTTCAGGTCACCCGCACGGATCGCAACCCGACCCTCCTTGTTGGCGGTCAGCGCCCCCTCGGCCGTGTCGAGGCGAAGCCCCGCCTTCCGCTTCTTGGCGTCGAAGCCATGGCAGGAGAAGCAGTGATCCGAGAGGATGGGCCGGATGTCTCGATTGAAGCTGATGTCAGCCGCACAGAGGGACATCGCCGACGCCACGAGCCATGCTGGGATCCGGCCCGGTAGCGATAAAATGATCCGACCGAGTGATGTCTGGAACAGCATGGGTCGAGTTTGTCTCCTGTGGCCCGAGTTTCAACCCCTCAACCAGCGCTTTTCGACCGATGTCCCCGGCCCGGGTCCGATCAGGGCGTCCGTTCACCCCGGCAGGCATGTTGAGACCGAGGGGCCTCGCAGGCGGACTGGGCGGAAAATGGGCCCATGAGATGACGGAAACCTCGTGAGGCTCCCGGTGCATGAAACCATGAGGATCCCGGTGATGGGCATTGGTGAGTGGGACCGTTTCGGGCTTCCCGCCCGGTTTTCCGGAAGGCCCGTCCCGACCGTCCCGACCGGCGTTGGCTCATAGGTTGGGAGACAGCGGTGATCCAAGGATCCCACCTGTCACCCCGTCCCGCTGGTTCACCCCAGCACATCGACGCGCAGGTCGCGCAGGGCCATGAGGCCTGGCAGCGGCACCGCCCGGATCGGCCGGGCCCCGCTGCGCCGTCTTGGACCAAAGCGTTGCCGGTACCG